>JARIEY010000003.1 GCA_031127085.1 Gemmatimonadota bacterium | reverse complement strand
GAGTCGCTCCTCAACGAAAAAGGACTCACCTTCAGCATCGCCGTACCGGCCTCACTTCCGAAGGTCGACACCGACCCAACGCATCTCCGCCAGATTCTGGTGAACCTGCTGGGGAATGCCATCAAGTTTACGCCATCCGGCATAATCACGGTGCGCGCGGTGCAGGTGCCCGATGGTTCCGTGGCGCAGGTCGTCGGGAAGTCCCGCCGTCGGCCGTTGCTCGCCGAAGGAGGTTCGTTCATTGCGCTGCAGGTCAGCGACACGGGCACCGGCATCGCGGAGAAGGACCACGACCGGATCTTTGAGGAGTTCGAGCAGGTGAACGCGGCGGCGCGCGGGGACTCGATGCGCCGCGGTACGGGACTCGGTCTCTCCATCTCGCGGCGGCTGGCGCGTCTGCTGGGCGGAGACATTACCGTGGCCAGCGAACTCGGGGCGGGCGCGACGTTTACCGTCTGGCTGCCGCTCGACATCGTCGAGCCGCATCCGTCGGCGCCACGCTGAAAACACAACCGCCGCGACTCAGTCGCGGCGGAAGAGGCCCTTCATCTTGCCAAAGAACCCGCCACCATCGGGCCCACCCACGGCGTCAGGGGCGGCAAGCGTCTCTGCCAACGCGGTAGAGAACGAGAGGACATCGGCGTAGCGGCTTTTGGGAGCGCGCTCGAGCCCCTTCATCACCACCTGCTCGACCGCTACCGAGTAAACCAGTCCGGGCTTGGCCTTGTTCAGGGCCATTGGCGGCTGCGACAGCAACTGGGTGAACATCTCGCGCGGCGTCCGTGCCGTGTAGGGCAGCGCACCGCTGAGCAACAGGTAGGCAATGGTGGCCAGGCTGTACTGATCGGCGGCCGGGGTGACCACCTCGCCGGAAAGCGCCTCGGGGGCCACATACATCAGCGTGCCCACAAAGAACCCGGCGCGGGTGAGTCGCTCGTCGGGAGAAACGTCAGTGGCCGTGGCAATGCCGAAATCGAGCAGCTTCACGCCGCGCGACGCCGGGTCGTACATCAGGTTTTCCGGCTTCAGATCGCGGTGCACGATCCCCGCCGCATGCGCGGCGTTCACCGCTTCGGCGATCTGCTGAATGACGGTGGACACCTCATCCGGGGCCAGGGGCGCGTTGCGCTTGGCGTATCCCTCGAGGATCTCACCCGGGGCCCACTCGATGGCCAGGTAATGCAGCCCTTCGGGCGACTGGCCCGTTTCGATGGTGCGCACCACCTTGGGGTGGATCACGCGCGTGCCAAAGGTGGCCTCGCGGACGAACCGCGCAACCGCGGTCCGGTCCTGGCGCAGACGTTCACGCAGTACCTTTACCGCAACGGAACCGTGTTCTGGATGCTCGGCTTTGTAGACGGTGGCAGTGCCACCTTCTCCAACGCGGTCGAGCAAGAGATAACCGGCAACGGTCGTGCCGACGAGGGGGTCGCGAGCCACGCGGCGAACCTAACGGTAGGGCACGGTGCTGGCAAGCAATGCGCGTGACCTTACGTCAATTTCCGGGGTACTGGATACACAATGGCCCACCAGTCTTCTCGAATTGCGCCCACTCGCGGCGTTCTGCTGGCCGCGGCGTTCGGTCTGCTGGCGGCCTGTGGCGGCCGGTCCGCGCCCTCCTCCGGCACCCCGGCACTGCGCACCGCAGGGGCTCAGGCCGTCCGGCCGTTCAGTGCAGGGCCGGAGTTTGACGCCACGCGGCTCTACACGCAGATGGGATTTCTTGCCGCTGGCGCGCCGATGCCGTTCGTCGGTGCGGTGTCGTATCTCGCCTCGGCGTCCGGCGACTCAACCGATGTGACGGTTGGGCTCTCCCTCGTCAACGCCGCGCTGTCATTTGCGAGGGACAACGACCGGTTCGTTGCCGGTTACACGGCCTCCATCACGCTGCGTCAGGGCGGCGTGGTGGTGAAGGACATCGACGCCCACGAGGTGGTGCGGGTGGGGGCGTTCAAGGAAACCAGCCGGATGGACGAGAGCGTCGTCTTCCAGCAGGGGATGCTGCTGGCGCCCGGGCAGTATGCGCTCGCCGTGTCGGTGCGGGATGACGGGAGTGGCCGAACCAGCACGCAGGAGATGCTGCTGACCGTTCCGCGTCTGGGTGCTGGCGGGTCGCTGTCCACGCCCGTGCCGTTTCTGCGCGCCGCGCCGCGCCGCTCGCGTGCGGCCGTGGCCGAACTCGTCGCCAATCCGCGCGCCACGGCGATCTTTGGCCGCGACAGCACCATCGCACTTTATGTCGAAGGCTACGGTGAGGGCGCGCAGTTGCCCCTCTCGCTCTCGGTGCGCAACGACGCAGGGCGCGTACTCTGGACGAGCACGACCGTGCTGCCGCGCCACGGCGACCTGTTCAGCGGTGTCGTCTCCGTGCCGGTGACCAAGGTCGGTATCGGTGTCAGCGTGATTTCACTGTGGTCGACGGCGTCCACCGACACGGCGCATGCGCCGGTGTTCGTGGCGTTTGGCGAAGGGCTGCCGGTGGCAAAGTTCGAGGACATGCTCGTCTACCTGCGCTGGTATGCCTCGCCCTACCGCCTGAAGGTGCTGCGCGACACGACGCCTGAAGCGCGGCCGGACGCATGGATTGCCTTCGTGAAGGCCACGGACACCAGTCCGTTAACCCCCGTCAACGAGGATCTCCTCGAGTATTTCGGCCGACTGCTCCTCGTCACGTCGCGATTCCGCGAGGAAGGAACGCCAGGCTGGATGACCGATCGAGGCAAGGTCTTTCTCGGACTTGGCGAGCCCGACCAGGTCTACGATCAGGGGCTGAGCGGCTTTGGCGACCGCGGTCGCTCCCAGGTGTGGGAGTACCGCGCGCAGAACGTGCAGCTCGTCTTCTATGATCAGACGGGGTTTGGCCGCTGGCGCCTGACGAACGCGAGCGAAATGGAGTTCATGTCGCAGTGGCAGCGGAAGACCACTCGGTAGCGTCCGCGCCGGTCAGAGGGGAGGCGCGCGCGTGCTTGACACCCGCGCCTGGCGGTCGTAGAACAATTGCGCGGGCCGGCTGCCCTGCCGGCTGAGACGCGCGACGGTTCACCGGGCGCAGGAGGGGGCAATGCAGAAGGGGAAGGTGAAGTGGTTCAATGATGCCAAGGGCTACGGGTTTATCGAGCAGGATGGCGGCGACGATGTCTTCGTGCACTTCTCGGCCATCCAGATGGACGGGTTCAAGACCCTCGCCGAGGGCCAGACCGTGGAGTTCGAGGTCAAGACGGGAGACAAGGGTCTCGCCGCCTCGGCCGTGATCTCTGTCTGACGGCGACCAGCCGAGCGAACCACATACTGCGCCACGGCCGCCTCTCCCTCCGGGATGGGCGGCCGCGACCGTTTTGGCTGGTATTCCCCCGACCCGCCGTCCAAGTTTGAGCGTATGTCGCAACCTCAGGCGCCCCGCCTCTTCCTCGTCGACGGCTATGCGCTGATCTACCGCGCCTTCTTCGCCCTCGGCCAGCAGCCCCTTCGCAGTAGTCGCGGCGAGAATACCTCCATCGCGCGCGGCACCAACGATTTCATCGCGCGCCTCATCGAGAAGCACAAACCCGAATATCTGGGGTGGGTGCACGACAAAGGGCTGTCGTTTCGCCACGAGCTGTATCCGGCCTACAAGGCCACGCGGGAGCGGCTTGAGGCCGAGCAACAGGTGGACTTCGACGAAGGTGTGACGCGCGTCGAGGAACTGCTTGCCGGCTACAAGATTCCCGTGCTCTCGCTCGAGGGGTACGAGGCCGACGACGTCATTGGCACGCTGGCCCGGCAGTCGGTGGAAGCCGGCGTGAATGTCGTGATCGTGTCGGGCGACAAGGACTTCGCGCAGCTCGTGCGTCCCGGCGTCTGGATCCTGAACCCGTGGCACGGCCGTCCGGGCGCGACCACGGAGAAGTGGTATGACACCGGCAACGTGGCGGAGCGGCTCGGGGTGCCGGCTGACCGCGTCATCGATTTTCTGGCGCTCAAGGGTGATGCGTCCGACAACGTGCCTGGCGTCAAGGGAATCGGCGACAAGGGCGCCGTCGAGCTCATCACCAAATGGGGACCGCTGGAGAACATGCTCGCGCATGTCGACGCCATCGAACCGACGCGGGCACGCAACGCGCTGCGTGAGTTCGGCGCCAACGGCACCCTGTCAAAAGAATTAGTAACAATTCGCGACGATTTGCCGCTGACCCTCGACTTGCCGGCGCTGACCCTCGAGACGCCTGATTGGGCGCGGTTGCGCGACCTGTTTGTGCACCTGGAGTTCACCACGGCGGCGCGCAAGGCGGGCGTGCAGGCTGCCGCCGCCGGGGACGTGACGCCGGTGACCCCCGCGGTGTCCACCACGGCGTCCACCACGGTGTCCACCGTGCCGCTGCCGGTCACCGACACCCGGTACGTTACCGTCGATACGGTGGAGGCACTGCAGCAACTCGTCGCACGCTGTCGTGCAGTGGGGCGCATTGCGGTCGATACCGAGACCATCCTGGATGCCGGCGCCCCGCCGCTGGTCACGCCGATGCGTGCGAACCTCGTGTCGCTGTCCATCGGCGTGGTGCCGGGCGAGGCCTATTACCTCCCGTTTGCGCATCGCGGCACACGGGCGGGACAGGGTGATCTCGACCTCGGCGATCTCGCGCCGGTGCCAGAGCACGCCGCCATTCGCAACCTCCCGCCGTTGCTGAGCGACGCCGTCGCCCCGCTGCGGGCGATGCTCGAGGATCCGGCGGTCACGAAGACGGCGCACAACGCCAAGTACGATTTGCTCGTGCTCCGCAGAGCCGGCGTGACACTGCGCGGGCTCGACTTCGACTCGATGCTGGCGAGCTACGTGCTCGATCCGGGGCGCCGTTCGCACGCCATCGATGCGCTGGCGCTGGAGTTTCTTGGCCGGTCGATGACCGGGTACGACGAGCTCTGCGGCAAGGGCAAGAACGCCATCGGGTTCGATGAAGTGCCGGTTGAAACGGCGCGCGACTACTCGTGTGCCGACAGCGATGTCGCGTTGCACCTCCGCGCGCTCTTCACGCCGCGGCTCGAGGAGCACGCCCTGACGGGACTGTTGGCGGAGGTGGAACTGCCCCTCGTGGGCGTGCTGGCCGATATGGAGTGGGCCGGCATCACGATCGACGTCCGGTGGTTTGCGTCGTTGAAGGAACGCTTCGCCCGGGAACGCGGCGCGGTCGAGCAGCAGATCTATCAGGAGGCCGGCGAGGAGTTCAACATCAACTCCAACCCCAAGCTGCGCGAAATCCTCTTTGGCAAGCTCGGGCTTCCCATCAAGAAGAAGATCGCCACCGGGCCGTCAACCGACGCGTCGGTGTTGCAGGAACTGACCGACGAAGGGCACACCCTGCCAACGCTCCTGATGGAGTATCGCGAGCTGGCCAAGCTCGAGAACACGTATCTCGACACGCTTCCCGCGCTGGTGAATCCGCGGACCGGACGTCTGCACACCTCGTTCAACCAGACGGTGGCGAGCACCGGCCGTCTCTCGTCGTCCGATCCCAACCTGCAGAACATCCCAATTCGCCGAGAGCTCGGAAAAGCGATTCGCCGCGGCTTCGTGCCGCGCGAGGGATGGAAGCTGCTGGCCGCTGACTATTCGCAGATCGAACTGCGCCTCCTTGCGCACCTCTCGCACGATCCGGCCTTCGTCTCGGCCTTCCAGGCAGGCGGTGACATTCACCGGCAGACCGCCGCGGTGATCTTTGGCGTGCCGCTCGATGCCGTGACCTCCGAGATGCGTGCGCGCGCCAAGACCATCAACTTCGCCACGATCTACGGACAGGGCGCGCATTCCCTCTCGCGGCAGCTGAAGATCGAGCATGCCGAAGCGCGGGCCTTCATCGACACCTACTTCGAGCGCTTTGCCGGCGTGCGAGCCTTCCTCGACAGCACCGTGGCGCAGGCCAAGCAGCGTGGCTACGTGGAGACCATTTTCCGTCGCCGGCGATACATCCCCGAATTGCAGGATCGCAACTTCAACATCCGCGCCTTTGGCGAACGGACAGCCCAGAACTCTCCCATTCAGGGCTCAGCGGCCGATTTGATCAAAGTGGCGATGATTCACATTCACCATGCGCTTGCGGCCTCCGGCCTGCAGGCGACGATGCTTCTACAGGTGCATGACGAACTGGTCTTCGAGGCGCCTCCCGCGGAGATCGACGCGCTGCGCGCGCTCGTCGACCGGGAGATGACGACCGCCGTCACGCTGGATGTGCCGCTGGTCGTTGATATTGGCGTGGGCGACAACTGGCTCGACTGCAAGAGCTGATGGTTTATCCTCGCAGCTTGCGAGGGTCTTGGCGAAACGAGTGACCATCCCGAACAGGCTCTCTTTCTCCCTTGCGTGGCAAGTCATTGGCGCTTATACGTTTAGAATCCGCAAAGCGACGTGGCCCAGCGGTTGCGTTCTCTTGGAGATGGCAGTCCTTGCTGAAGAGCTTGGGGACTGAGTTTTCCTGTGATCTAGAACACAATTCGAACTCGCGCAGCCCATCGGTCATGACACCCCACCGTCGCGGATTTACGCTGATCGAACTGCTTATCGTGGTCGTCATCATCGGCATCCTTGCCGCGATCGCGATTCCGAAGTTCCAGAACACCAAGGGCAAGGCCAACGCGGCGGCGCTCAAGTCGGATCTCCGCAACCTCGCAACCGCGCAGGAAGCGTACTTCTACGACTTCTCTACATACGCGCCCGATCCCGCGGACCTGTCATACAGCAGGTCCCCTGGTGTTGTGCTGACTATCACATCAGCGACCGCTTCCGGATGGGCCGCGATCGCCACGCATCCGGCCTCGGCGCCGCTCACCTGCGCGCTGTACCAGGGCAATGTTTCGGCGCAGACGCCGGCCACCGTCGAAGGGCTGATCGGCTGTCAGTAGGATTTCCCGAACCACGCTGGCCGGCTGAGCCACCTTGGCGTGAGTTTGTGCTCCGCCGCGAAGGAATGATGCACGCAATGTCAGGCGGCCTCTGGTTGCATCGCCACGTGTGGAAGGGACGCGCCATGGCGCACCTCGTCTCGGTGGACCGCGAACGCCTGATTGCCGTGGCACGGGATATCCGTTTTCCCGTGGAGCGTCTGCAGTTCAAGCCGCTGAAAGATCCCCGCACCGGGGAACGACGCGACGCTTGGCACTTCGACTTGGGCGGTCCGTTCCTGCCGCCGCGCGTCTGATGCATCGCGCCGCACACGGTCCGTGGCGCGCGTGGCGCCAACGACTACTCGGTGTCTTGCTCGCGAGCCTGGTCGCCTGTGGTGCCCCGGCGCGCGACGGCACACCGGCCGCGAGCGGCGCTGCAGCAGACTCGGCGCCGCCGATGGTCAACGGGTTGCCGCAGCTCCCGTGGCCAAGCGCCATTGGCTCGTTCCTCGCCATCGAAAACGCCCGGCGCGGCGACGCGCTGCTCTTTCGGGCCGATACCACGGCACTTCCGTTGCGCATCGGCGTTGTCGGCTACGATTCCGTCGGCGTTCCGGTCGCGTTGCGCGATGTGCGTGCGTTGCCGTGCGCGACCCGTGCGCTGCTGCGCGTCACTGGCGCCCCCGGCGGATGGAGTCTCGCGCTCGATTCGCTCCACGCGCGTCCAGTGCTGATCGACGCACTCGAAGACTTGGCCCATGCCGATTCGCAGCGCACGGTCGCGCGCATTCAGCGCGCGGCCAACACACTTCCCGACTCCGCAGCGGCCATGGAGTATCGGGGGCTGCCCGTCGTCGTTCGCGATGCGTGGGTCGTGCGCCTGCCCACCGGCCCGGTGACCGTTGCCCGCGTGGCGCGGCTGCGGAATCTCGAAGCCACCGCGCATGAGGAACTGCGCTTCATCGTGCTCGAGAACGACCAGCCGCGCTACATGGCGCGCGTGGCAGGTGACGAAGAGGTCGTGGAGTCGTGGGACCTGCTGGCGGCGCTGCTCACTGACCGTGGACCCGTGCTCGCCGTGGCGCGCGAAGGCACGCGCACCCTGCAACTCGAACTCGTGGCGCGAGAGCAGGGCACGTGGCGCTCCATCTGGCGCAGCGACGGACTGGCGTGCGTCACACGATGATCCTCACGGGGCACGGACGACGTGCCCCCGTCTCTCAAGCCAATCGTGTTATGGTGCCGTGTCGAGCGGTGCTCCCAGCGACGCAGGTGCGGCGGCGCGGCGCTGCGTGCCGGCAAGCACGAGGAGTGTGAGGACGTACGGAAGGGCCAGGAACAGCTGATACGGCACCGGCCAGCCCAGCGACTGAAAGACATACTGCAGCTGACTGGCGCTGCCGAAGAGCAAGGCAGCGAGTGCCACACCCACGGGCGACCATCGTCCCAGCACCACGATGGCAATCGCGATGAACCCGCGGCCCGCCGACATTCCCTCGGCGAACGTGCCGACCTGTGCGAGAACCAGTACGCCACCGGCAAGACCGCCCATCGCCCCGCCAAAGAGCAGCGCCCACGCGCGCACCGTCACCGGAGAAATGCCAGCGGCCAGCGCGGCATCCGGCCGTTCACCTGTGGCGCGCAGTGCCAAGCCGGCGTGGGTGCGCGGCAGCCACCACCAGAGGCCACACGCCATAGCGTACAACGCGTACGTGGCGAGCGGTTGCTCAAAGAACGCCGGTCCGATCCACGGCAACTGGTGTAGCCCCGGCACCGCCACTGGCGCCAACGTGGGAACCGACAACGCTGCGCCCTGCGCACCGTAGAGCGCACGGTACAGCGTGCCGGTCAGGCCGAGGGCGAGCAGGGTGACCGCTGTGCCGGCAATCACCGCATCGGCGCGCAGCCAAAGGACGACCCACGCCATCAGCAGCGTGGCGGCGCAGCCCGCCACGACGGCCATCGCAAACCCCGCCCCGATGCCACCGGCACTCGCGCCAACCAGCGCGCCAAAGGCGCCCGCAATCATCGCGCCCTCGAGGCCAAGGTTGATGACGCCGGCGCGCTCCACCACCAGTTCGCCATAGGCGGCCAGCGCCAACGGGGTCGCCGTTCGCACCGATGCCTGCATGAATTCCGCGGCGTCGATGCTCACGCCTGCCGCCCGCGCGTACGCGCGTGATTGAAGGCCAGTACGCCGAGTACGATCATCGCTTCCACGACCGCGGCCAGCACGGACGGAACGTTAGCGTCGCGTTGCATGGCGGCGGCGCCCGCCTCGAGTGCGCCAAAGAGCAGCGCCGAGACAATGATCATCAGGGGATGCAGGCGCGCGAGGAGCGCTACCGCAATGGCGCTGTAACCGTACCCCGGCGAAATCCCCTCGTAGAGTGCGAACGTGACTCCCGTGGCCTCGCTGGCCCCGCCGAGTCCGGCCAGCGCTCCGCTCGCGAGAAAGACCAACGCCGTCGTACGCGCCGGGTCTATGCCGCCCGCGCTGCGCGCCGCTGCAGCACCCGCGCCAACCGCGCGCACGCGGAAACCAATCGCCGTCTGGGTCAGCACCCACCACGTGAAACCGGCCAGCCCGATGGCCAGCACCAACCCCAGGTGCACACGATGCCCGGTGAGGAGCAAGGGCATCTGCACGGCCGGCGAGAGCTCAATGGTTTGGGGATACACGCGCGTCGGTTCCTGCAATGGACCGCGCACCAGCCACGACACCAGATACGTCGCAATGAAGTTCAGCATGAGCGTGCTGATGACTTCGAGCACACCGAACCGGAGCTTCAACCAGCCGGCGATGCCCGACCAAGCGGCTCCCGCTGCCGCGCCTGCGCCCAGCGCGAGCGGCAGCGCGAGAACGCGTGGAAGCGCTCCCACGGCCAGTCCCACCGCCACGGCTGCCGTGGCACCCGCCAGCAACTGCCCCTCGGCGCCGATGTTGAGCACACCGGCGCGGAACGCGAGGCCCACGGCGAGCCCCACAAACAACAGCGGCGTGGCCCGCACCAGCGTGGCGCTGAGCACGGCGTAGGAACTGCCAAAGGCGCCGTCCCATAGCGCGGCGAGCGCACGCGACGTGTCGTAGCCGCCGATCAACAGGATCACAATGACGGCGGCGAATATGCCGGCGATCGTGGCGCCCATCACCAGCCAACGGGAGTGGAGCCGCGCCCTCATGCCGCTCCGACCAGCGCGCGGGCGATCGCGTCGCGCACCACAGGCACTTCGCGCACCTGACCGGCAAAGGTCACGAGCATGCGGTCGGCCAGCGGCAGTAACTCATCCACGTCGGTGGAAAAGATCACGACGGCGCTTCCCGATGCCGCGCTCGCTGCGAGTTCACGCAGGACATGCTCGGTCGCGCGCAGGTCGAGTCCGCGGACGGGATTTTCGGCGATCACGAGCGCGGGACGATTTTCCATCTCACGTCCCACGACGAACTTCTGTTGATTGCCTCCCGACAACGTGCCGGCGCGCACATCCGGGGATGGCGCGCGCACATCATGTGCTGCCATTGCGCGCGCGGTGTGCGCGCGGAGCTCGGGCCAGGGCATTCGTCCGCGCCGCGCCGCTGCACCACGCAGCGCGAAGTTCTCGCTGAGCGAGAAGTCCTCGATCACCGCGTCGCGCAGCCGGTCTTCCGGCACGAATCCAACGGTGTCTGGCAACGATACCGTGCCCGCTGTTGGGGTAAGGCGGCCCGCCAGCACGCGCAGCAGTTCGTGGACTCCCGATCCCTCAACACCGGCGACACCAATGATCTCACCCGCGTGGCACGTGACGTTCGCCTGGTGCACACGCAGCACACCGCGCGCGTCACGCACGCTCACGTCCGTCAGCTGGGCCACCACGGCGCCCACGGTCTGGGAGCGCGGCGTCCGCACGCGTGTCTCGGGCGCCCGGTCTTCGCCGGTGAGTGCACGCACGAGCGTGACGATGTCGATCTCCGCGGCGCGCGCGGTCAGCACACGTTCGCCGCGACGCAAGACCGTCACATCGTCGGCCACCGACAGCGCTTCCTGCAACTTGTGCGTGACCAGCACGGCAGTTCCACCCTCTGCCACAAAGCGCCGCAGCCACCCAAAGAGCTCTTCGGATTCGGTCGGAGTGAGCACGGCTGTCGGTTCATCGAGGATGAGCGTACGTGCGTTGCCGTGGAGCGCCTTCAAAATCTCGATGCGTTGCTGCGCCCCGACTCCCAAGGCATCCACGCGCGTGTCCGGGTCCACGGCGAGTCCGGTGCGCGCGGAGAGAACGCGCACCTGTTCGGCCACGGCACCGAGATCGAGCCGGCCGCGTCCTCCCAGAGCGATGTTTTCGGCGGCGCTCATCGCGGGGACCAGCGTGAAGTGCTGGTGCACCATCCCGAGTCCCAGGGCGATGGCGGCGGCGCTCGAGGACAGCGTCACCGGCCGTCCGTCGATTTCCACTTCCCCTTCATCCGGCGCCATCATGCCGAACGCAATGCGCATGAGCGTGGTCTTCCCCGCCCCATTCTCTCCGAGCACCGCGTGCAGCGTGCCGCGTCGCACGGTGAGCGAAGCGCCAGCGAGCGCGCGGACGGCGCCGAACTGCTTGCTGACCGCGCGCAGGACGAGGGCGTGGTCGCTCACAACCCGGTAGGGGCCGCCACGAAGCTCCACGGAACGCCGACCCGCGCCGCCATCCAGGCAGCCAACGCCTGCACGCCGAGCGTCTCGGTGGCGTAGTGCCCGGCATAGACGATGACCAATCCCTTCTCCTCGGCGTCAACCGCGCTCCAGTGCGGGCCTTCGCCGGTGATGATGGTGTCGATGCCGAGCTCCACGGCTTCCCGCATCGTCTCGGGGTTGATGCCGGCGCCTGTCACGATGCCCCAACGCGCCGTTCGCCGTTCGGGGGGAGCGGCCGATGCGATGGCCTGACCGCCATGCGCCGTGGCGAAGCGATGACAGGCCGAGATGAGGTCGCTGGTGAGCAGGTCTGCCCTGCCCTGCACGCCGCAGAAAATGGACTGGTATCGCCCGAAACCGCCTTCAGGCGCGAGGTCCAGCGCGCGCGCGAGCAGGTACGAGTTGCCCAGTGTCTCGTGGGTATCCAGCGGGAGGTGTGCCGCGTACAGTGCGATGTCGTGATCGAGCAGCGCGCGAACCCGCGCGAGATGCGCGCCGGTCAGGGGTTGCAGACCGCCCCAGAAGAGGCCGTGATGCACCACCAGCAGGTTGGCGTTCGCGTCAATGGCGCCCTGAATGGTGCGCTGCGAACAGTCGACGGCCGCCGCAATGCGTGTCACGGGCGATCGGTTGTCGACCTGCAGTCCGTTCAGCGCGAGCGAATAGTCCGGTGTCTCGCGGCAGCGAAGCAGGTCGTTGGCTGCCAGGGCCAGGTCGGTCGCGGAGGTCATCGAGTGCCCGTGGCGGCGGGTGGAGTGAATGTGCCGGCGCGCATATGCTGCTCCAGTGAGTCAACCACCTGCAGGGCCCGCGTGGGAATCGCGGATCGCAGCGCGGGATTCACGATCCATTTCATCACACCGCTGCGCGTGTCGAGCACGTGGACGCGCGGCGTGAACTGGCCGCTCTTCACTTCGCGCGCCATCGACATGAATGCGGCCGGCAAATCGATGACCACCGAGCCCAGTGTCACGTTCGGCGCGACGCCGTTTTGGTTGGAGTTCGATCCAATCACGTAGACGCGCTTGGAGTCTTTCGCCGCCTGAAAGATTCCCAGTCCCGCGGCATCCGCGTTCTGATAGATCACGTCGACGCCGCGCGCGACCTGCGCGAGGGCCTGCTCCTTGCCCGCTCCGGCATCGTCCCAGTTGCCGATGTAGGCGGTGACCACCTTGGCGTTCGGATTGACGAAGTGCACGCCCTGCGCAAAGGAAGCGAAGCCTGCTTTGACCGGCGGGAGCTCTGTTCCCCCAATGCAACCGATGATTCCTGATTGACTCACGCTTGCCGCCACGACGCCGGCCAGAAATGACGGCTGCTCAAAGGCAAAAGACATCGCCGAGACATTCGCGCTGGTGCGTGTGCCACCGGTCGTGACGTACACGGTGTTTGGGAAAGACGGCCCAACGCGCGCGGCCGCGTCCTGAAACTCAAAGCCATGCCCGAAGACCAACGAGTACCCCTTGGCGCCGTACTGCCTGAAGTTCTCCTCGAACTCGGCCGGCGTCTTGGTTTGGATATGACTGATGTCGGCACCCAGCGAATCGCGGATTCGCAGGAGTCCATCGTACGCGCCGCCATTCCAGGACTGATCGGAAATCGAGCCTGGTGTGAGCAGGGCAACGGAGAAAGCCGCCGCCGCACTCTTGCCAGCGTCCTTGGGGGAGGCACACGCTCCGAAGATTCCAACACTGATGTTGAAAACAAGGAGTGGAGCAAGCAGTCTTCGCAAAAATAGCATTTATAAAGTGTTTACTGACAAAGGATTAACAGGAACAAGAAAACATATGATTGTCAGTGTTTCTTCCTGTTGATAACTCGAATGTGGCCTCGTTGTTGGCCCGCCACGTCAGGCGAACTAAGCACCGCCGCTCGCCTGCCTATCAGCGCCACCCTGGGCAACGCCCTGAGCGCCGACCAGTCGAATCTCGTGCATCCGAACCGCGCCGTTGATGCGCGCGCCTTCAAGCACGACGATCGACTTGGTTTCTATATCGCCGTTGACCACGGCGCTCCCCTGCAACTCAAGACGCTCATCGGCGACGATCGAACCATCCACCTGACCGCCAATCACCACTTCGCCGGCGTGCACGTTGCCTTTGATGGCGCCGTTGCGCCCAAGCATCATCTGGCGCGCGCCGATCACCGAGCCGTCCACCCGACCATCGATCTTCAGTGTGCCCGTCGTTTCGATATCACCGGTGATGCGCATCCCGGCCGCGATAATCGAAAGGGCCGCTTCAGTCGCGCCACCGCGCGGGTCTCCCTTGTCGCCGTCTTTTCTGAGCAGTGCCACGGGGGTCTCCTGTCGTGCGTCAGTTCGAAGGGGAGGGTGTCTTGGTCGGTGATTTTCCAGTCGCCTGCACCGGGGGTGCGCTCGGCGCGGTCGCTGCCGGCTTGTCGGCAGTCCGACCTGGTCCAGCGCTCGGTCCGGGGGCCGCGGTCGACGTCGACTTGGCGGCGGCACTTAGCATCTGCTGCACTTGATCATAACGCCGCTGCAACTGTTCCAGTGTGGCCTGCAGGGTGTCGATCTTGGCGGCGTCCTGTTCAAGGTGTGTAATACGACGCGTGAGAAACGGCATACGCGAGGTCTGCACGGCGAAGTAGCCCCAGCTCAACACGGCAATGGTTACGATGGCGGCAAACCACCGGGAGACAACGAGCCGAAGGGCCTGCACCTGCCAGGGACGCAGCACGAGCGTGCGGTGCGCAAGGCCGCTCTCTCGTTGCACGTGGATGAACATGTTTCCCCAGCCGCGCCCAAACACGTTCCCGTGTTCACGCCCGGTCGGGTCCTTGTCCGGCGAGGTCACGTGAGCCCCTGCTCGGCGCCCTCGAGCAGCAGCTCGAGCAAGCGCGAGAGATCTTCATTGTTGTAGAACGACAGGCTGATCTGTCCTTGCGCCGTGCCGGTGAGCGTGAGCTTCACATCGGTCTGGAATCTCCGCCGCAGCTGCTCTTCAATCTGCCGTGCTTCGGCGGGACGATGGTTTCCCGCCTTGGTTGCGGCACTCTTCTTCGGACGCGCCCGCCCGCCAGTCGTTTCGCGCACCCGCTGTTCTACCTCACGCACACTCAGTCCCTCGGCGACCACGATCTTCGCCAGGTCCGCGATGCGAATGTCATCGCCAAGGGCGAGCAATGCGCGGGCATGCCCCAGCGAAATCGCCCCGTCGCGCACCTGCCGGCGCACCGACGCCGGCAGACCAAGGAGACGCAGCATATTGGCAATCGTCGATCGATCCTTGCCGACAATCTCCGCCGTCTCCTGCTGCGTCAGCGAATACGTCGACATCAACTGCTGATACCCTTCGGCCTCTTCAATGGGGTTGAGGTCCGCGCGCTGTAGATTTTCGACAAGCGCCAGGGTCAGCAGTTCTTTGTCGTTAATCTCGCGAACGATCGCGGGAATTTCGCTCCAGTTCAGACGCTGGGCTGCACGGAACCGGCGTTCACCGGCAATCAACTCATAGCCCGTGCCCGTGGGCGACGGGCGCACACTGACCGGCTGGATTAACCCATTGACGCGCAGGCTCGCTTCGAGGTCTGCCAGATCCTCCTCGCGAAATTCCTTGCGCGGCTGCATCGGGTTTGGGCGAATCTGTGCGATGGGCAGCCGGCGCAGACCGTCACGCTCACCTGCGGCGCGCGGTGCGTCGGATCTGGCAACAGGGCGACTGGAAAGAAGCGCTTCCAATCCACGTCCAAGGCGAGGTTTATCAGCCATTTTGCATTAATGATCTATGTGTGGCGTTATTATGTCTGTGTTATGTATCGAAAAAGGCGGCTATATAGCGGAATTAGCCGTTGTTTTCTCAATCAACTCTTTGGCAACGCCCATATAAGCCTGTGCCCCAACCGAAGCGACGTCATACAGGATGATTGGCTTGCCAAAACTCGGCGCTTCCGCCAAGCGAACATTCCGCGGAACGACGCTCTGGAAGACCTTCGATCCAAAGTATTCCCGCGCATCGGCAGCCACCTGTCGCGAGAGATTAAGGCGCGCATCGTACATCGTCAGCACCACCCCATCGATGCCCAGCGACGGGTTCACGCCGCGTTGCACCAGATTCACCGTGTTGAGCAGCTGACTCAGCCCCTCGAGCGCGTAGTACTCGCACTGCAGAGGAATCAGAACAGCGTCCGCCGCGGCCAGCATGTTGATGGTGATCAGGCCGAGCGACGGCGGGCAATCGATCAACACAAAGTCAAAATCACTGGCCACCCGTTCCAGTGCGCGGCGCATCGAAAGCTCACGGTCCTCCTTCTCCACCAGCTCAACCTCGGCGGCCGCAAGATCCTGCGTCGCCGGCAACACCGAGAGAAAGCGGAACTGGATCTCCGAGAGAACAGCCTGCCCGATCATCGCAGGATCCAGGAGCACGTCGTACGTCGAATACCGGATATCGTCACGCGTGATGCCGATCCCACTCGTGCAGTTGCCCTGGGGATCGCCGTCCACCAGCAAGACGCGTTGCTCGGCGGCCGCCAGACTCGCAGCCAAGTTCACAGCGGTCGTTGTCTTTCCAACGCCGCCCTTCTGATTCGCAATGGCAATAATTCGAGCCAAAATCCGACAACTCCGATGGGGTGCAAAGAGAACGGGAGGCCGAATATTGGCCTCCCGTTCCGACAATTGCTAGCACAATTGTTCCACGTGGAACAATCCACACGGAATCCTACTGCTTGATCGCCCAGCGCACCGTGACGCTCTCGCTCACCTTGATCTCGCCAGGATTCACCGGTGTCTGGTCCGCCATCGCAGCCATCCGAGGGGACGTCGCCATTGCGAGCATTATGGGACCGTCCGATGGGCCGCCGCTTGAGATTTCGAGCAGGAGCCCGAGCTGGTATCCCGCCGCCTTTGCCATCGCTTCGGCGTCGAGCCGAGCGGCCACTACGGCTCTGGCCAGCGCCTCGCGTCGTGCTTCGGCGTGCTTGGAAGAATAGAAGTTCACCCCCATCACACCCGTGGCGCCCTTGGCGAGGGCAGCATCCACGAGACTTCCGGTCTGCTCCAGTTTCAGTACCTCCACGCGAACCGAGTTGCGCGCGACATATCCTGAGACCCTAGGTGGCTGTCCCTGGCCAGGGTATACCATCTCTGGGGTCACCTGGAGGTTGGCGGTCTGAATCTGATCGGGAAGGATGCCCATACGCTGCAGCGTATCGAGCACCCCACGCTGGCGGCGACTGTTTTCGGCGGCGGCGGCGGCGGCGGACGATGCGCGGGTTTCGACGCCAACCTCCAGTCTGGCACGATCCGGCTTTACCTCAACCTCTCCACGCCCCACGGTCAGCACCTGCGGCACTGCACCAGAAGTCTGCTGCGCTCGGCTCACACCGGGCCAAGCAGCCAGGGCAATGGCGGCGTACAGCAGACGGGAAATTTGCAGCCCCTTCATGAGTCCTCCGACGCGTTTATCGGGAATAATTAGTAGCATATAGGTACTATTTAAGCGCCTCCGCGGCGCTCGGGGATCCATATAACAGGACGCGTGAACCCCCAGATCTTGCACACGCGGGACTGTGAGTAGTTCCGCGGTGTGGTGCGCGGCGCCTCCCGGCCCTCGCCCCCGCTCGCCTACGCCGCACCCCGCCGCACCCCGCCGCGCCCTGCCGCGCCCTGCCGCGCCCTGCCGCGCCCTGCCGCGCCCTGCCGCGCCCCGCCGCGCCCCGCCGCGCCCCGCCGCGCCCCGCCGCGCCCTGCCAACCGGTGGGCAACAGGGATTAGCGGTCGCTGCGCCAGGCCGCGGCCAATGAGTCGCGACGCAGCGGAAGAAAAACAAGCCGATCATCGACGCGCGTTCCGGCGCGCGTAAGCAGATACACGGGGCGGTCCGGATGCTCAGCGAGCAGCAGCGAGTCGCGGGCGTGCAGGTCGCGCGCGTAGATGTTGCCCCCGGTGGTCACCAGACGCAGCGGCGCGTAGTGCAGGAAGCCGGCGCGGTCTTCCGTAATGCGCTGCAGGCAGGTTCGCGAATACTCCGCCCCAGGGCGCACACGCTCCGTCGGATCAGGCGTCATCGTACTCTTGACGACGAACGCCGAATCCTGTGCGAGCAACGCATGGAGTGGTGCCACCGCGGCTGCGTCGCGCAATCCGGCGCGCTCGAGCCGCGTAACCTCCTCCTCCAGATGACACGTGTCCGTGCCACGGTACACCAGCTCCGTCATCGAGCGGGGAACACCGAGCGCCCACAGGCGGGCCACCAGCTGCGCTCCCCAGCTCTCGCGCACAAAGACCAGCGCATTGGTTACACCAGCCGTCTCGGCGGTACGCGCATAGTCCACGCGCATCGACGTAAGGCCAGCTCGGTAGGTGGCGATGCGGACCGGCAGATTGAAAACGATGGCGCCGACGATGCCGAAGGCCAGTGCGGCGCGCACCGCGCGCTGTACGTGGGGAGACGCCACGCGATCGCGAACCAGCCGCGGAACGCGCGCGCTCCAGAGCACAAGCGCAGGGAGCAGGGCGACAACGAATCGCGGGCCGAGGTAGAAGCCGTCGTGCCAGTAGAGCAGATAGAAGAGGATGACCAATCCGCTCGAGGCCAGCAGATAGCGATCCAGCGCGCTCACGCGCTGCGCCAGCCCAAGGCCGGCGAGCGGAAGCAGCAGCGACGGAAACGGCGTCTCAAACAGATAGCTCTGCAAGCGCCACTGGTAGAGCGAGGCGAGTGCGAATCCGCGCAGCGGCGTGTGGGGTTCTCCCCACGGGGCGGCGTGAAAGCCCAGCCCGTGCGAGGCGCCCCACAGCACTTCGTAGCCAAAGCGCAGCGGGTGGCCGGTGGTCTGCTGATTGACGTACATCATCGCGGCAAACGGAATAACGACCCCAATGCCAGCGATCACATTCTCCATCCAACGCTGCGGCGAACGTCCGGCGCGCGCCACAAGCCAGATGGCTGCCGGAAGCGCGAAGGCAAAGGCATCGAGCGGCCGAATGGTCGCGGCAAGTACCAGTGCGAGACCAAGCACCAGCGCACGCAGGGCATTCCTCCGCGGGAGGCACGCCGGCTCCGCGTCGCTCGTCAGTGCGGCGAGCGAGGTGACGGCGACCAAGATCCACAGCAGCGCCGTCACATGGTTCATGTACGAGCCGAACATGAAGACACCGAACGGCGTGAGCGCAAAAAGCAGCGTGGCGCCCAGCACCCAACGGCTGCTGGCTGTTGGTTCCGCCGCGCGAGCCAGGCGCGCAAAGAGCCAGACACTGACGGCCCCGCAGACCGGCCCCACGAGCCAGGCTGCGCCGACGGCCACGCCAAGCCAGAGCATGAAGGGGCCGCCGGGCGGGAACTGGGCGTAGACGCGATCGCTCACGTCCACGAGATGCAGGAAGGAGAAGAACTCCCGGTGTGCCGGCATCGGCAGCCACAGGCGCCCCTCAGCGAAGCGCTGTGCCTGCCACAGTTGCGCCAACTCATCGATCAAGAGCGGACGTCGGGAGAATACCGCCGTGGCGACCCAGGCGTAGAGTATTAAGGAGCCAAATGCTACTAAATAGCGAGCCCGGGCCTCGCGTGCCGGTACACGGTCCGTCGCGTGCGCGGTCAGAGCGGCCTGCGTGGTAGGCCAATGCCCGCGTCGCGAGGTGAGCCATGCCAAGCCGGCGATTCCGGCCGTGAGCAGTGCACCGGAGGTCCAGTCGCGCAGTTGTGCGGCCAGCCCAGGCATCTCAAGACCCACGGGCAGCCAGGCAGCCCACGGCACGAACCCCAGGATGACGAGCACAAACGCCCCCACTCGCGCCGGCCACAGGTGCGCCATCTGCGGAGCGCGTCGGACGGGCGTCCCAGGCGTCATCGGCAGCTCAGGACACCGAAGAGGCGGGACGCGCGCGAGCCCGACGCCAGCGCTCGACCTCGAGCACCAGATTCTGGAGGTCGGCGGGGCTGACGCCTGGAATGCGTGCGGCGAGTGCCAGCGTGGCGGGGCGTCGCTGAGCCAGTTTCTGCCGCGCCTCAGTGGACAGCGACTTCATCGACGCGTACGGGAGCTCCGTGTCCAACGCAAAGTCGCCCATTCGCTGCAGTCGCGCGGCCGCTTCGCGTTCCCGGGCGAAGTACCCTGAGTACTTGATCTCCAGTTCGGCGGTGATGATGGCTTCGCCTGAGGGCGCGTCGGCCACGTCCGCGGCGGCGAAGAGTGCCGCCAGCGAAAGCTCCTGACGCCGCGTCAGTTCCGCGATCCGCATGGCGTGGGGAATCTCGGCGGACTGAGCCGAGTTCAGCAGGGCGCGAACCTGCTCGGGACGCACGCTCGTGGAGGCCGCCAGCTGTGCCGCGCGATCCTCGGCGTTGAGCCGCGCCTCGACGACGCGGCGCTCGTCGTCGGTGTAGAGACCGAGTGCGATGGCCGTGGGCGCCAGACGACGGAGCGCGTTGTCCTGCCGCACGGTGAGCCGGAACTCCGACCGCGAAGTGAAGAGCCGATACGGCTCATCCACGCCGCGCGCCACGATGTCGTCGATGAGGACGGCGATGTACGACGTGTCGCGGCTCAGAATGCAGGGGGCGCGATCCGTGGCGGCGAGCGCCGCATTGAGTCCCGCCAGGAGTCCCTGCCCTGCGGCCTCTTCGTAGCCCGTCGTCCCGTTGATCTGCCCCGCGAGATACAGGCCGGTGATCTGGCGTACCGCCAACGTTGGCTCGAGTTGCGTGGGCGGGTAGTAGTCGTACTCGATGGCATAGCCGGCGCGCGTCATATGCGCGCGCTCGAGCCCGGGCACCGCACGAAGCATCGCGAGCTGTACCTCAGCCGGAAGCGACGTGGAGAGTCCGTTGACGTACAGTTCGTGCGTGTCGAGCCCTTCGGGCTCGAGAAAAAGCTGATGACGCTCCGCATCAGGGAAGCGCACGATCTTGTCTTCGATGCTTGGGCAGTAACGCGGCCCGCGCGAGTCGATGGATCCACCGTACATCGCCGACAGCGCAATCGAGTCGCTGACGAGCGCCTTCACCTCGGTCCCGGCGTACGTAATGAAGCACGGCATCTGGGGAAGCGTTTCGCTGGCGGCCGGCGCGAGAAAGTGTGACCAGCGATAGCTGAAGTCAGCGAGCTCACTCCGCTGCGGTTCGCATCGGGCATAGTCGACGCTGCGGCCGTCGATGCGCGGTGGCGTTCCGGTCTTGAAGCGTCGCACCTCGAGTCCCACGTCGGCGAGTTGCTCTGCGAGGTGCGTCGTGGCGGCCTCTCCTGCGCGGCCGCCGGCAAGTTGCGTGGTGGTGCCGATGTGGATCTTGCCGCGCCCGAATGTGCCGGTGGTCACCACGACCGCGCGGGCGCCCAGCGCGCGGCGGTCGAGGGTCTCCACGCCGATCACGCGGCCGTGTTCCATAAGAAGTCGCGCCACGGTACCCTGCACCAGCACCACGCCCGCGTGCGCTTCAACGCCGGTGCGCACCGCGCGCCGGTAGAGCCCGCGATCCGCCTGCGCGCGCGGCGCCCAGACGGCGGGACCCTTGCCTCGGTTCAACATGCGGAACTGGATGGTGGCGAGGTCGGTGGCGCGCCCCATTACGCCGCCCAACGCGTCGACCTCCCGCACGACGGTTCCCTTGGCCACCCCGCCAATGGCGGGATTGCACGACATCTGCCCAATGGTCTCGAGGGCGCTCGTCACCAGCGCCACGCGGCACCCCAGCCGCGAGGCGGCAACAGCTGCCTCGGCGCCGGCGTGTCCGCCGCCGATCACGATGACGTCGAACTGGGACTCGGTGTGCATGGGATGAAAGGACAGTATAGCACGGATGAGGGCGAGGCGAAGTTGCCCTCACCGGTACAACCCGCTATCAACTACTCGTGCCGCAAGGCGCCAAGATGCGCCTGAAGGCGCGATAAGGCGCCTTGCCTCCTGGTCTCCACTTCCAGCGCATCCCGTTATGCCTCTTCAGCTTTCGCACGCCGCGCCCACGCTACTCATTCGCAAGCGCGCTTTCGAGCAGTATGCCCTGGCGCGTGCCGATTTCGACACGGCTCTGCACCTGACCGATGAGGAGTTCCGCGTGGAGGGCGACCTGATTGCCGTCGGGCCGGTGTTCGATGCGCAGGGGCTCGCGCAGGTGATCGCCGAACTCGAGGGGCGCGGCCTGGTCTACTTCGACGACTTCTTTGACCTGTCCGGCAACTGGCCGGAGTGGCTGCAGATCTACGCCATGGCCGAGCGGGAACGGTTCACGGAAGGTCCCGCCGCCTAAGCGCGCGCTGTGTGCTGCGGGCGTGCGCGCTGCGGGCGTGCGCGCTGCGGGCGTGCGCGCTGCGGGCGTGCGCGCTGCGGGCGTGCGCGCTGCGGGCGTGCGCGCTGCGGGCGTGCAAGCACCCGCCCCCGCGGAAATCCGGCGTGTTGGTGATTTCCGCGGGGGATGGCGCGGCTATTTGAGGTTATCTCGGAAGAAGGCCAGCGTCTGGGGCCACGCCTTCTTGGCGGCCTCCAGGTTGAGCGGCTGATCCTGCGCACGCAGGAAGCCGTGTCCCGCGCCCTCGAAGATGCTGAAGGTGTAGCTCTTGTTGAGCGTCTTCATCGTGCTGTCGGCCCAGCCGATGGTTGCGTTGACGCGCGCATCGTTGCCGCCGTACAAGCCGAGCACTGGGGCCTGAATCTTGGGCATCGAGTCGCGCGCGGCTGAGGTGCCGTAATAGACAACGGCTGCCCCGAGCCCCTTCTGGTTGAAGACCGCGTGATTGAACGTGGCGGAGCCGCCCCAGCAATAGCCGACCACGCCGTACTTCTTGCTGGCGGCGGGAAGCGCCATGCCATAGTTGGCGACGGCGGCGACGCCACGGTTCATCTCCGCCACGTTGACCCCCTGAATCAGCTTGCGCGCGCTGTCGCTGGGGAGTTCGTCGGCCGACGGACCGCCACGCACGCGTGAGAGGAGATCGGGGGCGATGGCAATGAAGCCATCAGCGGCGAGTTGGTCGGTGACACCGCGAACCCAGGTGGACAGGCCGAAGATCTCGTGGATCACCACGACAACCGGCGCCTTGATCTTCTTTTCCGGGTACACGATCCACGCCATCAGGGAGTCGGCGGAGCCCGGAGTCCAGGCCACCTTCACCCACTCGCCGTGGCGGGGCGACGCGGCGAGGCGGGCCGCGGCATCTGCGGCGCCGGCCGGGATGCCAGCTGTCCCCTGTGTGGTGGACATCGGGTCAGCCACCGCCGCGCCGGATACTTCCATCACGTGCCCGCTATGCGGGTCGACGTTGGCGGTGCTGGCGGACTGGTTGGCCGGTTCGTGCGAGCAGGCCGCAGCAAAGGCGGCGAGCGCGATGAGCGCACGTGAACGCATGGGGGGGCTCCTCGGTTTTCGGTATAGGCGGACAACGCAAACTCAGCAGGGAATGTTGCACGGAGTGCGCGTGCGACGCCAATCTTGAGGGTGTGCTGCGCGGACCGGCCGCTTGGAGCGGCAACACGGCGCGCCTTCTTCCTTCTGAGAGAGACTCCTATGCGTGCGCTCCTCCTCGCCCTGTTGCTGGCAGTCGCGCTCCCTGCGCAATCACCCGGCGTGACATACACGCGTCTCGAGATTGCGGCCGGTAGCGATTCGGCGACGTGGGTGCCGGTGGCCACCATCCACGGCGCCAAGTCCGGACGCACCGTGGCGGTTTTGAGCGGGGCGCACGGTACAGAATACGCGAGCATTCTCGCGGCGCAGGCGGTGATTCCGCGAATCGATGCGGCCAAACTCAGCGGGACGGTGATTGTGGTGCCGCTAATCAACCGGGCCTCATTTGAACGGATGCGCGTTCATATGAATCCCGTGGACGAGAAGTCGATGAACGGCAACTACCCGGGCAAGGCGACCGGGACGCAAACCGAGCGCGTCCTCGACGTGATCGCTCGGGATGTGATTGCCAAGGCGGATGTCGTGATTGACCTGCACAACGGGGATATCGACGAAAACCTGCGTCCGTACTCGTACTGGACCAGAACCGGGAATGCTGCGCAGGACAGCGTGGCGCTCGAGCTGTGCCGCGCCATGGGGCTTGATCACATCATCGTCCGAAATCTGGACGTGAAGAACCCGGCCAGCACGCGCAGCGCCAGCGGCTACGCGCTGTCGCTCGGGAAGGTGGCCATTGTTGCAGCGGCAGGGCGTTGGGCCAGAACAGATGTTTCTGATATTCGTTTGCTCGAGGACGGGATCCTGGGGGTCCTCGGGCAGCTTGGTATGCTTCAGCGGGCCAAGCCGGCGCCTTTGCGGGTGACATGGCTGGGCGATGACGCTCGGGTGCGCGCCGACAGTAACGTGTTCTGGAGCGCCGTTGTGGACCGCGGGGCGCGCGTGAAGGCAGGCCAGGCAATCGGCTTCACGTCAGACTACTGGGGTCGCAAGATCGCTGACGTGCGCGCACCGAAGGATGGAATGGTAACGTTTATCCGCAGCGTTCCCAGCGCCTGGGCAGGAGCCACGCTCGTGACAGTAGCAGAACTGCTCGTCCGTCCTGAGCCGTGGAAGAAACCATAAGTCAGCGTGAAAACGGTAATTAAACTCAACGCTGAGATGTTAAAAACCGCAGTTAATATTACTCATTATTGAGCCACTCTATCACACGTTCTTCCATATGGTACCTCGGTGCCCACGGAAGGCCTTCTACCCAGCCCACGTGTCCGCCGCGCTTGGAGAACTCGACGTTCAAGAACTCGTTGTCGTAAGACAACTTACGAACATCATCAAGGACATGTGGTGGCAGGAAGGGATCGTCGTAGGCGCTAAAGAGCAGCACCGGGCGCCGAATGGATGCAAGGAAACGGATTGAGGACGACCTGGTGTAATAGTCAGCCGCGCCTGAAAAACCGTGCACGGGACCGGTCACGCAGTCATCAAAATCCCAGAATGTTTTGGCCGCCTCCATCGTGTTCCAGTCACAGAGGTCAGGATAGGCAGCGCGTTTAGCGCGGGTCTTTGATTTGAGGGACGCCATGAAGTGATCGACGTACTTCTGTCCCATCGTACACTCGAGGTACCGGCTGCCGGCCGCCAGGTCGTAGGGTACGGAAACTCCAGCGGCACGTCGAACGTTGGAAACAAGCGATTCTGATGACTCCCCCAGCCACTTCATCAGAACATTGCCGCCGAGCGAGACCCCAACGAGTCGGAGGTCAATCGTTGGGTTCGACGCGACAAGCGTCTGTACGACGAAGTCGAGGTCTGTGGTCTCACCGGAGTGGTATAGACGGCGTGCCTGGTTGATCTCCCCGTCGCACCCGCGAAAGAGCATCAAGTCGGCTGACCATCCACGCGACCTGGCCTGCGCCATTAAACCCTGGGCGTAATTCGACGCAACGGTCCCTTCAAGGCCGTGAAGCACAAGCAGGTGTGGTCGCCCCGGTTGGATGCTGCCGGCACGAGCGATCGACAGATGATCACCGTCGGGGGTGATCCAGCGTTCCAATCGGTCGTGAACCGGAGCCTGCTTGCGCCCCTTCTTTCCCCAGATCGTGGGAAGGTGTGCGCCGGGGAGCCACCACGCGGGGCGATACGAAGAGGTCAGCTCAGGCATGAGGGGTGAAGTCGCCGATGTGGTGCAAGCCGCAGGTGCTTCGCTGTAGGAGCGAGAAGTGTCTACAACTATAATAGAGACATTCGACGATCAGGCCCCAAGAACCTGACCCTGTCAGTTCCTGTACTCAGGGAGCCATGGAAGTCCAGATCTTCGGCACTGCGAAGTCCAAAGAGACACGAGCGGCACAGCGCTTCTTCGCCGAGCGGCGCATTCGAGTGCACTTTGTGGAACTCAAGGAACGGGCCGCCAGCAAGGGCGAGTTGCAGAAGTGGGTGCAGAAGTTCGGGGTCACGCGTTTGATCGATAAGTCGAGCCGCCGCTACGCCGAACTCGGCTTGGGGGTCGCCCGTCTCGATGATGCGCGGTGGATTGAAAAGCTGGCCGAGGAGCCTATGCTGCTCGTGATGCCGCTGGTTCGATGGCAGCAGAAAGTGACGGTCGGCGACGCGAGTGCCGAGTGGAAACAATGGATTGACGCGGCGAAGTCCGTGTCGGGGGCCTGATGCTGGCAGGGAGCAGTAGCATGCAAGGTGCGTTCTGATGATATGGGCGTGGAGCGGGTTCATCACGTTTGTCGTCATCCTGCTGGCGCTCGATCTCGGCGTGTTCAACAAGAAGGCGCACGCGCCCTCGATGAAAGAGGCGTTGCTCTTCACGGGCGGCGTGATGGCGTTGGCGCTGGTCTTCACCGCGGTGGTGTGGGTGAGTTACCACAACCACTGGCTTGGGTTGGGCAATCACGTCGACGCGGTGGACAAGCAGGTCAACGACGGCCGATTGGCCGCGGTGAAATTTCTCACCGGCTATGTGATCGAACTGTCGTTGAGCATGGACAACGTGTTCGTGATCGCGTTGATCTTTGCCCACCTGCGGATTCCCGTGCACCTGCAGCACCGCGTGCTCTTCTGGGGCATTCTCGGTGCGCTGGTGATGCGTGGTGCGATGATTGGCGTCGGCGCGGCGCTGGTCGCGCGCTATCACTGGGTCCTCTACGTCTTCGGCGCGTTCCTGGTGTACACTGGCGTGCGGATGCTCTTCACCACGACGGAAGAGGATGCGCCGGGCGAAACGTGGGTAATGCGGCAGCTGCGCAAGTACTTCCCGATTACCGACGAGTTTCACGGATCCCATTTCACCGTGATGATCAACGGGCGTCGTTGGCTGACCCCGTTGGCGGTGGCGTTGGTGCTGGTGGAGACCACCGATCTGATCTTCGCGGTCGACAGCATCCCGGCGATCTTTGCCATCACCGCCGATCCGTTCCTCGTCTTCACGTCGAATGTCTTCGCCATCCTGTGCTTGCGTTCGCTGTACTTCGGACTGGCGGGGTTGATCGAACGGTTCAAGTACCTCAAGGTGTCGCTGTCGCTGATCCTTGCCCTCGTCGGCGTGAAGATGCTGGCCGGTGGATGGCTGCGCGCGCTGATTGGCGAGAGCCTGAACTTCTGGATGTTGGGGCTGGTTGCAGGCATCCTGCTGGCCGGTGCGGTGGCGAGCAACTGGGGCAGTCGCTCCACGACACCCGCCGCGTGAAGCGCGTCGCCTGATGACCGTACGGACCGCGACGCTCGTGCGCAGCACCGACCAGGCGATCCTGGATCGCCTGTGTTCGTCGCCGCTCGACTGGCTGATGCTCGACGGCGAGCATGCCAGTGTTGGGCTCGACGAGATGGCGGCGATGCTGCGCGGGATACGCGGCCGCCTGCCGGCCTACGCCCGCGTGCGTGCGTTGGACGAAGCGCTCATCACACACGCGCTCGCGCACGGTGCGGCGGGAATCATCGTTCCCAATGTCGACACGGCGGAGCAGGCAGCCGAGAGCGTGCGCGTGGTGCGCGACTCGGCGTGGCCAGCAGCGCGTGTCGTGGTGCAGGCGGAAAGCGCCGCCGCGGTGGAACACATCACCGCGATTGTCGCGGTGCCGGGTATCGAGTGGGTGCTGATTGGTCCGTACGATCTGACCAGGAGTCTGGGGATTCCAGAGCAGTTCGAGGCGCCGGCTTTTCACGACGCCGTGCGGATCATCGAACGCGCCTGTGAGACAGCCGCCGTTCCGGTCGGCATTTTCGGGATGACCCCAGAGCGCGTGGCGCCGTACATCGCCACAGGGCACACGTGGGTCGTGGTCGGGATCGATCGGGCGGGGTAAGGGTTACAACAACTGGACGCCGTACGGTTTCCCTGGAATCCATTCGGAGGACCTATGAAAAAGACACTTCTCCTCGTCGCACTGACATGGTGCGCGGCCCTTCCCGCTCGCGCGCAAACGGGGCTCTTCGTCGGTGCGCAGGCCACCGGTGCATCGCTGACCTACCGGGACGCCGCCGACAACCTGGACTTTGGCTCCGGGTTTGGCGTGCACGCCGGACTGATGCTTGGGAGTTCCCTGGGCATTCTGGTGAACTACGACAAGAACACACTGGGCGCGTCGGCGGGTGATACCGAACTCGGGCAGTGGGACTTGTTGGGGCGCATGTCATTCATTGGCCTCGGCCCGGCGAAGACCTACCTGACGGCCGGCCTCACGGGGCGCACCACCAGCTCGCGGTTCTACAATGGCACCTCAGGCGACTTCGACTTCAGCGGGATGAACCCGACGGCCGGCCTGACTGGCCAGTTCATGCTGACCTCCAAGCTCGCGATCGACGGCGGGGTGCTCTGGACCTTTGGCAAGTTCAATGACACCCACGGTTACAGCACGTCACGGGTTGAAGCGACGGGGTCGCGTGTCTCGGTGGGCGTGAGTTACTACCTGCTCGGCGGCAAATAAGGGGCGTCAGAGTCCGGCGTGTCGCCGGATGCAGTGGACGTCGGCGTGATGGCGGGTACCTCGGGGCATTAGGAGCCGTGCCCCGAGGTGACTAGCTTTCACTATGACCAAGAAGACGACGAGCAGTACCCCGGAGGCGGGCTTTGCCGCGCTCGGCCTCGACCCGCGACTGCTCGATGCGCTGACCGCGCTCGGCTATGAAGAACCAACCCCGGTGCAGCGCGCCACGATTCCCGTCCTGCTGGAAGGCAAGGACGTGTTGGCGATGGCGGCGACCGGCACCGGCAAGACCGCCGCGTTTGCCCTCCCCTTGCTGCATCGCATCGATCCCACCGCCGCGCCGCGCGCGCGGCTGGCGGCGCTGGTGCTGGTTCCCACGCGCGAACTCGCGATGCAGGTGGCCGAGGCCGTCCATCGCTACGGTCGTCCGTTTGGGGCGGCGGTGATCTCGCTGTACGGCGGCGCGTCGATGGAGCAGCAGATTCGCTCGCTCAAGCGCGGGGTCGATGTGGTGATCGCCACACCGGGGCGCGCGCTCGATCATATCCGCCGGAAGACGCTGCATCTCGATCACGTGAAGACGGTCGTGCTCGATGAGGCGGATGAGATGCTCGATATGGGGTTCGCCGAGGACCTCGAGGCGATTCTGAGCGAACTGCCGGCGACCCGGCAAACGGCGCTCTTCAGCGCGACGATTCCGGCGCGGATCACGGCGATCGCCAAGGCGCATCTCAAGGATCCCGTGGTCATCCGCATCGAGCGTCCGGCGACGGCGCCCGGCGAGACGGCCAAGGTGCGCCAAGTGGCGTACCTCGTGCCGCGAGCGCACAAGATGGCAGCACTCGCCCGCGTGCTGGATGTCGAAGCGCCGGAAAGCGCGATGGTCTTCTGCCGGACGCGCACGGAGGTGGATCAGCTCACCGAAACGCTGGTTGCACACGGGTATCGCGCCGAGGCGCTGCACGGCGGATTGAGCCAGGATCAGCGCGACCGCGTGATGAAGCGCTTTCGGTCGCGGGGGAGCGATCTGCTGATTGCCACGGACGTGGCGGCGCGCGGCCTCGACGTGAAGCACGTGACGCACGTGGTGAACTTTGACGTGCCGTGGGAGTCGGAGAGCTACACGCATCGCATCGGCCGCACCGGCCGTGCGGGGCGCGAGGGGGTGGCCATCACGCTGGCCGAGCCGCGTGAGCACCGGATTTTGCGCAGCATCGAAGCGGCCACGGGGCAGAAGATCGAGATTGGCACGGTGCCGTCGGTCGCCGACCTGCGCACCCGCAAGTTGGAGCAACTGCGCGATCAGGTCGTCGCGATCCTGACCAACGAGGATGTTGACCGGTATCGTCCCATCGTTGAGCAGCTCGCGGAGGAGCACGACGTGATGGACATTGCGGCAGCGGCCATTCGGATGGTGGCCCGCAAGAGCGAGAGCGATCAGGAGCCGGTGGAGATTCCCAGCGTCGTGCCCCGCGGCGGGGACCGGGACGCGCACACCCCGCGTCCGGCGCGTCAGTCACGCCGGGAGCACGCCGGCAAGGTGGGTGGTGCCGCTGTGGCCCGGTTGTATATCGGCGCTGGGCGCAAGCTGAAGATCCGCCCGGGCGACATTGTCGGCGCCATTGCCGGCGAGGCCAACATTCCCATCGCGCAGATTGGCGCCGTGCAGATTGGCGATCGGCACTCGATCGTCGAGGTGCCGGAGGACAAGGCCGGGTATATCATCGCCAAGCTGTCGGCGAGCACCATCAAGGGGAAGAAGGTGCGCGTCCGGCGCGACCAGGCGTAGACGACCGCTTAGTCGCTGTGGCCTGCGCGCGCCGCCTCGGCGTGCGCGCGGACATCGCACCCGTGCAGGTGGTCGTTCACCAGTCCCATCGCCTGCATGAAGGCGTACATCGTGGTGGGGCCCACAAAGGTCCATCCGCGCTGCTTCAGTTCCTTGGAGAGCGCGGTGGATTCCGGGGTGGTGGCCATCGTGCGCAGGATATCCCAGGTAAGCCGCTTCGGACGCGATGCCGGTTCGGGCTCGAAACGCCAGACGAAATGCGCGAGTGAGCCTTCGCGGTCCACAAGGTCGGCGCAGCGGCGCGCGTTGTTGATGGTGCTCTCGATCTTGCCGCGGTGCCGCACGATGCCCGCGTTCGTCAGCAGCCGCTCCACCGTGCGCGGGGTGTAGCGGGCGACTTTCTCAATGTCGAACTGGTCGAAGGCCGCACGGAAGTTCTCCCGCTTGCGCAGGATCGTGAGCCAACTCAGCCCACTTTGAAAGCCCTCGAGCGTGATCTTTTCGAAGAGGCGCGGATCATCGCGCACCGGAAAGCCCCACTCGGTGTCGTGATAGTGCACGTAGAGCGGGTCGGCGGCGCACCAGAAGCAGCGGGTCAGGCCGTCGGGGCTGGCAAAATGTCCGGGGGTCAGTGTTGGCATGGGAACAACCTAGCGTTCCTCTGGGCGTTGCGGCCACAGGGCGTCGGCAGAACTCGAGGGCGCACGACGGTATCACCTGACCCAGAGACCGCATAGCTTTCGTGACCCGTCTCCCCGGCGATTCATTTACCGTGAGCTGTCACCCGATCATGCGGTTGCTTTCCATAGTTGCAGTTGTCCTGATGGCGGCCTGTACGCGCGCGCCGTTTGCATCGACGCCAGTCGCGTCGCGCGGTGCCAGTCCCTCGTCGCCGGCACACAAGGTGTTGCTTGTCTCGCTCGACGGCTTTCGGGCGGACTACATCGAACGGCCGGTGGCACGTCGGCTGCGTGCGCTCGCAGCCGGCGGTGTTCGCGCCGAACGTATGGTGCCCGCCTTTCCGTCGAAGACCTTTCCCAATCACTACACGATCGTCACGGGGCTCTACCCCGAGCATCACGGCATCATCGCGAACGCGATGTACGATGCGTCGATTGGCCGACGGTTCACGCTGATCGATACGGCGGTGACGCACGACCCGCGTTGGTGGGGTGGCGAACCGCTCTGGACGACGGTGGAACGACAAGGGAAGAAGGCGGCGTCGTTCTTCTGGGTGGGCTCCGACATCAGGATTGGCGGACACCTGCCGACGTGGTATCGCGTCTATGACGGGCGCGTGCCAAATACGACGCGAGTGGAGACGGTGCTCGACTGGCTGGCCATGCCGGCCGGGACCGGTCCTGACTTTGTCTCGACCTACTTCAGTGACGTCGATGATGCCGGCCATCGGTACGGCCCGGCCGCAGCATCCATCGACAGCGCCATCGCGAAGGTGGATGCGATGGTTGGCGCGCTCATCGACGGTCTCGCGGCGCGCGGCCTGACGGACCACGTCAATCTGGTCGTCGTCTCCGATCACGGGATGACGCCCATCTCGGCGGATCGCGTGATCTACTATGACGACTATATCGATCTGTCGCGTGTGCAGATCGTGGATCTGTCGCCGGTTGGCGCGCTCGCACCCACGGCGGACTATGTGGCGGAGGCGTACGCCAAGCTCAAGGGCGCGCATCCGCATATGCAGGTGTACCGCAAGGGCGAGGTGCCGGCTCGCCTGCACTTCAACAACAACCCGCGCATCACGCCGCTGGTGACCATCGCCGACGAAGGATGGACGATGACGACGCGCGCCGCGGCGCGCGCCGGGCTGCCCGCGGGTGGCACGCACGGGTTCGACAATCTGCTGCCGTCGATGGGGGCGTTGTTCGTGGCTTCTGGCCCCGCGTTTCGTCAGGGCATGGTGGTTCCCCCGTTCCAAAACGTGCACGTGTACGGCCTGCTGGCCGGGATCCTTGGCGTGACCCCTGCTCCCAACGACGGGTCCCCGGACTCCACGCGCGCGCTGCTGCGTTCATCACGCTGATCCGCGGTGCCTGATGGGCATTGCACGCTGCGCACACGGGCGGGATGGATAGACTAACGGGGTGCCGGTTGATCAAGCCGGCACCCCGTACGCATCACTACGTGTCCGTTGTCTTACCCAACTACGACCGGCTCAGGAAACCAGAGAGCAGCTTCTCGGGTCAACGCGGGTACCATGCCTGATGCTGCCGCGAGGGCATCGAGCAGGTGCTCCAGAAGGAACGGAGCAGCGATCTGTTCGATGGCGTACCGGATCTCGTTATCCCTCCAATACGCATAACCGATGCGTAGACGGTTCGCGTTGACTTCGTTGAGCCACGCGCAGAGATCCTCGCTGAACGGCACATCAGAGACCACAGTACCCAGAACCCGTACAACCGGCGGTGCTTCCTCCACCTGAATGCCCAGGGGGACGCCATCCACAGCAACCACAATCAATCCCGATTCTTCGACGGAGAGTGTGCCCTCCGGCACATAGGGTGCGAGGCCAGTCAGCACTCGCGTGATGAGTCGTTGTCGATCGGAATCGGAACTCGGATGCGTCGTCGATCTGGGCGTCGTAGAAGACCGTGTTGCTCTGCCTGGTCTCCTGCGCACTGACGGCATCGGAATCACCTCCCCGTAGTGAGCGCACCATCACCATGGGATGCGCCAGAGAAAAAAGAAATAGGCGCCCAACCTACAGCATGTGAGGCAATTCTGTGTGCGAAAACGCGGCAGCGTTGCCCTGTTGCGCATACGTGGTTGTGCACGGTTGGCTGGCGTCTTCCGCGATGCGGCGCGAAAGGAGAGATTCTTCGGAATCCCTTCGCACCGGAGCCCGTTTTGACTTCCCGCCGCGACTTTCTGGGGCTGTCCGCCACCGCCGCAGCGACTACTGCCCTGATGCCGTCGCGAAGTGGCGCGATGGTGCCGTCACCAGCCGACGACCCGCCGGCCATCGCCGCGCTCAAATCGCGGCGGCACGAGGCTTCGCCGATCACGGTGGCCGAGCGACGGGGACGGCTCGAGCGTGCGCGCTCACTGATGCGCGCGAACGCGCTCGACGCCATGATGCTCACAGGCGGCACCTCGATGGACTACTTCACAGGGATGCGGTGGGGCATCAGCGAGCGGTTGCTGGCGGTGATCATCCCCGTGAAGGGCAATGCATTTCTCGTCACGCCGAAGTTCGAAGAGGAGCGGGCTCTCGAACAGGCACGCCTGGGGCCACTCGGCGCCGGCACTGAAGTGCTGGCGTGGGAAGAAGACGAATCGCCGTATGCGCTGGTGGCGCGCGGACTCCGCGATCGCGGCATCGCCACGGGCGTCCTGGGTGTTGAGGAGACCGTGCGGTGGCAGTTCAGCGACGGCGCGGCTCACGCGCTGCCGCAGATGACGCTGGCCAGCGCCACGCCGGTTTCGGCGGGGTGCCGCATGGTGAAGGATGCGCACGAGATCCAACTGATGCGGCTGGCGGCGCACGTGACGCTGGCGGCGTACGAAGCGGCGTGGAAGTCCCTCAAGGAGGGGATGACGCAAGGCGACTTTGCCGCGCTGGTCAGCCGGGCGCACGCGCGGCTTGGTTTTGACGGCGGTGCCGGTGTGCAGGTGGGGCAGTACTCGGCGCTTCCCCACGGGTCGGCGACGCCGCAGGTCGTGCGCGAGGGATCGATCTTGCTGATCGACGGCGGCTGTCGCGTGGAAGGGTACAGCTCCGACATCAGCCGGACGTTCGTGCTTGGAAAGCCCACGCAGAAAATGAAGGATGTCTTTGAGATCGTGCATCGCGCGCAGACGGCAGCGCTCAAGATCGCGCGTCCCGGACTGCCGTGCGGCGACGTTGACGCGGCGGCGCGAAAGGTCGTGGTCGATGCCGGTTACGGGCCCGGGTACAAGTACTTCAGTCATCGCGTCGGGCACGGTATGGGCATGGACGGGCACGAGTGGCCGTATCTCGTGAAGGGAAACCTGCTTCCCCTGCAGCCGCATATGACCTTCAGCGACGAGCCCGGGATCTACATTCCGGGAGAGTTTGGCGTACGCCTCGAGGACGATCTCCATATTCTCGATGACGGCGCCGAGCTGTTCACGCCACAGAGCGCCAGCCTCGAGCGGCCGTTCTAGTGCGCCGCGTTGTCCTTCTGCCGATGCCACGATGAGCCGACCCGATTATGAAGCGCTGGCCCACCAACTCGACGAAACCGGCGAGTTCAAGGTGCTGCGACGGTTCAAGCCGCAGTCGTCCTATGGCACGCTCGAGGACGGCGAAGAGACGCGCACCGGGCTCTTTGTCGATGTCGAGACCACCGGCAAGCACTGGACGACAGACCGCATCATCGAGTTCGCCGGGGTGCCGTTCACATTCGGCATGCGGAGCGGACGCATTGTGCACGTCGACGCGCCGTTCGTCGCGCTCGAAGACCCCGGAGTTCCGATCCCGCAGGAGATCGTGCGGCTCACGCATATCACCGATGACATGGTGGCCGGTCAGCGCATCGACGACGCGGCCGTGCGCACCCTCGTAGGGCGCGCGCAACTGGTGCTCGCGCACAACGCCCGGTTCGACCGTCCCTTTCTCGAGGCCAGGTTCCCCGTCTTCGCCGATATGCACTGGGCGTGCTCCATCAACGACGTCCCGTGGGAGGCCCACGGCCTGGGGTCGGTCAAACTGGGGTGGCTCCTGATGGAGCACGCGGGCCTCTACTTCCGCGCGCACCGCGCGGAAGATGACTGTTTGGCCGCCATTCACGTGCTGGCAACGCCGTTCGCCGACGACGGCTCGCTCCCGATGCGCCATCTGCTCGAAACCAGTCGCCGCCCCACGGTGCTGATGCGTGCGGTCAACGCGCCGTTCGATACCAAGGAGTTGCTGAAGGCGCGCAACTATCAGTGGGACAACGGCGCGAACGACCGGGCCAAAGCGTGGCAGAAGGAGATTGCCGAAGAGCTCGTTGACGGCGAACTCGCCTGGCTGCGCGAGACCATCTACAAGGGCAAGGGCGCACCCGAGTCGAAGAAGCTTTCGGCCCGCGCGCGCTACTCGGCGGTCCGCTGACCGTCGCCCGCGTGAGACGCGTCTCTCGATGATTGCGGCGCTCGTCCTCTTTGCGGCGCAGGCATTGCAGGGGCAAACCCCTGCCGCGGCCTCGCGTACCGATACGGCGACGTATGAGTCCGCGCGGCTCAAGACCATTATCACCGATGCCGCGCGGTTCAACCGGCGCGTTCCACCGGGCCTCGGGACGTATCGCGCGCAGGTCGAGAGCGAGATTTCCATCGGCAGCCAGCGTCCGGACAAGGGGGAGTTGTCGTTCTCGGTGGAGCAGGTGGCGAGCGAACTGACGTGGAACCGCACCGGCGCGTTTGAGCAGCGCGTGAAGGGGTACCGCTTGCAGTCGCTGGGCCTGCAGTTCGCCTCCATCGGCTTCTTCCGCAACGCGTGGGCGGTGCCGTCGCTGTATGGCAACCGCCTGGCACTGCTCTTTGGCCGCGACTCCACCAGCCGTCCGCCCCCCGTGGGCCGGCAGCGGACCTACCGGGCCACCGTCTTCGCCGTGCATCCGCTCGCCGAGGATCGCGAGTCGGTGTATCGGTTCCGCGGCGGGGACACCGTGGTCGTTCTGCGGATGAACGGGCGCGAGATTCCGATTCTGCGCGTCGAGGTGGAGCCGCGTCCCGATGTTCCGGACGAGACGGTCATTTTCACCGGCGAGCTTGATCTCGACGCGACGCGCAAGCACCTCGTACGGATGCGGGGGTACTTTGCGCGTGTCGGTGGTCCCAAGCCAAAGTTCGACCTGCTGAGCCAATCGCGACTTCAGGGCATCGCGTTCGTCGAACTGGTGAACAGCGAGCTCGACCAACTCTACTGGCTGCCGTCCTACCAGCGATTCGAGGCGCAGGCGGCTGCGCCGTTCATTGGCGATGCACGCGCCGTGTTTCGCATTGTCTCGCGGTTCCGCCAGTACGAGATCACCGCGCCGGACGGCGAAGCGAGTCTGGTGAACATCACCGGACCGGCCGACACGCTGCGCATTCGTGAACACCGGCTGTCGTTTGCGCCGCTCGATTCGCTCAAGCGATTTGCGGGGTGGCGCGAGGAGATGGGGACACTCTCCTCGTCGGTGGCGGCAACGGACTTCGATGACGTGGCGCCCGACCTCTGGCGCGCCGCCGGGCCTCCCGTCACGTCAATACGTCCAGAGCGCGTCCACGACGTGGTGCACGTCAATCGGATCGAAGGGGTGTGGACCGGGCTCGGCGTGACGCGCCGTTTTCGCGAGCAGCAGCCCGGGCTGACGATACGCGCCATTGCCGGATACGCGTGGAGCGAGGGCACGGCGCGCGGTCGCGGCATCGTGGAGTACCATCGCGCGCGCATGAAATACGGCGTCCGTGTGGGGCGCTCTCTCGATATCACCAACGATTTTCGTGTGGCCTTCGACTCCGGCAATGCGACGAACGCCCTCATCGGCATTGACGACTACGACTACGTGGACCGTCGCAGCGCGATGTTCTCCGTAGCACGTCGGTTGCCGGGGCGGTTTGGCAGCGCGGTGCGCGTCGACGCCGGGGTGGCCGATGACCGTAACGCGCTGGTGCATATGGAGCGCTCTCTCGTTGGACGCCATACGTTCCGGAACAACCGCGCGGTGCTCGAAGGACGCTATGCGCGCACTGCGTTGACGTTCGACTGGCGCCCCGATGTAAACGGGGAGTTGATGCGCATCGGATACGGTGGGCGTTTCTACTACGAACGCGGCGATGGCGACGTGCACTACGAGCGCGTGGAGATGCGCGGTGCGATGCGCTGGAACAGCGGACGCGTGACGGTGGCGGGGCGCGCCGACTTCGGTCAGGTGTTCGGGCGTGTCATTCCGCCGCAGCAGGTGTTTGAACTCGGCAGTTCCGAGGCGCTGCCGGGGTATGGCTTCAAGGAGTTTGCGGGCGATCGCGCGGCGCTGCTGCGCGGCGTGGCGATGTACCGTTTGAACGTGGGCAATGTGCCGCTGCCCATCACGCGCCGGCTCTGGCTGCCCAGCCCGTCACCGGCGCTGGCCATTGGGGTGCAGGCGGGATGGACCGATATCACCAATGCGGCGGCAGGTCGGGCCGTAGACCACCTCGGCGTCATCGACCCATCGCTCCTGGCGCTGTGGCGGCCGGTCTCGCAGGCCAGTGGCGGTATTCGGGCCACGGTAAGCGGCGGCGTGCGCCTGTTCGGCGGCGGCGTGGGGATCCAACTGGCGCGCCCCATTGATCACGGCGGTGCCTGGCACCTGGTCGTGACACTGGACGGGCAAATGTAGGCGCGCGTGCCGCGCAAAACACGGCGCATAGCCCCGCGAAAGACGCGGTGCGGGACGCCCGGCGCTTCGCGTTAGAACTCCCCGATGAAGCCGATCTCGGGTTCCAGATGTTGGTCGAACTTTTCGAGGACGGCCAACTGCGCGTGTGCGATCAGCGCGCGCACGTCCCCGGCGGTCGCACCGCCAAGGTTGACCATGATGTTGGCGTGCATATGCGAGATTTGCGCATCGCCAATGCGGTGTCCCTTCAACCCGCACTCGTCAATCAGACGCCCCGCGCCAACCCCTTCAATCTTCTTGAAGATGCTGCCGGCACTCGGGTGATACTCCAGCCAGGGGTGCCGCGCCCCGCGCCAGGCCAGGTTTTCCTGCATGATGCGATGCATCGCCGCCTGATCGCCCGGCTGCAGTTGGAGCGTAGCGCTCAGCGCCACGTACCCAGGCTCATGCAGCAAACTCTCGTCGTAGCCGAAGCGCATTTCGTCGTGATCGACGCGGCGGCGCACGCCGGCGGGATCGAGCAGCTCCACCGTGCGCACCACCTCGGCGATGTACACCGTCCGTTCCCGGGCGGGGGCGGGCGAGAGAAAGTGCAGATTCTGCCAGACGGCACCGCCGACCGTGCTCGGGATGCCTACAAAGTGCTCGAGTCCCGAGAGCCCACGACGCACCGTCGCGGCGATCAACTCGGCGACGACGGTTCCCGACTCGGCCTGCACGACCCCCGAGGGCTGGAACTCTACGTGCCGTGACACGTTGCGTATGACGAGGCCGCGGAAGCCGCGGTCGCCGACGAGGATGTTGGCACCCAGTCCCAGGACGAACCACGGGATTCCCAGCGAACGCGCGGCCGTCACGGCAGTAGCGAGGGCGTCGGCTGACGTGGCATCGTACAGCACATCGGCGGGACCGCCAATGCGGAATGTGGTGTACGGAGCAAGCGGAACCGACAGACGCAGTTGATCGCGCCCCAGGGCGGGGGCCAACTGGTCGGCGAGGATGGCGGGAGTAGGCAGGCTTATCTCGGGAAAAGTGATGCGATCACGAATCATATGCCGGTCCGCGCGGGCCGCCAGCGGGATCCGATCAACGCTCGTGGCGATCGTGCTGGCGCTTGTCGTGGCGGTGCCCGCCGCGGCGCAGCGCGCCGATCTCGAAAAGGTCATTCGGCGCACCGTCCTGCCCAACGGACTGGAAGTCGTGGCGGTCGAAAACCACGGGGTGCCGCTGGTGACACTGGAGCTCGTCGTCCGCAACGGCGCGTTCACGCAATCGCCAGAGTTCGCCGGCCTCGCGCACCTCTACGAGCATATGTTCTTCAAGGCGAATGCCAAGTTTCCGGATCCCGACGAGACCATCAACAGGGCATCGCAGCTGGGCGCCGTATTCAACGCCTCGACACGCGAGGAATTGGTCAACTACTACCTGACCATCTCCTCCGATTCGGTGGCGGCCGGTATGGATTTTCTCGCCGCGGCCCTGCTGACACCCAAGTTCCTGGCCGATGAGTTGGCGCGGGAGCGCGAGGTCGTGATTGGCGAGTACGACCAGCAGGAGTCGAGTCCGTTCTTCCGGTTCGACCAGGAGATGGGGCGGCGCTTGTGGGGCGCGGAGTTCAGCCGCAAGAACACCATTGGCGACCGGGAAGTGATCCGCGGGACGACGCCCGCGAAGATGCGGGCCATCAAAGACCTGTACTACCACCCCAACAACTCGTTGCTGATCATCGCCGGCGACGTCGATCCGACGGCGGTCTTCGCGCTTGCCGAACGCATCTTTGGCGCCTGGCCGCGTGGGGCCGATCCGTTTGTTGCCGCTCCCGTCCCGCCGATTCCGCCGCTCACCAAGAACGTGGGGTACGTCCACGAGGAGGCGGTGAACGCCGTCACCGTGCAGATCCAGTGGCACGGTCCCAGTGTCCGGAAGGATGAAGACGCGACTTTTGTTGCCGACGTCTTTAGCGATCTCCTCAACGCTCCCGGTTCTCGGTTTCAGAAGAAGCTGGTCGACAGCGGGCTGTGGGAGGGCGTGATTGTGAATTACTACACGCTCAACAACGTCGGCCCCATCACGGTGAGCGGTCAAACCAGCCCCGAGCGTCTGCGCGCGGCACTCAAGGCGCTCGACGTTGAGCTCCGTGAAGTGCTGAAGACTGGGTACTTCAACTTGGAGGAGATGAACGCCGCCAAGGCGCAGCGCGCGGTCTCCAGTGCGTTCGAACGGGAGAAGGCGAGCGCGTTTGCCCACACCATTGGTTTCTGGTGGAGCGTGTCGGGGCTTGAGTACTACATGAAGTACGTCGACGAGATGGCACGCCGCGCGCCGGCCCAGCTGCAGGATTATGCCCGCAAGTACATCATCGACCGTCCGCGCGTCGTGGGCGTGCTGCTGGCACCCGAGGCGCGCCGTCAACTTGGGCTCACGGACGACGAATTGGCGCGATGGGGTGTGCCATCGCCCCGCCCTGCTCCGGTCGGTCCCGCCAAGCGCCCGCCAAGCACCGCATCGGTGGCGCCGGGGTCTCGCCGCATTGGAGGAGTCCGCTGATGCGCGTCGTCCCATTGATTCTTGCCGCCGTGCTGGCTGCCCCCGTCTGGGCTCCGGCCAACGCGCAGCGCATCAACCCGTCGCTGCCGTCTGCACCGCGATCGCTACCTTCGGTGCGTCACGATACGTCCACGACCAGCTACACCGTGGACGGTATTCGTGTGATTCACCGTTCGGGGGCCGCCAATCTGGTCGTCATCAATCTCTACCTGCTGGGCGGCGTGCGGAACGCGACGCCGGAAACGGCGGGGCTCGAGCCGATGTACTTGGCGGTGAGCGAACAGGGGACGGAACGCTATCCGAAGGATGTCCTGCGCCGCGCGATGGCGCGCACGGGGAGCGCCATTGCGCTCGATGCGAGCGAAGACTGGACCCTGTTCGGCATTCGCGCCACAACAGACGTGCTCGACTCCGTCTGGAACATCTTCACCGACCGCCTGCTGCGCCCTCGGCTCGACCCGCCGGAAATTGACTTCGTTCGCAATCAGGTACTAAGCGGTCTGCGGCAACTCAACGAGAGCCCCGACGCCCTGCTCGGGCGGGTGGCCGACAGCGTGGCCTTCCGGGACCATCCATACGCCCTGTCTTCCACGGGGACCGAAGCGTCAATCACCGCGATAACGCGCGAGTCGCTGCTGAAATGGAAGCAGGCCTCGCTCGTGAAGTCGCGACTGCTGATGGTCGTGGTCGGTGATGTCCCGCGCGCCACGATCGAACGTATGGTTGCTACATCGTTGGGCACCTTGCCGGCGGGCGCCTATGCGTGGACGATGCCGGACACATTGCCCTCGCGTCCGTCGTCGCTGACCGTCGTGCCGCGCACGCTCCCGACGAACTACGTGAGCGGTACCTTCCGCGGGCCGCGTGCCAACGAGAAGGATGCCGCCGCGCTCCGTGTCGCGACGGCCGTGCTCTCGGGCCAGCTATTCAGTGAGATTCGGTCCAAGAACAACCTCACCTACACGGCCGCCGCGAACTTCCGCGATGAGGCGCTGATTTCCGGCTCGCTCTTCGTCACCACTACCCTGCCGGATTCCGCGCTCAAGATCATGCGCGACCAGATCCGCCTGCTGCAGGACGTCACCATTCCCACGTTCGCGCTGGCGCCGCTCATTCAGCAGTTCCTGACCGAATACTTCATGAACAACGAAACGAGCACGGCACAGGCCGACTTCCTGGCGCGCTCGCAGTTGTACACGGGCGATTGGCAGGCTGCGGATCGTTTCATGGCCGACCTGCGCGCCGTTACGGGCGAGGACGTGCGACGTGTCACGCGGCGCTACCTGCGCAACATCCAGTGGGTCTACGTCGGCGATCCGTCGCGCATTTCGCGCCGTCTCGCCGAGTCGTTCTAGCGTCGCGCGGCCAGCGCGGCGCGTACGTCATCGAGCCCAACGCCCAGCGCGCGTAGGGCGACCAGTGTGTGATAGATGACATCGGCGGCCTCTTCCGTCGCGCGGCTGGCGTCGCCGTCCGCGCACGCCGTGACCAGTTCTGCCGTCTCCTCGCCAATCTTCTTGAGTCGCAGATTGCGGTCCGCGAGCAATCGCTGCGTATAGGTGGTGCGTTCACCGCCGTCCGCCATCGCCGTCGCGCGCGCGCGGATGGTGGCATCGACGGCCGCCAGCAGATCGGCCGCTGGGGCCGTGTCGGCGAAGCACGAACCTGTTCCCAGATGGCAGGCGGGGCCGGCCGGCGTGACGCGCGCGAGCACGGCATCGGCGTCACAGTCTGCCTCGAGTGAGACGACCCGCTGCACGTGGCCGCTGGTTGCTCCCTTGCGCCACAAGCCGCGCGTGCGCGAGCGATAATGCATCTCGCCCGTGGACTCCGTTAGCTCGATCGCCTCGCGATCGGCGTGCGCGACCATCAGGACGGCGCCCGTCGTCGCATCCTGCGCCACGACGGTCACCAGTCCGCCAGACTTCGTAAAATCAAGCCGGTCAGCGAGAGACATCAGCACTCCAGAGCAGTGTGCGCGCGGCCTTGGCCAGCGCGCCGTTGGTGGCAATGGCATCGCCGGCAAAGGCATCGCGCCGTCCATCCCACCCCGTGAAGACGCCACCTGCTTCCTCGAGAATTGGAAGGAAAGGCGGCGCGTCCCAGGGGTTGAGAATCGGGTCCACCATCACCTCAGCCCGCCCCGTGGCCACGAGGAGGTAACCGTAGCAGTCTCCCCAGCCGCGGCTCACGGCGGCGCGTTCCGATAACGCCTCCCAGCCGGCGCGACGAACTGGCGAAGGAAAGTTGCGCGCATCGGTCACGAGCACGGTGGCGGCATCGAGCGTGTCGATGTCGCTCACGCGGCAGCGCGCCCCGTTGTGCCACGCCCCTTCGCCCGGCGCGGCGGTGATGAACTCATCGACGGCGGGGTAGGCCGCGGCGCCGGCCAGCACCTCATTCCCTTCGCACACCGCCACACAGGTGCCCCACAGCGGGACGCCCCGCACGAAACTCTTGGTGCCGTCGATGGGGTCCAGCACCCACCGCCGGCCGCTTGCCCCCGGCGTCTCGCCGAACTCCTCGCCCAGCACGCCGTCCGCGGGAAAGCGCGCGTGGATCCACTCGCGTGCCAGCTGTTCGGCGGCGCGGTCGGCGAGGGTCACTGGCGATCCATCGCCCTTGAGTTCGACCGCGATGTCCTGTTTATAGTAGCGAAGTGCTACTAATGACGTCAGCCGTGCCACCTCGAGCGCGGCTTCCATCAGCAACGCGGGGGTCATCTTCACGCGGCCTCCCGCACCGCGAGTCCGGCGGCGCGCATGGCCTGTTTAAGCGCGGCCACCGTCATCACGTTGTCGTGCAGAATGCCTGCGACCAGCGCAGCGTCCGCCTTGCCGGTGGTGAGCGCGGCGCAGACGTGTGCCGCCGACCCCGCGCCGCCGCTGGCGATCACCGGCACGGGCACGGCATCGGCTACCGCGCGCGTGAGCGCCAGGTCATATCCGTCGCGCGCGCCGTCCCGGTCGATGCTCGTGAGCAGAATCTCTCCTGCGCCGCGCTGGGCGCACTCGGCTGCCCACGCCACCGCTTCCAGTTCGGTCGGTGTCTGGCCGCCGTGGGTGTAGACCCGAAAGCGGCCGTCGTCCCATTTGGCGTCGATGCTGGCCACGATGCACTGCGCCCCGAAGCGGTCTGCCCCCTCGTTCAGCACCTCGGGCCGGCGCACGGCGGCGGAGTTCAGTCCCACCTTGTCCGCTCCGGCACGCAACGCGGCCGCCACGTCGTCGACCGTGCGGATGCCGCCGCCAATGGTCAGCGGAATGAACAGGTGCTCGGCCGTGCGGCGCGCCAAATCCAGCAGGGTTGCACGCTCCTCGGCGCTCGCAGAGATGTCGAGATAGACAATCTCATCGGCCCCCTCCGCCTCGTAGCGCATTGCGAGTTCCACGGGATCACCGACGTCACGCAAACCGACGAACTGCACGCCCTTCACCACGCGCCCGGCGCGGACGTCAAGGCAGGCAATGAGACGACGGGTCAGCATCAACCTTCCTCCAGCGCCACAGCGCCCTTCGTGCTGAAGACGGCGCCCGTGTCGACGAGGGCCTGTCGCAAAGCGAAGCCAAGCGCCTTGAACGCCGCTTCCACCATATGATGCCGGTCGCGGCCGCGCAGCACACGCACATGCAGCGTCACCTTGGCCGCGTCGCAGAAGGAGCGCATCCAGTGATCGTACAGCGTGCTTGGAATCGGGCCCCGGTAGTACGGGCGTCCGCCGGCGTCGAGCACCGCCTGCACCAGTGCTTCGTCCATCGGCACCGTGCGTTCGCCATATCGCGCGCAGGTGGCAGGCAGCACGCGGCGCAGGGCCTCGCCAACCGTGAGGCCCACATCTTCGATCAGGTGATGACGCAGGTCGCCCGTTGCGACCACCGTGAGGTCCAGTCCCGCGTATCGTGCGAGCACCGTCATCATATGGTCGAGAAACGGCAGTCCGGTGCGAATATCCGCGCGTCCCGTGCCGATCGCCATCTCGACGCGAATCGTCGTTTCGCTGGTGGTGCGGTCGACGCGGATCATTGCGGGAACTCCTCGGCAAGCACGCGAGGGTCAATGGCGCCCGTGTAGATGGCCATACCGATGACGGCGGCGGCGACGCCGCGATCCTCGAGCGCGCGCAAGTCGGCGAGCGATCCAATGCCGCCCGACGCGAAGACCGGGAACGGCGAGGCATCCACGACGTCTTCCATAAGCGGAAGGTCGGTGCCCTGCATTCGTCCCTCGCGATGCACCGCGGTCACGAGCAAGCCGGCGAGCGGAAGTGCGGCGACATCCTCCACGACCGAGAGGACGTCGCGCCCCAGGGTCTTGGCCCAGCCGCGCGTGGTCACCATCCGCTCGCGCACGTCGGCAGCCAGCATGCAACGGCCGGGATTGGCCAACGCCACCCGCTCCAGCCAGTCGGGATCCTCAAGAGCCCGGGTGCCAAGCACGACGCAGGCGGCGCCGTCGTCGAGCAGCGTGCGCACATCTTCTTCGGTGCGCACGCCGCCCCCCACCTGACAGGGAGCCGCGCCCTCCCAGAGGATTTGCGTGACCAGGTCGCGATTGGAACCCCGCCCTGTGGCGGCATCGAGGTCCACGATATGGAGGCGCGAGAACCCGGCCATCGCCCACTGGCGGGCGATGCGCACCGGATCGTGCAGGCGCACCTGCTCGCGGTCGTAGGCGCCGCCTACCAGTTGCACGACATGGCCTTCTCGAAGATCGATCGCAGGAATGGCGAGCATAGAGGTCTCAGCGCGGAAGCACGTCGTCAAGAAACTGTCGAATGAACTGGACACCCGGAGCCGAACTCTTCTCCGGGTGGAACTGTACGCCCAACGTCCGTGCGGTGCGCACGGCCGCTGCAAAACGATCGCTCTCGTGCGTACTCCACGCTACGACGACCGACGGATCGGCGGGGCGGCAGACGAAAGAGTTCGCATAGTACGCGGTGTGCAGCGCCGCAGGGCCAAAGCGCGAGTCAGTGGCGTCGTCGAGGGAGTTCCAGCCGATGTGCGGCACTCGGGTGGCCTGAAGGCGCGTGACGCGCCCGCTGAGCAGGCCAAGGCCTTCGCCGGGTCCCTCATCGCTTCCGTCAAAGAGCAACTGTTGGCCGAGGCAGATGCCAAGGCACGGCAATCCGTCGCGGAGGGCATCGCGTGCCGTCGCGCGCCCAGCGGCCATACGCGCCGCCGCCGGCGCGAATGCGCCCACCCCGGGGAGCACCAGCAACTCGGTGTGCACCGCGCGCCGCAGGTCGGTTTCGAGCGCCACGCGCCGCCCGGTACCGGTCAGCACTTTTACCAGCGAGTGCAGATTGCCGGCGCCGTAATCGAACACGGTGATCACGTGGCCAGCACCTCGCCCAGCGCGTGCAGCACGCGCTCCATCACGGGCCACGGTGCCATCCCAATGCGCACCACATCACCGTAGACCGGCAGCGCGGTGAATGCCCGCACGGCAATGCCGCGATCGGCGAGGCGCGCGGCAAGCGCGCGCGCATCTGACACGGGGACGCAGGCGAAGTTGCCACGCGAGTCCAGCGGCGACAGCCCCAGGGTGCGCAGTGCGTCGGTAAATCGCGCGCGGCACTCAATGGCCTGACCGGCGCACGCGCGCATCCAGTCTGCGTCCTGCTCAAGCGCTGCGACGGCGGCCCGCTCAGCCAGCGCATTCACCGCGTACGGGCCAACCGAGGCACGCACGGCCTGCACCAGCGTCGCGCTTCCCACGGCATACCCCACGCGGAGCCCTGCCAGGCCCCACGCCTTGGAAAAGGTGCCGAGCACCAGGAGCCGCTCAAGCGAGGGGGCCTCTGCCAGCAGGTCATCAAGTTCCGGTGCGAACTCCGTATAGGCGCCATCGAGTACCACCACGGCATCGGTCTCGCGAAGGAGACGTCGGACCGTTTCGGTGGGCGTGACCGTCCCCGTGGGATTGTTGGGCGAACAGACGTAGATGATGCGAGCGCCAGTGGCGCGCAGGGCGTCAGCGTCGGCGGCCCCGTCCCGCGTGAGCGGTACGGGCGTGGAAACAAGGCCATTCAGCTGTGCAAAAATGGGCACCATCGAGAACGACGGAGCCGGATGCGCCACCACCTCGCCAGGCTCAGCCACGGCGCGAAAGACGGCATCGATGAGATCGTCGGAGCCGCATCCGGTCGCCACCTCGTCCTCGCGAACGCCAGTTACGCGAGCCAACGCGGCCGTCAATTGGCCGGCAGCCACCGCAGGGTAGGCGTACACCGCCGACGAATCGACGGTACGCAGCGCGTCGATCGCGTGCGGTGGTGCGCCCCAGAGGTTGATGTTGTCGCGCAGGTCGATAGCGCACGCGGTGGCGGCCGGCGCGTACACGGGGGCGCCACGCAACGACGGACGCAGCATTGGACGTGGCATCAACGCGCTCCCGCGCGCCATTGGCGTGCCGAGGCGGCGTGCGCCGGCAACCCTTCGGCGTCGGCGAAGGTGCCCACGTCGTTCGCCAGCGCTGCCGCCGCCACGCGCCCGATGCGTTGCCACGTGGTCCAGCGGTAGAAGTCGATGGTGGAGAGGCCGGAGTAGGCTCGGCTCAAGCCGCCCGTCGGGAGGACGTGGTTGGCGCCGCTCATATAGTCGCCAAACGCAACCGCCGCAGTTTCGCCGACGAAGACCGTGCCGGCGTTCCGCACCCGGGGAAGCACCGTGTCTGGAGCGCCGGTTGCGATCAGCAGGTGCTCGGGCGCCCAGCGATTTGAGAAGGCGATGGCCTCGTCCAGCGAATCGGCGAGCAGCAACGCGCCGCGTGCAGCAAAGGCGGCAGCGATCACATCGGCGCGCGGCTCGCCCGGTGTCCACTCGGCCAGTCGCTGTGCGACGGCGTCGAGCAAGGGGGACGACGTGGAGACAAGAACCACCGCGGTCATCGGGTCGTGCTCGGCCTGCGCCAGAAGCTCGCGCGTGACCACATCGGGCGACGCCGAGCCGTCGGCAATGATGAGCAGTTCGCTTGGCCCAGCGGGGGAATCAATGGCGGTGACGCTGGAGACCTGTGCCTTGGCCTCGGCCACATAGGCGTTGCCCGGTCCAACGATGCGGTCAACGGGCGGAATCGTGGCCGTGCCGTACGCCAGCGCCGCGATGGCTCCTGCACCGCCAACGGCGAAGAGACGGTCGGCGCCTGCCAACTCAGCGGCAGCCATCAGGACGCCGCTTGGCAGTCCATCGGGGCCGGGCGGAGAACAGACGACGACTTCGTCGACACCGGCCACCCGCGCAGGAATCACGCCCATAAGGAGCGAGCTCGGGTACGCCGCGCGTCCGCCAGGCGCGTAGACGCCAACACGTCCCAGCGGATCAGGACGCCGTCCGATGACGACACCGTCAGCGGTCACGACCTCGCGCGCCAACGGACGAAACGCCTCGTGCACCTGGCGGATATTCGCGGCGGCCCGTTCCAGTACACGCTGCAACTCCGGTGCGGTTGCGTCGAGGGCGGTGCGCCATACCGCGCGGGGGACTTCAAGCGCCTCAAGGGCGACGCCGTCGAACTCCGCCGCATAGCGGATCAGTGCGTCGTCGCCATCGGCGCGTACGGTGTCGATGATGCGTGCGGTGCGATCGCGAATGGCCGGGTCGCTGGCGCTGGTCCGCGCAAACAGAACACGGCGTGCCCGTTCGTCGAGCGTGCCAACGGCGCCTTGCACGGCAATGGAGAATCCCGTCATGCCATCAGCCTCTCGATGCGCGTCACCAGAATGCCTTCACCGCCCACGGCCTTGAGTTGATTGATGGTGCGGTAGATGCTGGCCGCGGGCGCGACCGCGTGGACGGCGACCATTGACCCGCCGTTCATCACGTCGATGACCGTTGGGCCGCTGATTCCCGGCAGAATGCGTTTGACCTCGTCGAGTCGCGCGCGTGGGACGTTGGCCATGACGTAGCGGCGCTCGCGCGCGGCGAGTACCGAGGCCAACGACGCCGTCAGCTCATCCAGCGTCTGGGTGCGGGCGTCCTCGCGGGTGCCGCGTGCCACGATGAGACGTGCAGTGGATTCGAGTACGGTGTCCACCTCGCGCAATCCGTTCACGCGAAGCGTCGAGCCCGTGGACGTGAGGTCGACGATGATATCGGCGATGCCGAGGTGCGGGGCGATCTCCACGGCGCCAGAGACCGGGACGAGTTCTGCCGTCTTGCCGGCGCGCGCGAGGTAGTCACGCGTCAGTCGAGGAAAGACCGAGGCGATGCGTGCGTCGCGCGGGATGTCGGCGACCGACCGAACCGGCGATTCATCCCGCACCGCGAGCACCAGGCGGCACCGGCCGAAGGCCAGATCGAGCCGCGATTCCAGGTCGCGTCCGGATTCGACGGTCAGGTCCCAGCCTGTGATGCCCACGTCCGCGGCGCCATCGGCCACGAACTCCGGGATGTCCTGGGCGCGGACGAAAATCGCCTCGAACTCGCCTCCCAGCGAGGCGACCAGCGCGCGCTCAGACGAGGAGCGGATCTCGAGTCCGGCATCGGCGAGCAGTGACCGGGCGTCGAGGTTGAGGCGGCCTTTGTTGGGAATGGCGATGCGCAGCATTGGGCAGTGGGGTTCGGGAGCGGAGTGGAGCGCAGGCTGGAAAAACAAAGAGCCCGTCGGTATTCCGACGGGCTCGAGGGATCAGCTGCAGGGCGGCGTGGTTACGCCATCCAGTGTGTCAGCCGCACGCGCGCGTGCTCCCCCGGCCCGTAGGACCGTGGCGATGCACGTGATGGTGGCGGCGGAGTGTCATAGACCGCGAAGGGTAGTCGGTGGCGGTGATGGAGTCAAATTGACCGATGCGCCGCCATCGGTGACGGGGGGTGCGGGAACTCTTGCGGCAGAGACGCCGTTTAGTGCTCACTGCAACAGGCGACCCTTCAATTGGCTCTGGGACTCCAATAGATTTCTCAGGCTCAGGGGAAGCCCCCTGCTTTTTCCCAATCATCAAGTAAGGCTCGGAGGAACGACATGCGGTTCATCGGTTCGGCGCTCGTGGCGAGTGCCTTTGTGCTTGGCGCGTGCGGCGGCGGTGAGAAGGCTCCGGCGGCTGACAGCGCGGCCCCGGCGGCGGCTCCGGCTGTGGCTGGCACGGCGGCGGCCATCACGGGCACGACGCACGAAGTGAAGATGCTCGGCGACGAGAAGGGTTATCGCTTTGAGCCCAAGGATATCACGGTCAAGGCCGGCGACGGCATCAAGTTCACCTTCGTGTCGGGCGGCCCGCACAACGTGGCCTTCAACCCGGCCGACATTCCGGCGGACGTGAAGCCGCAGCTCGACGCGAACATGGGCGCCGAGAAGATGATGGAGCTGTCGAGCAAGATGATGATGAACCCGGGCGAGTCGGTGACGATCTCGTTCGCCAACATCAAGGCCGGCACCTATCCGTTCAACTGCACGCCGCACCTGGCGATGAACATGAAGGGCACGGTTACGGTCCAGTAGTTCGCCGCGGCCTGCGCCGCGGGACCTTACAAGGCCAGCACGACGGGCGCGTCCGGTATCCGGACGCGCCCGTTTCGCCTTAACTTGCCGGGGATGCCTCGCTCGAGTCCTCCCCCCGCCTCCCGTGCCGACTGGATGGCCGCACGCGCGCTGCTCGCCAGTCGGCGATTGCGGCCCTTTGTTCCGTACGCGGTTGGCGCCTTTGTGCTGGTCTTCGCTGCGGTCTCTCTGGTGCGTGGTCCGCTGGCCCATCGTGCGGCGGCCACTCCCCGCGAGACGGCGCGCATACTTGCCGCGGCACGGGACACCGTGCCACTGGTGACAGCGCTGCAGGGAGCCCGCTCGACCCTGGCGCACGAAGACTCGGTCCTTCGGGTCCTTCAGTACCAGGCCGAGGCGGTGGGCGCGCTTCTGACACTGACGCCGGTTTTGCAGGCCCAACGCGATTCGTTGCGGACGGTGCTGGCACAGCTGGATGGCGCGCTCGATCGCGCGGCCAAGGCGCCGCTCGCCGCTTCGTACCGCGCGTTGGCGGCCACACGCGCCTTGCGGGCGGTGCCCGGCGTTTCCGTGCTGATGGACACGCTGGACTTGCTGGACCGCACGCGCCGCGCCCTCGATCCCGTGGCGGCGCCGCAGCGCGAGTTTGCGCAGATCAGTCAGCGCGTGAACGCGGTCGGCAGCGCGCTGCAGGCGCTCGGACAGGTGCGGCGTACCGCGCTCGTGCGCCAGGTGACACTCGTCGAGGCCTCGGCGGGTGCCGCGCCGCCGCCGCCGCTGACCATCGATACCCTGCGTGCCCGTGCCCGCCGCGATAGCGTACGAGAGGCCGCGGTGCGCGCCGACAGCGTGCTGCGTAGTGCCCGCCTGTGGCACGCCCAAGTGCAGCAACGCGCTGACTCTGCGGCGCGCGCCCGGGCGGCGCGCATCCTCGGCTCATCGCCGGTGGCGGCGGCATTCAGCGCTTTCGTGGTGGTGATGGTACTCAGCTTCACACTGGCGGTGGTCGCGGAGGCGCGCGCGCCGACCATTGCCCACGCGCGCGAAGTGGAGCGTCTGACCGGGCAGCCCGTGCTGGCGACGGCCACGCGTTTCACGATTCCGCGTGAAGGACGTGCCCGGTTGCAGCCAGGGACCGGCGTCGATCCGTTCCGAATGGTGTATCTCGCCCTGACGGCGAGTGGGACACGGCATCGCGTGGTGTGCGTGACCGGCGATGACGCGTCGGTGACCACGGCTGTCGCTGCGCGCCTCGCGGTGAGTGCTGCGGCCGACGAGCATGCGACACTCATCCTGGATGCGGCGCCAGGCACTCCAGCGGCCTCCTCCTACTTCGGATGGAGGGAGGAGCCTGGCTTCAGCGAGGCACTGGCGGGCATTCGACTGTGGCGCGAAGTCGCTCGTCCTATCGGTGCGGGCGAAGGCATGGCGCTCGACGTGGTCCCCGCTGGCGTTCCGCGTCAGGACACCGATGCGTCGATTCGCGATCCGCAGGCGTGCGCGGATTTCACTGCCTTCATCGCCGAATACGACTTTGCCGTACTCGTGGCTGCGGCAACGTCGACCGCGCCGGTGATTGCGGCGGCCACAGCCCAGCCCCCAACGATCCTGGTGGTACGTGTAGCACGGACGCGTTTATCAGCGCTCCAGGGGCTGGTGGCATCGTTGCTTGCCTCTGGCGTTGCGTTTCACGGGATATTGCTAATAGACGCTAATTCGTGATTTATGTCGTGTATATATCGCTATAATGGCTCTATTGTGGCGCGTAAAACAACCAAAACCAATGACGCCGTCTATCGCACGATTCGGTGGAAGTCGGGCCAGGCATCAGCATTCTTGACTCCGGACTGACGCCGCCGCCCCATCGTGCCGATATCACTGCGGGAGAGAGGCCATCTCGTGCGACTGCGCGAACGGGCTCCCGATTGATCCACGAGGGATCTCCGCATGCGTTTCACACTTCAGCGCGCACTCGCGTTGCTGGTTGTCTCGGGCTGCAGTGGTTCCGATCTCGTTGCGCCCGCGCCAGACAATAACGGCTGAAAATGTCCCACGAGGTTGGAGTGGAGCGACCCCCGCCTCATAGATCGGGAGTGGCGTCGGTAGCTCCGGCATTGTGCGGTAAGGTCGGGGAAGATTTCCTCGTGGTTCACAGTCTTCATGAAGCTCGCGGCGCGCTCCGTGCGTTTCCGCCAGTTGCGGGGGTACTACGGTGAAGTCGCTGACCGATCCGTGCGGGGGGGCTGTCCGCTCTGTATCTTTGGTGACGCATCCGCCGAGGCCTCCCAACGCCATGAACGGCTACTCCGACCGCATCAATCACGCGCTGGCCTTTGCGGCCAAGCACCATGACCGTCAGGTCCGCAAAGGGACACGGCTGCCGTACATCACGCATCCGGCCAATGTGGCGATCATCCTGACGCGCTATGGTCGAGATGACGAAACCGTGGTCGCCGGCATCCTGCACGACGTGGTGGAAGACTGCGTGCGGGAGAACTGGACGCAGGAGATGCTCGAGGAGCGGATCGGCGAGAAATTCGGGCCGCACACGCTCGATACGGTGCTGATGGTGACGCACCGCAAGCTCGACGATGACGGCAACGAGATGGATAAGCAGGAGCGCAATGCGGACTACCTGCAGCGGCTGGCCGACGCCAACGAGGCCGCCCGCTGGGTTTGCGCTGCCGACAAGATCCACAACGCCAGTTCGATTCTCGCCGACCTGCGCCGCACCGTGGATCCCGAGTCCGTGTGGGGGCGTTTTTCGATAGGCAAGGAAGGGACGATCCGCTGGTACCGTGGGGTGCACAATCGGCTGCAGGAGATCGGATTCTCCGGGGAGATTCTCTCCGAACTCCGAGCGGTCGCCGAGGCGCTGGAGCAGTATTCCGACATCGGCGCGGGACAGTCGGGCGGGTAACCGCCTGTGCAACGCACACACCGCCAACGACAAATGACCACACGGGGAGACTGCCGATTGGCAGCCTCCCCGTTTTCACGTCGCCCCTCGGAGTTTCCCGCGTTTGCCGTTACGCCGCCGGATACGTCCGCTGCACGTAGTGGTTGAGGATCACGAGGAACTCTTCCACGATGTGATCGCCCTTCAACGTCTTGAGAAGCGCGCCGTCCACGTAGACCGGGGCCTTGGGTTCCTCAAACGTGCCGGGGAGCGAAATGCCGATGTTGGCGTGCTTGCTCTCGCCGGGGCCGTTTACCACGCACCCCATTACCGCGACCTTCATCTCCTCGACGCCAGGGTGGGCGGCGCGCCAGCGCGGCATCTGTTCGCGCAGGTACTCCTGAATATTCTCGGCGAGCTTCTGGAAGTAGGTGCTCGTGGTGCGGCCACATCCGGGACACGATGTCACCTGCGGCATGAACGAGCGCAGCTCCAGCGACTGCAGGATCTGCTGGGCGACAAAGACTTCTTCGCTGCGGTCGCCGCCGGGCTTTGGGGTAAGTGACACGCGAATGGTGTCCCCAATCCCCTCGGCCAGCAGCAGCGACAGCGCCGCGGTGGACGCGACGATGCCCTTCATGCCGAGCCCAGCTTCGGTGAGTCCTAGGTGCAGCGGGTAGTCGCAGCGCGCGGCGAGCCGGCGGTACGCATCCACCAGGTCTTGCACCTGCGAGATCTTGCACGAGATGATGATCTGGTCGTGCCGCAGCCCCGTCTCCTCGGCGAGCGCCGCGCTGCGCAGCGCGCTCTCGAGCATCGCCTCGATGTAGACGTCCTTAGCCGTGCGCGGTGTGGTGCTGGCGGCGTTGGCGTCCATCATTTCGGTGAGCAGGTCCTGGTCCAGCGACCCCCAGTTCACCCCGATGCGCACCGGCTTGTCGTTGTCCACGGCGATCTGGACAATGGTCCGGAAGTTCTCGTCGCGGCGTTTGCCGCCCACGTTGCCGGGGTTGATGCGGTACTTGGCGAGCGCGCGTGCTGTCTCGGGATACTTGGCGAGCAGCAGGTGCCCGTTGTAGTGAAAATCGCCGATGATCGGCACATCCACGCCGGCATCGGCGACGCGGCGGGCCAGTTCAGGGACGGCGGCAGCGGCTTCGTCGTTGTTGACCGTGACGCGCACGAGCTGCGAACCGGCGCGCGCGAGGGCAATGACCTGCGCTGCCGTCGCCGCGGGGTCGGCCGTGTCCGTGTTGGTCATCGACTGCACCACCACGGGGTGCGCCGATCCAACGGCGACGTTTCCGACCGAGGCGGTGACGGTTTGGCGGCGAGGAGAAAAGACCACGGGCGTAAGGGCTGGGGACAGGAGAAAACTAACGCGCGGTGGACGCCAACGGCTCACGGGGTGATCTTCCATTCAGACCTCCCGTCGAGGAACCACGTCCTATGACCGACGAAGCTCCCAGCGTTGCCGCCCCGGCGGCCGCCCCGCCTCCCCCGCCCCGCCCCAGTTTACTGCGGCGCCACTGGGGAAAGCTCACGCTGCTCACCATCGTGCTGGTGCCGCTGACTGGCATGTCGCTGTGGTTGGGTGTGACCCTTGGCTACACCTATTCCGAGGGCACGCGGACCGGGTTCGTGCAGAAGCTTTCCAACAAGGGATGGCTGTGCAAGACGTGGGAAGGCGAACTCGCCATGACGACGGTGCCGGGCACCGCGCCGCAAATTTTCAACTTCTCCGTGCGCAGTGACTCGGTGGCCGCGGAAATCGAAAAGACTGCCGGCAGTCAGGTGACGCTGTACTACAAGGAACACCGCGGCGTCCCCACCAGCTGTTTCGGTGAAACGCAGTACTTCGTTGACGGTGTGCGAGGAACCAAGTAACCCGCATGCCATACACCAACTGCAGCGCGTGTGGCGCCAAGGCGCTCGTGGGGGCAACGCGCTGCCCGCGTTGCCAGGTGCCTTTTGTGTCGTACGACCCGAAAGGTGAACGCGTCGAAACGGTGAACTGCCCCAACTGCGGCGTGCAGCGGCCGGTCGCCATCGGGGTCTGCCCCAACTGCCTGACGTCAACCGCTCCCGCGGGCGCGCGTCTCGCGCGCGGGCTCACCAGGGTGGCCATCGTCATCGCGGTGATGGTTGCGGTCGGGTATCTCATTTCGCAGCGAGTGGGACGTTCGCGGCCGGTGCCGGTGCCGATCGCCACGGATTCGACAGCGAACACCCAGGCGCCGGCGTTGGAAGACAGCGCGTCCGCGTCGGCCGCCGACAGCGCTATCGCCTCCGCGTCGCCCTCGATCTCTGCAACGCCGTCTGCAACGCCGTCTGCAACGCCGTCTGCAACGCCGTCTGCAACGCCGTCTGCGACGCCGTCTGCAACGCTCCGTGCGACACCCCCTGCGACGGTACCACTGACACCGACTGCTGCGCCGCCGACCGTGGCGAGGTCCACGGCGCCGACCGCCGCGCCACCTGCTGCGGCGAAACCGGCGGTGACGACTGCGGGAACGCCTGTGCCCGTCGGCGCGTCGACGGCAACAGTGACACCGTTGCGCGTGCCGGTCGATCCCGCCATGGTGCCGCCCAAGCCCGCACCGCCCCCAAGCGTTCCGGTGTCGGATGAGGGGCCGTGGGAGTACGCGGTGGCCACAACGTGGGTGCGCGTACGCTCAGCGCCGATGCGCGAGAGCGAGGTGCTGCGTATGGTCGACTCGGCGCAGCGCGTACGGCTGGGGCCGCCGCAGAACGGATGGCGTCCGATACGGGTCGGTGTTGATCGCGGCTGGGTGGATCCACGGCTCTTCACCGTGGTGCCGCCGCGCTGACCGCCAGGTGTTCCGCGAGCGACGTGTGCTGCCCGCGGAACCGGTGGCCGTCACTCCTCGAGCACGCGTCCGAACTGCGCTCTGATCCGCACGGTGCGTGACAGCTCGTCGGCATTCTGCAGCACCTTCTGTCGCAGGTCGAGCGGCAGCGCAGGGTGCTCCCGCAGGAAGCGCTGCACCACATCGAGTGCCTCGCTTTCCGTTTGCCCGCCAAGGAATGCCCCGAGCCAGGCTCCGAGGAAGAAGATGCGGCGGTTTGCCTGAATGAACGGCAATGAATCGAGCGCCGGGCGCAGGTAGGCGCGCGTCAGCGTCTGATGTTCGATTGCGTTCAAGGCGCCGAGTGAACCGCTGGCCCAGTCTTCATTGAGCGTCGAGTCGGCGAAGTAGCGGCGGAAATACTCGGCTTTCGTGGCCGCGGTCCCGCGTGCCGCGCCGACGGTGAACGCACGGCGTCGTCCGTCGGGGGTGCTGTCGCGTGCCACCTGAGCCGCGAGCCGCACGGCGGCGTCATCGACGCCGAGTGTCATCAGATGCGTGACGATCTCCCACCGCAGCGGGTCGCGCACCACATCGCCGGCCACGGAATCGGCGGCGAGCACTTCGCGCAGCCGCGCGAGCGCAGCGCTCGAGCGGGACACGCTGATGAACGCGTCGAGGTACGCACGGCGGATGCCGTAGGATCGCGTGGCGTCTCCCGCGCCGCTCCAGAGGAAGCGCTCAACGGCCGTTTGCAGCGAGTCGCGCGCATCGGCGACCAGATACGCATTCATCGCGCGGCTCAGTCGGTTGAGCTGACTGGGGACGATCTGCTCGTCCGTCTCGTGCGAGAGTTCACGTACGACGAGTGCAACGAACCGTGCGGGATGCAGGCGTGCGGCGCGCACTTCGTCCCACAGCGTGCCCCAGAGCATGGCGCGCAGCAGCGGGTCGTCCACCGTGGTGAGCGCTCCGCCGAGCAGCTGGCGGCGGCTGAGTGAATCGAGCACGCTGAGTTGATAGCCGTAGTCGCCGGCGTTGGGGTACACGAACTGCACACCGCGAAGGCCGCGAGCGGCGGGGACGTCGGTGACGGCGCCGCGCAGTTCAACATCAAACGTGCGTGATGGAATGGCGGCCATTCCCTGGCGGTCGCGCCTCGCTCGACAGGTGCTGTCACAGGCAAGCGGATCGAGCGCCACGATGACGCGGGTCTTGAGCGGCCAGCTTCCCTGCCCCGACACGGTCGGTTGCACGGGACGTTGCACAAGTTGCAGGCGCTCGATGCGGCCGTTGCGCAGCGTGAGCCGCGTCTCCACTTCTGGCATACCGGGGCGCAGCATCCACTGCCGCCCCCACGCCGACAGGTCGCGCTGGGCGGCGCCACCAATCGCCGCCAGCAAGTCCTGCCACGTGGCGTTGGCGTAGGCGTGCTTGGCGAGAAACTGCTGCACGCCACGCTGGAAGGCGGCGTCGCCCACGAGATAGTTGAGCTGTTTGAGCACCGATGGCGCCTTGTTGTAGACAATGGCGCCGTAGTTGCTCTTCGCCTGGTCCAGATTGCCGAGGCGCTGCCAGAGCGGCGTGGTGCCGGTGGTCTGGTCGACGCCATACGCCGTGGGCTTGTTGCCAAGATAGAACGTCTTCCACGCCTGGCTGGCGGGATCGAGCTCGTTGAGCGCCTTGGCCGCCATATACGTGGCGAACCCTTCCTTGAGCCAGAGGTCGTCGAACCACTTCATCGTCACGAGGTCGCCGAACCACTGATGGGCGACTTCGTGCAGAATGGTGTTGTAACGGCCGAGGACGCGCGGCACCGTGGGGCGCTCGCGGAAGATGAAACGGTCCTCGTTGTAGAAGATCGCGCCCGGGTGCTCCATCCCACCGAACGGAAAGGCCGGCGCGAGCACGAAGTCGAACTTCTGGTACGGGTAGGGCCGCGCGAAGTAGCGTTCCATCCATCCCAGCGCGCGGTGGTTGAGTGCGAGCAGCGTATCGAGATCGGCTTCGCTGGCACGTGACGCACGCACCAGCACGCTGATGGTGCGGCCGTCCACGGTGGAAGAGGCGCGATGCCACGGCCCCGCAGCAAAGGCGATGAGGTAGGTGCTGAGCGGTTGCGTCTCGGCGAAATGGTGGACGAGCGCTCCGGAGACGGTGTCACTGCGTACGAGCGCGCCGTTGCCGATGGCGGTCCAGGCCGACTTGGCGCGCAGGGTCAGGGTGACGCGCGCCTTGAGGTCCGGTTGATCGAAGCAGGGGAAGAGCTGATTGGCGTCGGCCGGCACGAGCAGTGTGTACAAGTAGTCACTGCCATCGGTGCGATCGGACGTCCGGATGATCGACGTACCAGCCGGGGCGATGTCGGCGACAAAGTCGATGGTTGCGCTGTTCAGGCCGGTTCGGAGCATCGCTGCCGGGAGTCGCAGGTGCGCCCCGTTGAAGACGGGAGTGGCGACGGGCGTGCCGTTGACGCGCAGTGCGCCCAGCCGACGTCCACGAAAGTCCAGAATGACATCACCCGAGCCGCGGCGCTGGAAGCCCACGGTCACTCGGCCGATGGCACTGTCGCGCGCAGTGACATCGAGCGCGAGGTCGTAGGCGACGTCGCGGATCGTCCGCGCGCGCTCCACGGCGAGGTCTCGCGAGACGCCGCGGCCCATGTGGCCCGTGTCGGCGGGAGAACCCGCGAGGGGTGCTGCGGCGAGCAACGCGGCCAGGAATTGCAGCACGAGACACCGATTGTGAGAGGGGAAGACCCAAATTTCCGGACCGGGAGGCCGAAGGGCAACCAGCCCAGCGTTTGGTGGGGGAGG
>JARIEY010000086.1 GCA_031127085.1 Gemmatimonadota bacterium | reverse complement strand
CACCCTCTCGCTCGGCCCGGTCGTCGGCCCGAACACGGTGACGGCCACAGGGGCTGGGGTCTCCGGACCACCCGTGACGTTCACGGCGTCGGGTCTCGCCGCGGGCGCGGCGCAGTTGGTGATCACCACGCAGCCGCCGACCTCTGGCACCGCCGGTGCACCACTCTCCCCCGCCGTGGTCGTGGCGGTGAAGGACGCATCGGGTAACGCCGTCACCTCGTTCACGAGTGGGCTCAAGGCGACCATCGCTTCGGGCCCCGCTGGTGCCACGATTGTTGGAATGGACTCCGTGCAGGCGGCAGCTGGCATTGCCACCTTCAGCTCACTGGGCTTCGACAAAGCCGGCACCTACACCGTCACGTTCGCCTCCAGCGGCCTGACGAGTGCGACGACGAACAGCTTCACCATCGTCGCCGGGGCGGCCAAGAACATCGCCGCCGACTCGGGCGGAGCGCAGAGCGCCGGTGTCGGCACCGCGCTCGCCGCGCCGCTCGTTGTTCGGGTCACCGACATGTACGGCAACCCCGTGGGCGGCACCACGATCACGTGGGCCGTCACCGGCGGCGGCGGCTCGGTGGACAGCACCACGACCGTCACCAACGCGCAGGGGCGCACGCGCACGCGGCTCACCGTCGGCAACACGGCGGGCACGAACAACAACACCGTCACCGCATCGGGAAGCGGCCTCACGGGAAGCCCCGTCACGTTCTTGGCGTCGGCGACCGCTGGCGCGGCCACGCAGCTCGTCTTCACGACCGGCCCGACCACCACCACGGCCGGCGTGCCCATGGCTCCCATCGTCGTCACCGCGAAGGACGCCAGTGGCAACGTCGCCACCGGCTTCACTGGCGGCGTGAGCATCGACATCTCGCCGAACGCCAACAGCGCCATCATCCAAAACGGCACCACGGGGGTGAGTGCGGTCGCCGGTGTCGCCACGTTTACGGCGCCTGGCATCAGCATCCGCAAGGCGGGGACGGGCTATACGCTCAAGGCGATGGCGACAGGCTTCACGACGGTCACCTCCGGCACGTTTGACATCACGCCGGCACCGGCCTTCCAGATCACCGCCGACAGCGGCGACACGCAGAGCGCCATCGCCGGAACGTCGCTGCTCAACAAGTTCGTCGTCCTCGTGCGCGACTCGGTGGGCAACCCGGTGAGCGGCACGGGCGTCACGTGGGCGGTCGCCAGCGGTGGCGGCTCACTCGACAGCACCAGCACGGTCACCAACGCGGCCGGACGCACGCGCGCACGGCTTACGCTGGGGAGCACCGCCGGCGCCAACACCGTGACCGCCTCGAGCGGCAGCCTCTCCGGCTCACCCATCACCTTCTCCGCCACCGGAACCTCCGGCGCCGTGGCGCAACTGGTCATCACCACACAGCCGTCGAACGTGGTGGCCGGCGTCCCGTTCTCACCGGCCGTCGTGGTGGAGGCGCGTGATGCCGGGGGCAACCTCAACACCGCGTTTACCGACAACGTCAGCGCGGTGCTCGTCAACAATCCCACCAGCGCCACCTTGGGCGGCACCACGTCGGTCGCCGCGGTGGGCGGCGTGGCCACGTTCTCCAACTTCGGTCTGGCCAAGGTCGGCACCGGCTACACCGTCGGCTTCAGCTCCGGCGCGCTCAACTCCACCGCCTCGAGCGCCTTCAACGTCACACCGTCGACGGCCTGGAACACCGTGGCCGATTCTGGCTTGGCGCAGACCGGGCCCGCAGGGCAGCCGCTGGCCCAGGCACTCGTCGTGGCCGTCACCGATTCGTTTGGCAACCCCATCGCCGGCCGCACCGTGACGTGGACGGTCAAGACGGGAGGCGGTACGCTCGACAGCACGACCACGATCACCAATGCCAACGGCCGCACGCGCTCCAAGTGGACGCTGGGCCTTACCGTTGGTGCGCAGCAAGTCGTGGCCAAGGCGGGACTCGCCGACAGCGCTGTGTTTGGCGCCACCGGACAGTCGGTGATGTTCAACAAGGTGTGGAAGGGCTTCACCGATACGCAGTGGGCGACGGCCAGCAACTGGTCACCCGCAGGCGTCCCTGCCGCTACCGACTCGGTTGGCATCGATTCGGTCGCCAATCACCCCGTGCTCTCTTCCGCCGTCACCGTCGCCCGACTCGGCGCGATGCCCGGCGTGATCATCACGCTCGGCGCCAATGACCTGACCGTCAACGGCAATGTCGGCATCGGAGCCGGCGCATCCATCACCGCGACCACCGGTCGACTGGTGCTCGCCGGCACATCGTCCACGATCGTCGGACCAAGCTTCCCGGACGCGCGCATCACCGGCACGTACTCGCTCGGCGGCGGCACGACCTTCACGGACTCCGTGACCATCGAGACCGGCGGCCAACTCGACGCCGGCAATCACGCGGCCACCATCAACGGCGCGCTGACCACCACGGGCACCGGCACGTTCCTGATCAACGGCGCCACCGGCTCGGTCAGCACAGGCGGCAACGTCACACTGAGCGGCGGCAATGTCGCGCTCACCGATGGCGAGTTGCGCGTGGGCGGCAACTTCAACCAGACCGCCGGCACGTTCCAGCAGAACGCCGGCACCACCAAGTTCGTCGGGTCCACGTCGCATAGCGTCAGCGTCAGCGACACGTCGAGCAACACCTACTTTGGCACCCTCGGCAACGGCGGCACTGGCGACGTCACGCTGATGACGCCGCTTCGCGCCAAGGGCCCCATCAAGGCCGACGTGGGCGCTGGGCGCTGGCTCGGTTCCAACAAGGCCGTGCGCGCCTTCGGCGCCGTGATGGCCGACTCGTCGCAGTTCGCGGTCGACACGCTGCACATCTGGCAAGGGACGGGGATGCAGTTGTCGTCGAAGCTCGTTACGACCGTGGTCGTCACCGGAAACCCGGTGTCGGCCGCGACGAGCTTTGTCCTGAACGGCAACCTCATCGTCGGCGACGGCGGCAACTTCCAGGTCAATAGCCAGTTCATCCGCCTCGCGAACTTCGCCACCACGGGCACGGGCCAGCTGACGATGTCCGGCAGCGATTCGCTCGAAGTGCTGGGCAACGCCACCTTCGGCGGCGGTGTCACGGCCGGCACGCTGAGCGGCGGCGCCATGACCGTGGGCGGCAACTTCGCGCAGCTCAACAACAGCCAGTCGTTCAAGGCCGGCCCCGCGCACCGCACCTGGCTCGCCGGCAACGGCAATCAGACGATCAGCTTCGCCAACCCGGACTCGGGATCCAACCCTGGGTGCACGTCATCCTGCTTCGGTCAGCTGCGCAGCAGCAAGACGGCCGGCATCGTCACCTTCTTGTCGTCGGCCAAGGCCGACAGCTCGATGCTGATCACCGGCGTCGACTCCCTGCTCGCCCCTGGCTTCACGCTGCAGGCGCGCGGTGACTTCAACTCCAACAGCCGAGTGGACGGCACGGTGCGGGCGCGGTATGTGAAGTACGCTGGCGCCATCTACCGCACGGGCGGCACGTTTGCCGTTGACACGCTCGTAACGTTCGGTCCGAATGCGGTGCTGATGGGCTCCGAGTCCAAGCCCGTGATCGTGCAGGGTCCGGTCGCGATGCCCGACTACCGGATGTACGAGGCCGTCATCATCGACGGCCCCAATGGCATTCTGACCACGTCGGGTTCCGACACCGTCGCCGCGCTGGGCGCGCGCAACGGCGGCCGCCTGAAGATGATCGCCGCCAACGACACACTACGCGTCTCTGGCAAGGTGTTCATGAGCGGCGCGGGTGCGCACCAACTCAACGCCGGAACGCTGATCCTGATGGACAGCGTCGGGATGGCTGGTGCGGTGTACACGCCCGATAGCGCGCACACCACGGTCTTTGAACGCGGCACCGGCACGCAGCAGATCACCATCAACGGCCTCGCGCTGGGACGCATCATCTTCCGCGGCGGCGCAAAGAAGCAGTTCACCAGTTCGCCAGGGAACCTCGCGGCGAACGGCAGCATCTACGTGGCCAGCGGCTCCGACAGTATCACGTCGGCCACCGGCTTCACGCTCGAGGCGCGCAAGTCGGTCTTCGACAGCGCGTATGTGCTCGCCCCGTACCAGCTCGCGGTCTCGGGCGAAGTCACCGCCAAGCTACCGGCGCGCATCGTCGCGCCGACCTTCGCCGTCTGGAGCGACCGCACGCTGCAGGACACGCTGCACGTGCTCAACAGCATGTACGTGGGCAACTCGCCGGCCGTGCTCGACCTCAACGGCAAGCGCCTGCGCGTCGGACTTGGCTTCTCTACGCAGGGGAGCGGCCGGCTCAAGATGGTCAACGCGGCGGACTCGCTCATCACCGCCGGTGGCGCCCCCATCTTCTTCAACGGCGCCAACACCGAGACGCTGCTCACCGACGGCACCATTGTCGCCGGCGGCAACTTCTCGCAGGGCGGCAGCGATTCCAAGGCCTTTGTGGCCGGCCCCAATCACACCGTGAAGTTCACGGGCACGGGTGTGAAGACCATCACGCTCTCCCACTCCGCGCCGGGGCAGACGCGGTTCGGCAAGCTGTTGCACGACATGACCGACACGCTGTACCTCAAGAACGACGTGCGGGCGTACACCTTCGCGACCGGTGCGGGGGCCACGCACCCCGTGCGCGTCGGCGCCGGCGCAGCGCCGAGCTTCCCCAGTCTCATCGTGCAGGGTGCCGACATTGACGGCGCCGCCTTCAACGGCATCCACTTCCAGCTGCTCGACAGCCTCGCCGTCCCCAAGCTCGCGAACGTCTCGTTCGTGAACTCCGACCCGGCCGGCGTGCCGCTCATCATCAAGCGCACGGGCTCCGCTGGTCCGCCCACCGGAACGCTCCCCGCGCTCTCCGGCACCTGGTCGTTTGGCACCACGCCGAGCACGGGGCACTACATGGACGCCGAGGACACCGACGGCAGTTCGCCGGATGTGCTCAACGTCAACTTCACCGGCACCGTGGCGCCCGGATCGCACGGTGGGAAGCTCGGCCTCGTCAATGGCGCCACGACGAACTGGACGAATACGCCCACCGCACTGTGGACCGGCGCGACCAGCACGGCGTGGGCGACCACATCAAACTGGTCGGCGAACGTCCTGCCGACGACCACGGACTCGGTGCACATCCCGTCGGGCACCCCGAACGTCCCGGCACTCAGCGCCAACACCACCGTGCGCAGTATCACGGTGGCGAGCGGCGCGCGACTCGACATCGGCACCTTCTCGCTTGACGTCACCGAGCGGGCCAGCGCTGACACCGCCGCCAGCGGCGGCTTTGCGTGCGCCGGAGGTCGCGTCCGGATGGTGACGGGCGCCGGCGTCGGCGCCGTGAAGGGGCGCTTCTGCAAGCTGGAGATCCAGACGAACCGCGCCACCTCTGGTGCCACCGTCGTCTCGGATTCACTGCTCATCTCTGCCGGCGAGCTCTTACCAGGCGCCGACTCGCTCGTCACGTACCATCTGGACGTCATCGGGAGCGGCGCGCTGGTGATGGGCGCCTCCGCCAATGTCACCGTCCTCGGCAACGCACGGTTCGCCGGCGCTGCGACGAGCACGAAGCTCACCGGAGGCGTGCTGCGTGTGGCGGGCGACCTGGCGCAGGGCGGCACCGCCATCTCGCTGCAACCGGGCTCGAACCATCGCATCGTCCTCAATGGCGCCGGCACGCAGTCGGTGTCGTTTACCGATCCTGACTCTATCGCGTACGCCGGAGCGTTCGGTGCACACCTGGGATCGCTGAGCATCAAGAAGCCCAGCGGACGCGTTACGTTCCCGGACGGCGTGAAGGCGCGTGGCCGAGTGGCCATCGATAGCGTGGGCATCGACAGCGTGGATGTGCGCAACAACAAGCGGTTCATCGTAGAGGGCGATTCGCTCATCGCGGCGAGGCTCCGCGCGCCGCGCGTGGCCATCAGCGGCGGCTTCAAGCGTGACAGCGCCAGCGTGCTCGACTCACTCACGCTGTATGGCACGGGGCAGGCCCTGCTGCCGGGCTCAGCGTCGAACGTGCGGGTCGAGGGCACGGTGACCGCGTCCACGAACGGCAGCCTGTACGGCGTGCGCATCGACAACAACGGCATACTCGAAATCGCGACCCCAAAGCTCACCGTCGCGCGATTCGTCAAGGGACAGGGTCAGCTCAAGATGCTGACCGCCGGCGATACACTGTTCATCACCGATTCCGCATCATTCGGCACCACCGGCGATTCGTCGCTCGTGAAGGCCGGCGTCATCTGGCACACCGGGCGCTACTTCGAGGCGCGCAACGATGGCTTCCAGTCGACCGGGTCCCACGTACTCGCCTTCGCCCGCGCGGCCGCCGATTCGCAGCGCGTCTCCTTCGACTCGTTCGTTTCGTATATCGGCGCCAATCGCCTGTACTTCACCGGCAGCTCACCGAAGTCGATCGTCGGCATCGTCATCAGCAACAGCACCGTGCACATCGGCGCCTCGAGCGGACCGTTGGTCTGCGAGAGTGCCAGCTGCTCTTATAAGGTGCGCCTCGCCGGTGACCTGGTGGACAGCACCGCGGCGGGCACGGCATTTCAGGTGGGCGCGTGGGTAAACGGCCGGCCCACCATTTTCCCGCGGAAGATCTTCACCGACCTGTACATCACCGACAGCATGACGGTGTTTACAGACTCACTGATCGTGCAGAACGACCTCAGCGTCGAAGGAGCCAACGCCTGGTTGAACCTGAACGGCCGTCCCACGGTGGCGAAGGGTCGCTTCATCACGGGATCCGGCGGTCGATTCGTCATGCAGAACGCCTCTGACGCGCTTCGCGCAGGGACCATGCAGCTGGCCGGCGGCTCCACCACGGGCCTTCTGACCAATGGGCTTCTCGCCTTCACGTATCACTTCCTGCAGAGCGGATCCCCCACGTCGTTCGCACCGTCCGGCAACTTCGTGGCCCGGTTCGACACCGCGGCCTACGTCGGCACGCCAGAGTTCCGGTTCGAGAACCCGACGACCTCCCGCTTCAACACGCTCGTGCTCGCGAATCGGACGATGAGCATGGGCCTCGGCAGGGATCTCGAAGTCGACTCGCTCGTCTTCGCCGATTCGCTCGTCGAGCGCATGGTCCAGTCGATCGATGCCAACCGGCGCACGTTCACGGTGCGGAGCATCCGCGCGGACTCGATGGTTGTTGGTTCGGGGGTGCGCCTGCGGCTCGCGGGAAGTGGCCCGATCCAGAAGCTGCGCCGCGCACGCTTCGACAACCCGGTCACCGACACCGCGTTCATCGTTGAGCGCGCCGGCGGCAGCATCAACACGCTCTCGCAGATCACCTTCCTCAACGCGCCCACCTCCGGTGCCTACCTGCGCGCCGTTGACACCAATGTGGCAGACAATGACACGCTGGCGGTGAACTTCACCGGCGTCTCGCCGGCCGGCCACGGCGGCAAGGTGGACCTGATCGGTGGCGCAAAGACCAACTGGCCGCCGGGCCTCGCACTGTCGGCAACCGCCAGCGGCGACTGGTCCAGCACGTCCACTTGGTCCCCAGCGGTCGTGCCGACGGCCAATGACGACGTGACCATTGGCTCTGGCATCACGGTGCAGCTCGCCGCCGCGCCGGGCTCCGTGCGTCATGTGACGCTCTCCGGCGGCGGCACCATCGATCTCACCAATCAGACGCTGCAGGTCAACGGCAATATCACGGCCGGCGGCTCAGAGATCACCGGCACCGGCACGGTGCGCATGACCGGCGGCAAGCCGCACACCGTGACCGTCGACACCGTCCCGAACCTTCAGGTAGACGCCAACTCGCTCACCACTCTGGGCGGGAACCTGCTGGTCTCTGGAGACGCCACGCTCATTGGCACCTTGCTCGTCAACGGCCAGCGGTTCGAGGTCGACGGCCTGCTCAACGTCCCCCCCGGCGGCGGACTCAAGATGGTGAACGCCGCCGACTCGGTGGACGTCTACGACGCCACCTTCAGCGGCGTGCCAAGTGACACATTGCTGACCAATGGCAAACTGGTGGTGGGCAACAACTTTACGCAGAGCGGCAACAGCCTGTCGTTCGCTCCCACCGGCTCCCATGTCACGTACCTGGGGGGCGATGGCACCGGAGCCGCGTCGCTGCGCGCCGAGCGTATGCGCGCGCTGACGGAGAGCGCGACGCTGAGCAACCGTCGCAACAACGTGCAGACGTGGAACAGGGTGCAGTTCGCCAACCCCGGGTGGTCTGCGTCGCGCTTCAACACGCTGCGATTCGACCACACCAACGACGCCTCGGTGGCATTCGCCTCCGACGTGTACGCCACCAGCGCGCAGACGGTCGGGATGACGTCGATGCGCACCGTGTACGCGGACGCCGCGGTCAAGTTCTATGTCAAGAACGTGGACCTGAAGAAGCTGTTCTTCAACCGCATCGCGCTGCAGCTGGACGCCGGCGGCACCATGACACGGCTCGACAGCTTGACCTTCCAAAATCAGCCGGGCACCGCGAACCAGTTGACACTCGATGTTCCAGCGGCGGCAAACTGGACGCTACGGGCCCTTTCGTTCGAGTCGTTGCCAACTTCAGGCAAGTACTTGGTCGCCAATGCCGCCGGCACCTCAACGCTGACCCTTGAGAACCCAAGTCCTGGAACGCACGGCGGATTCATCGGCCTTACAGGCGCCGTGACGCAGAACTGGGCCAGCACCCAGGCCTACACCTCAGCGAGCGGCGGCATCTGGTCCACCCCCGGCACGTGGTCGCCAGCCGGCGTCCCCAGCCGGCACGACGATGTCACCATCACGGGCGGCACGGTGCAGCTCAGCGCCGATGCCAGCGTGCGCAACATCAGCCTCAACCCCGGCGCCGGACTCGACCTGCAGTTCTCTTCCCTGCACGTCACCGGCAACTACTTCACCGACACGACCGCCACCGTCACCGCGTCGGCCTCCTACGCCAAGACGTATCACGACGGCGCGGGCACCACGATCCGCGGACATCTGAAGTTCGCCGACATCACCAACAGTGTCTCGCTCGCCGGCTGGGCGAAGGCCGCCGCCACGCTGCGTGTCGTCGGCACCGGCGCCTCACTCGACGTGGGCGCCAACAACCTGCAGGTCGATGGCGAGTTCTGGACGATGGACGGCGGCACACTCAAGATGGGGAGCGGCCCATCCAAGGTGACCGTGGCCCAAAATGCCTGGTTCCACGGCGGATCGACGACCGGCCTGATCACCAACGGCGTGCTCGTCGCACAGCAGAACGTGGATGTGTACGACGACGCGTTCGATGCCAGTGGCACGCACATCACCGAGATCGACGGCACGGCCGGTCAGGATGTGTTCTGGTCGGTAACGGGGACGCAGGGGAAGTTCAATCACCTGACGTTCCGCAACTCGGGCATCAAGACCATCAACAACGACATCAAGGTGGGGGGCGATCTCACCATCGCTGCTGACGTGAGCAACAACATCGTCGGCTCCGGCCTCGTCACCTGGTCGGGCGGCGCCATGCGCGACTCGGCCACCTCCACCAACGGTCGCTGGGCCGTCAACACCACGCGGCTCGACGGCACTGTCACCACGATGCCGGTGAAGCTCTCCACCCTGCTCAAGGTGAACGGCAGTCTCACGCTCACCGACTCGCTGCGCGTGAACGGCGGTATGGAAGTCGCAGGATCGCTCGATCTCAACGGGCGTCGCCTGCAGGTCTCGTCGCTCGACGTCAACGGTGCGGGGCTCGTAAAGATGACCGCCGCCGCCGATACTCTGCTCGTCAACGGCCTCGCCTCGTGGCACGGCGCCGTTCCCAACATCACCAACGGCGTCACGGTCTTCAACGGCTCGTTCAGCCAGGCGCCGGGCTTCGGCGCGGCGACCAACACGTTCAACCCGTCGGGATCGCACAAGACGCTGATGCAGCGCGTCTCGGCCATCGACTCCACGGTGACGTTCTCGGATACTACGAGCTACTTCAACGACCTATACGTTGGAAGCAACATCAAACTGGCGTCCGATGTGCGAGTGAAAGGCACGCTCTCACGACTCGACAATCCGGCGGGCGCCGTGGGCATCAGCGGTGTCGCCTCGAACCCGACTTTGATCACCTCGGGGATCGTGGGACACGCAACCTATCCCATGAACTTCTCCGGTGTCAGGCTCAAGTTCGTCGATGGCACGAGCAACTACGTCGTTCAGAACCTGAACTTCACCGACTTCGCTGCGCTTTACTCGAACATCATTTTCGAGATCAAGCGCACAACGCCCGACCCGCTCAGCATCATCAATGTCAACTTCGGCAGCATCACTCTCGGAGCGGGGTCGTATATCAAGAACAGTGGAAGCGCTTTCCTAAATCCCTCCGGCCCATCGTGCAGCACGTCGATCAGCCCAGGCCAATCCTGCCCGTAACGCATTTAGAACAACGTCAGCTGTTCCCCTAACTGGGCCGGGTCGACAACGACCTGGCCCAGTTGCCGTTGGAGCGTGCGTACATCGGCCGGCGAGTGTCCGCTGAAGTGGTTGTTCACGTAGCCGTACACGGTCCGCACCTTCGACGCGATCACCGGGAGGGCCGCCTGCCACTGCGCCAGCTCACGGCTGCGGTCGTGTTGCACGCGGGAGTAATCCACGATCTCGCGGTCGGGCCCCATCCACCGCAGGTAGGCAAAGTCGCCGGTGGAATGCTCCGCGAGTTTGAGCATCACGTGGCGCGGAATGAACCTCGCATCCACAAGTGCGACCGCCACCCGATGCTCGGCGAGCAGCGCCAGCACGCCGTCGTTGATCCACCCGCGCTGCCGGAACTCCACCGCCACGTGCACGTCGCGCGGAATCAGCGGGAGGAACTCCACCAGCGCCGGCAGTTCTGACGGGCCAAAGTCCGGGCCGAGCTGCACCAGCACCGGCCCCAGCTTCGGCCCCAGCTCACGGGCCACGTCAAAGAAGTGCGCCACCTGCGACTCGCTGTGGCGCAGGCGGTTTTCGTGGGTGATTTCCTGCGGGAGCTTGAGTGCAAATCGAAAGCCATCGGGCACGCGCGACGCCCAGCCACGCACCGTCTGCATCGCAGGGGTCGCGTAGAAGGTGCTGTCCACCTCCACGGTGTTGAACGCGCGCGCATACACCGTGAGAAAATCCGACGCGCGCGTGCGAGCCGGGTAGAACGGCCCGACCCAGGCCGTGTAGTTCCACCCTTGGCATCCCAGGCGCACGTCAGCGCTCATTGCACTCCCACTTTCGCCACGGCGGCCACCTGGGCCGCCACTCGGTCCACGAATGCCGCGTCCTCCCAATATGCGGAATGCGCGGCGGGATTCCAGCTCGTCATCACGCTGCCCACCTCGAGCACCACATCCTCGGTGACGGTGGCGGCATAGGCCGGACTGATTTCGCGCAGCGGATAGCCCAGCACGTCATCGCGGTCGAAGTAGTTCATCCACCGCGCCTCCGCGCGTACCGCCTCGGGCAGCGCATCGCTCGGCGGCGGAAAGGCGATGGGCGTGACCGTCTCAAGCCCCAGCGTGAAGAGCGGAATGTTGGAGCCAAAGGTGATGAGTCCGGCCAGCGTTTCGCAGCGCGTGAACGGATCGCGCCCCGGGCCGCGCCGCTGCTGTTCGTCCCACACGTGGTCGGAGAAGATCACGCTCCCCAGCGAATGCGCCGCCACGACGAGCGGTGTCGTCGCACCCGCGCGCGCGCCGAGCTCGGCCAGCCGCTCGTGCACCCGTTCGTGAATCGCCTGGTAGTGATCGTACTGCCCCGGGTTCGGCCGGCGGTACGCCACCGCGTCGGCCAGCACCCCCATCACGAACTTGCGAAGCCATCGCCAGTCGAGCCGATGCGCCTTCGTCATCCGCCGCCACAGATCGTCTTCGTCCCACTGGAACAGGTCGCCCCAGTAGATGCTCGTCACCTCGAGCGCATCGCGCGGCACGCCGCGCGCCTCCACCCGCGCGCGCACCGCGCGCAGAAAGCCATCAGCGAAGTCGGGGCGCTGGGTGCCAATACCATGGATTACTGCAAAGCTGGCCTTCATGGGAAGGGGAAGGGAGCAGGGTGTGGGAAGGGAAAGGGAGCAGAGTGTGGGAAGGGGCTGCGGACGAGGCCCTCTGCGGGGTCTGCAGAATTGGTGCATTCTCTTCCGCAGTGCCAGAGGCTGCCCTTACCCTTCCGCTTCCCACACCTTTCCTCTTCCTCTTCCCACACCCTGCTCCCTTCCCCTTCCCCGATCGTGAATCCTCGCTTCTTCAAATCTCTTGCTCAACTCCGGGCCTGGTTCAAACGCTTCGGCACAAAAGAAACCGAACTCTGGATTGGCTACTACAAAAAGTCCTCCGGCAAAGGCGGCGTCGTGTACAAGCAGGCGCTCGACGAAGCGTTGTGCGTGGGGTGGATTGATGGGGTGGTGAAGTCGATCGACGCGGACACGTACATGCAGCGGTGGACACCGCGCAAAGCGACGTCGATCTGGAGCAACGTCAACGTCAAGCGCGTGGACGAGCTCACCGCTGAGGGACGGATGACACCCGCCGGGCTCGCTGCCTTCGCGCGCCGCGATCCCGCGCGCACGGGGGTCTACTCGTTCGAGAACGAACCGCGCGAGTTCTCGCCGGCGTACGTGAAGCGCTTCAAGACAGAACGAGAGGCGTGGGCCTTCTGGACCGCGCAGCCCC
>JARIEY010000085.1 GCA_031127085.1 Gemmatimonadota bacterium | reverse complement strand
AGGCCGACGGCAACGCGATCGTGGTGTATGACCCGGCGGCGTATGAGAGCGACGGCGGTGCCACGCGCGAGATCGCACGCTTTGAGTTCCCGCGGCAGGCGGGGCGCGAACGGCTGTGCCTGGCGGACTATGTACGCCCGGTGGGGAGCGATGCGGTGGATGTCATTGCCCTTCAGGTGGTGACGGTGGGCGACGCCGCGTCCGAGCGCTTTGCCACGCTGCAGGCCGCCGGCGAATACAGCGAGGCGTTCTTGGTGCACGGCCTCGCCGTGGAAGCGGCCGAGGCGACGGCGCAATGGATGCACGCGCGCATTCGCCGCGAGCTGGCGCTCTCCGACGAGCGCGGCAAGCGGTATTCGTGGGGCTACGGGGCCTGCCCCGACCTCGACGATCACGCGCCGCTCTTCCGGCTCCTGCCGGCCGAACAGACGCTGGGCATGACGTTGACGGAGGCGTTCCAGTTGATTCCCGAGCAGAGCACCGCGGCTATCGTGCTGCATCACCCCGAGTGCAAGTACTACGCGGTGCGAACCGCGGGGGAGGGCGTGCAATGAGTGCCTCACGCGCGGAGCTGACGCGACGCCTGCTTGACCCGGCGCAGGTGGTGATCGCCGACGGCGCGATGGGCACGATCCTGTACGCCAAGGGCGTGTTCATCAACCAGTGCTACGACGAACTGAACGTGCGCCAGCCGGACCTCGTGCGCGGCGTCCACGCCGAGTACGTGCGCGCCGGCGCGGAGTTGCTGGAGACCAACTCGTTTGGCGCGAATCGCACCAAGTTGCAGCACTACGGCCTTGAGGGGCAGGTGCGCGAGTTCAACGTGGCGGCGGCGCGGCTGGCACGCGAAGCCGCGCTCGACCAGGCGCTGGTGGCGGGCGCGGTCGGTCCGCTCGGCGTGCGCATCGAGCCCTATGGCCCCACGTCGCGCGAGGAGGCGCAGGAACTCTTCGCCGAGCAGATGCGCGCGCTGCGGGAGGGGGGCGTTGACTGTTTCATCCTGGAGACGTTCAGCGACCTCGACGAAATCGCGCAGGCGGTGAAGGCCGCGCGCTCCGTGGATCCCGCGCTCCCCGTCATTGCCCAGATGACCGTGGGCATCGACGGCGTCACATCGTTTGGCGTGCCGCCTGAAGAGGTGGCCGAGGCGCTCGATGCCACGGGGGCCGACATCATCGGGCTCAACTGCTCGGTGGGTCCGCAGACGATTCTCGAGGCGATTGAACGGATGCGTCCGGTGACCGCCAAGAAGATTTCGGCGATGCCGAATGCCGGGATGCCGCGCGACGTGGGCGGGCGCGCCATGTACATGGCGAGCCCCGAGTACATGGCCAACTACGCGCGGCATCTGATCCAAGCCGGCGTGCATCTTGTGGGCGGCTGCTGCGGCACCACGCCCGAGCATATTCGTGCGATGGTCGACGGCGTGCGCCCGCTCGTCCCGCGCCACGCGACGGTTGAAGGATCGGCGGGCGGCGGGCGGATGTCGCGCGTTGCCGCGCACCACGAGTCACACGCGGTGCCGCCGGTGCCGCTGGCGGAACGGTCGCACTGGGGCGCCAAGCTCGCCGCCGGCGAGTTCGTGACCAGCGTGGAGATCGTGCCGCCGCGCGGCGTCGATCCGTCGAAGATGCTCGCCGAGGTGGCAAAGCTGAAGGCGGCGGGCGTGGACGCCGTGAACGTCCCCGACGGGCCGCGCGCGCAAAGCCGTATGAGCGCGATCGCGACGAGCGTGCTCATTGAGCAGCAGTGCGGCATCGAGACGGTGACGCATTACGCCTGCCGCGACCGCAACCTGCTGGGGATGCTCTCCGACCTGCTTGGGGCCTCGGCGCTGGGGCTGCACAACGTGCTGCTGGTGACGGGCGACCCGCCCAAGATGGGCCCCTACCCCGACGCCACCGCGGTCTTTGACATCGACGCGATTGGTCTGACCAACCTGGTGAGCCGCCTGAACCACGGCGTCGATCCCGGCGGCAACAGCATTGGCGCGCCGACGCGGTACGTCATTGGCGTGGGAGTGAATCCCGTGGCCATCGACGTCGAGCACGAGCTCAAGCGGTTCCACTGGAAGGTGGATGCCGGCGCCGAGTTTGCCGTGACGCAGCCCGTCTTCGACACGGAGCAGTTGGAGTCGTTCGTGCGCCGCATCGAGGCGTCGCGCATCCCGGTGGTGGCGGGGATCTGGCCGCTGGTGTCGGCGCGCAACGCCGAGTTCCTGGCGAACGAGGTGCCCGGCGTCACCGTGCCGCCTGCCGTGATTGACCGGATGCGGCGCGCCAGTGAAAAATCCAAGGAGCACGCGGTGGCCGAAGGTATTGCGATTGCGCGGGAGATGCTCGAGCGCGTGCGCCCGGTGGTGCACGGCGTTCAGGTCTCCGCCCCCTTCGGGAAGGTGGAGCTGGCGCTCGACGTGTTTCGGGCCTGATCGCGCATCGCCCGGACGACATCCGGGCGCCGCGCCTCGGGCTCGGTCCGGCTCGACAAGGCGCACCAAAGGTCCGATACTATCCCGCAGCGTGAGTGCCCCCCCACACACCACGGTCGACGCCGACCGTGGCCGCGTGAGCTCGCGGACCACCGACGCGGCACCTCGGCCGCGCCAGCTACGAGGGGACATCGCAATGCACACGAGCGCACGTCGTCACGCACGTTTCATGACACTCATCGCGGCCACGCTGGCCGTAGCGAGCGTGGCACGATCGGCTGCTGCGCAACGAACCGACGAGCGCCTGCGCACCGGCCAAGCGCCGGAAACACGGCGCCGCGAACTGCCCCTGTCGGTACGCAACGTTGCCGCGACGCTACGCGCGATGGGGCGCGACGATGTGGCAGACCAGATGACGTCGGATTTCCAGCGCGGACGGATCCAGCTCGGCGATCCCGGCAGTCGAGCAACCACTGCTCCGCCGGTGATCATCCCTGGTGTCACGAACCGGAGCCACAACATCATGACCCTCGAGGCCCGGCAACTCGAGGTGGAATGCAACACCTACCGCACCGACCAGAACCCCGTGCAGGACGGCACGATGAATTGGGCGCTGACGGTGGTGCACGAGTACGTGCACATGGGACAGGACAACCCGCAACAAGAGCCGCGGCACGAGAACGCGGGCTGGTGGCAGGCGGTTCACGAAAACGAGAGCTGGATGCGTCGCGTGATGAGCCAGACATCGGCCGCCGAAAACATGCCCAACAGCCCCGAGAAGATTGCGCGGCTACGGGAGTTGAACCGTCAGTTGGAGCTGCTGCAGGGCGTCCAGGTTGGGACGGTGAACAGCCTGCAGAGCGAGATCTCGGAGGGGCACGTCGGTCGGGACGTGGACTGGCCGACCGTTGACGGTGGCAGCACGCGCGACCCCGGCGTCATTGTACAGCGGAGCCGTCGGCTCATTGACACGCACATTCAGAACACGCGCACGACGATTGCGCGCGTGGAGCGGGAGCTTCAGAGTGGCGGCGGCGCGACGACTGGCGGAGGCGCGACGACTGGCGGCGGCGCGACGACCGGGAGCGGCACAGCGGGTGGGCCGTCCGAGCCGCCCAAGAAGCGGCGCGACATCTTTGGCCGGATCAATGATCTGGGAAAGAAGGCCGGCAAGTTCCTTGACGACGCCAACAAGGCACTTGCCGCGCAAAACGCCCAGACGGCGGCGGGCGGCGCAGCGGCGGACGGCGCGACGGCGGGAGCGGCGGCCGCTGGAGCTGGCGCCGCGGGAGCGGCGGTGGCCGGAGCGGGGGGCGGAACAACGTTGACGCTCGAACTTCCGGGGTACTGGGGCCACCTGAACTACACCATCACCGGGGCGAAGCTGGAGCCGCCCACCGGGTCGGACCGCGGCAAAGTGGGCGGACGGCAATACGTGGGCACGTTTTCCGGCAGCACGCTCACCGTGTCGGGCAACGCCGTCAGCGACAACGAGTCGAGCGGGCCAGGTTCCGGTGACTACTACGAGTTGATCGTGGAAGTGAACGCCGGCAAAGAGCACCGGTATGTTGGCTACATCGCGCCCCGGGGCGAGCGGTTGAACCGAGGGTTCAACCTCTCGATTCCCATTCCATCCGACGCCACGTCAGGAAACTTCACCATCAGCCTGCTCGAGCAGAATCGGAACTACGGGACGTACGGATGGGTGGTGACGGGGTCGTTGAAGCGGTAGCCGGACCGACGGCGAGCCGCGACTCGGCTCGCCGCGGGCAGCACCGGACGCGCGGTCCTCTTAGAAGTCAGTCACACCATCTGAGAACGCATCCTCCACGTGCCGCAGCCCAGTGACCGCCGACGGGACGGCTGTGCGGGCGCTGCCGAGCCTGGACACCGGACGTCGCGCCGCGGATGGCGGTGTGCCGAGACGACCGGCGGGGCGCGCCGTCGCGGCGCTGCCCGAGAGGCGGAACTGCGACGCCATCGAGTGCATTTCGCCCGCCTGCGCCGACAGTTCCGTGGCAGCGCTCGCGGACTCCTCGGCGTTGGCCGCCGTGCGTTGCGTCAGCGTCGAGATTTCGGTGACTGACGCCGTGATCTGCGCCAGATGGCGCTCCTGGTCCTTCGCATCGGCCGCGATCGTTGTCATGACCTCGGCTGCGCGCGCAACGCCGGTATTGATCTCGTCCAACTGGGCACGGACCCCCCGGTTGAGCACGACGCCGGACTCTGCGGCCTGTACCGACTCCTCAATAAGCGCAGCGGTATTCCTCGCGGCATCGGCGGCGCGAATCGCCAGACTGCGCACCTCGTCGGCGACGACGGCGAAGCCCTTGCCCGCGTCACCGGCGCGGGCCGCCTCGACCGCCGCATTCAGCGCGAGGAGGTTGGTCTGGAACGCGATCTCGTCGATCGTCTTGACGATGCGCGCGGTCTTGTCGGCCGCTGACTTGATGCCTTCCACCGCCTGCGCCAGCTGCGACATGCTCTGCGCCCCCTTCTCCGCGCTTTCGCGTGCCGTCTCCACAATGGACTTGGCCTCCGTGGCGTTGCGGGCACTGCGCTTGGTGCGTTCATCCACTACCGCGATGCTGCTGGAGACCTGATCGAGCGCGGACGCCTGCTGGCCGGCGCTATTGGCCAGTTCCTGGCTGCCGTTGGCGATCTCCGCGACCGTCGCGTTCACCTGTTCGACGGACGCTTGAATGCCGGAGATGGTCGAGTCGACGTTTTCGAGCGCCGTGTTGAGGGCATCGCGCAACTTGGCGTGGTCGCCGCGGTACTCGCCGTCCATGCGCGCGCACAGGTCCTTGGCCGCCATCTCCTCGAGGGCGGCCCGCGCCTCCTCCATCGGCTTCGCGAGCGCGTCGAGCATATCGTTGATGCCGCCGATGAGGTCGCGGTAGGCGCCCTGGAACTTCTCCGGCTGACCTCGACGGCCCAGATCGCCCTCCTTGGCGGCCTCGATGAGTTCGTGCGCTTCGCCCACAATCTCGCGCAGCGTGTCGGTTGCGCGGTTCATGTTGCGCGACAGCACATCGTCGGCCGAACGCTCAGCGACCGTCGACGACATGTCACCGACCGCCAACCGGTCGGCCGCATGCGCGATGCCGCCGATGTATTCGATCATATCGCGGAATGCCGTCGCCAGCGCGCCCAACTCGTCGGTGTTGCGGTACTCCACCCGCTGGTCCACGCGCCCGGCGGCGATCGCCGTCGCCGCCTTAGACATCTGGCCGATCACGCCGAGGACGTCGCGGACGATGGTCATCGCGCCGATGCCCAGTAGGATAGAGAAGCTGACGAGGACGATGATGACCGTCCATTCGCTCACCGCCTGCGCCTTTCGGGCGCTGGCGAAGGCGGCCGTCATGGCGGCCTGCTCCCGCTGCGTGCCTTGCGCGAGCGTGTCCCGCAGCGCGTTGAACTGTTTGCGCATGCTCGCCATGGCGGGCAGCATGTCATCGCCGAGTGTCCCAGTGACCATGGCCATGTTGGTCTTGCGGGCCAGCGCTGCGTAGCCGTCGAAGGCCGTGCCGACGCTGTCGAGGTGCGGCACGTGCGCCGTGGGCAGCGCGCGCGCCTGCATAACTGCCGTGCGGAAGTTTCTCGCGATAGAATCCGTCGCGATGACGGCATTTGTATCGGCGGCGCCCACCGCGTCGCGCATCGCGCGATGCAGGACGTCGAGGTTCTGTTCCAGTTGCCGGCTGAGCTCGAGCGCCGGTGCGTGGCCGGTTTCTACCAGTGACTGGGCCTTCTGCGCGCGTCCGCCAAGGAATACGGTGGCGGCGAGCACGATGAGGAAGCCGATGCCGGCGAGTCCCGGCAACGACAGGATCTTGACGCGAAGGGAGACGTTGAACATGGGCCGGAGGGAGCTCAGGAGAGAGCGGTCGACCAGAGCGGCGGCCGACCGTGTAGGCATTTGGATGTCTTGACGTAGTTATCGGTCTGGTACGGATGGTTCTGAAGTCCGCACAGCGCCAGCCCGTGTGCCGCGCTTCCGTACCGCCGCACGGCTGCGCGGCGCGACAGCCGCAACCTCATGCTCCGTTTGTGTTTAGCGTGCGCGCACCCCGCGATGGCTCACGCCACAGCGTCAGCGCGCACTCGGGCTGCACCGTCAGTCGACGCCTGACAGCGTAGCCTCGAGGTGGGCGCGGCGGCCCGACCTTCGCGCTGGCGAGCGGACGCGAAGAGGCGGCCACCGGTGCACACCCGGTGGCCGCCCATCACTCTTGGCTACGAGTCGGAGCTCGCCCGGTTCGGGGGGGCTCTAACAGCCTTCGTTGACTCGCGTCTTGGCGACTTTGTAGGTCGTCCCGACCTTGAGATCCTTGGCCTGCGTGGAGGTAACGGTGATGGACTTGCCTTCGACCTTCATGATCTTGGCGCCACGCACGACGATCTTGCCTTCGGCGTTCGTCGCCTTGAGGTAGCCGCCCTTGCGGGCCCACGTGGGCATTTCGTCGGTAATCTCGAGCGTCACCTGGCTGCCTTCGACAGCCGTCACTTTGGCGCTCGGATCGTCAGCCGTCGCGCTCGTCGGCGCAACGCCGAGGGTCAGCAGCATCAGGGGAAGCAGGAGGTACTTGAACATTGGGGACTCCTTTAGAAAGAGGGTCAGAGAAGAGGCGCGACTAGAACGCGACTTGGAACATCGCGCGCATCGAGGTGTTATCCGTGACGAGGTCAATCGGCTGGAACGACGCGTTGACGCGACCACCAACCAAGCCCGTGGGCTTGGCAAACTCGTTCTTCAGGTACTCGGCGGTGAACCGCACATTCTGACCACGCAGATACCAGACCACGCCAAGCGCCTTCTGCGTCACCGTCTGTTCTTTCACTCCGGCGAGCGCCGCGACGTCGAACTTTTCGTAGTAGCCATAGGGCTGCAACTTCCCTTCCTTGCCGACATTCTGGGGCAACAGGAAGGCGCCCTTCACGTAGAAGCCGTCCTTCTGCCCGTTCACGCCACCGTAATTCGTGAGCAGGTCGCCCGGATTCAGGTTGGTCTTGTAGACGTCGTCGAAATCCACCTTGGTGTAGGCGGATGTCAGCGTGACCGTGCCGGCCGACGTCGGATACTCGAAGAACATGTCGGCGGTCATTGCGTTGTAGTCCACCGTCTCTTCGTTCGACACAGCGCCCGCTGAGGTGACGTTCTTGTAGACGGCGTCGCTCTCGTGTCCCATGCCGACGCCGAACGTCAGCACCTTCCGGTCGCCGAGGTACGAGCCCTGGTAGCCCGAACCGTCCGCTTCCGTTTCGAGCAGCGAGTAGTGCAGGCGCCCGACGTACAACAGAGTGTTTCCGGGCGTCTGGCTCGACGTCACGCTGGCGCCGCTGAACGGATGCGTCGTGCGGGCAAAGCCCTCGCGTCCCTGGAAGGCCGCGAGTTGGTACACGGAGCGACCGCCGAACAGCTTGCCCCACATGTTCACGCCCATATCTCGACTCGCCTTGATGGGCGATGAGCCGTACCCCGTGAACGCCCACATGGAACGGTCGACGCCGAGCGGGTCAAAGCACCCGTCGAGGTTCATGCGCGTCATCGGGATCTTCGTGAGGCCGAACTTGAAGTTCACGGCCTTGTTGTAGTTCGCGATGAAGTACGCGTCGAGCAACCGGACACCACTGTCATTGAAGTCGGTGTCGGCACTGGACACGGAATGGCCGATGATGCCCGACTTCGTCCCGCTGATGGCACTGTGCGTGTTCATCATGAACCCGTAGGTGCTATCGAACATCCCGGTAAAGGTGATCCGAAACCGGTGGAGGCGGAGATCGGTGCGGCTGCCGAGGCGGTCGTTTCCAGTGCCGAAGTCGGAAGACTCGGCGATCATCTGGCCGCGCAGCTGGATGCGCAGGCTGACCATGTCGGTGACGATATCCGTCTGCGCCATGGCAGGCGTGGCGAGCAGCGCGCCGAGGAGCGCGGCGAGCGCGGTGCGAGCGAGAAGGGGACGTTTCACTGCGACGTACTCCGAGGTGGATAAGTGGTGGTCGTGCGATGGTTCTGGATCGGACATCGGTCGCCGGCCGCGGCCCACCAGGCGTCTCGGCCAGGTTGCGTTTGAGCGTGTGCACATACACACATTTGAAACTGGAGGAGGCTACCGCGTCACGCGGCGCGCGCCAATCGTGCAATTCGGGTACGCGCTGTAGGGGTCTCCGCGTCACCCCACACCACCCGCGCCACCACCACATTCCTGTTACGGTATGTGAGTGTAGGGGAATATTTCGCCCCCAACTCCACGCCGGCGTTTCACTTGCCTCGCCCGCCAGGACGGGCACGACAGGTGAACCAGCGCACGGGCGGAGGTCGATCCCCGTCAGCCAAGCCATCGTCCGTCCGACGCATCCGCACACGAAGGACGCGCACCGCCCGTCCGCCATAGTCGAACAGGCGCGAGACCAGCAACTGCGACCGCGGCGCTGTCCGTATTACGTTTCCTGCATGACCTCCGACTTCTCCTCCCAGCGCCCCCCGCTGACCGTCCTCAGCGACGACGAACTCGCCTTCCGCGACGCCGTCGCCGACTTCACCACCGGCGAGGTGCGCCCGCGCGTGCAGGAGATGGAGCGCGCCGCGAAAATCGACCCGACGCTTGTGCCGAAGTACTTCGAACTCGGCCTGATGGGCATCCAGGTCCCCGAGCAGTACGGCGGCGCGGGCGGGAACCTGATGATGGTCACGCTCGCCGTCGAGGAGATCAGCAAGGCGGACGCGGCGGCGGCGATCATGGTGGACGTGCAAAACACGCTCGTCCTCTACCCGATGCTGACCTACGCCAGCGAGGAGCAGAAGGCGCGCTTCCTGCCGGCGCTCTGCAGCGGCACGGTCGGCGCCTACGCGCTTTCCGAGGCCTCGTCAGGAAGCGACGCCTTCGCCCTGCAGACGCGCGCCACCGTCCAGCCAGATGGCTCGTGGGTGCTGAACGGACGCAAGCTCTGGATCACCAACGGCGCCGAGGCGGAGTTCTTCATCATCTTCGCCAACGCCGATCCGTCGAAGGGGTACAAGGGGATCACCGCCTTCATCGTCGAGCGCGGCTTCAGCGGCTTCGCCGTGGGCAAGAAGGAAGACAAGCTCGGGATCCGGGCGTCGAGCACGACCGAGCTCATCCTCGACAACGTGCCCGTGCCGGCAGCCAACTTGCTGGGCCCGGTGGGCCAAGGCTACAAGATCGCCATCGAGACGCTGAATGAAGGGCGCATTGGCATCGGCGCCCAGATGATCGGCAATGCGCAGGGCGCGCTCGACGCCGCCGTGGCCTACCTGCGGGAACGCAAGCAGTTCGGCAAAGCACTGGCCGAGTTCCAGGGCATCCAGTTCCAGGTGGCGCAGGCCGCCACGGAGCTGGAGGCGGCGCGGCTGATGGTGTACAACGCGACGCGTATGAAGGAGGCGGGGATGGACATCGCCGTCACCGGTGCGATGGCCAAGCTCTACGCCTCGCAGGTCTGCGGCAGGGTGACATCGCTGGCCGTGGAGCTGCTCGGCGGCGCCGGCTACACCAAGGACTATCCGGTGGAGAAGTTCTACCGCGACGCCAAGATCGGGGCCATCTACGAAGGCACCTCGAACATGCAGCTGCAGACGATCGCAAAGGCGATCCTCAAGTAGCGCGTGACCATGCCGTTTGCCCTGCCGGAAGCGGCGCTCACCGCGTTTCACCAGTATCTGGACGCCTACCTGACGCGGCGCGACGTGGACGCTACGATGGCGTTGCTCGCGCCGAAGTTCACCGGCATCGGCACGGCCCCGGATGAGTTCATCGCGTCGGCCGACGATGCGCGGCGGCTGTACGCGCGCGAACGCACGCAGGTTCCGGCCGCGATCGCTTACCAACTGGACGAAGTGCGCGCGCGCTCCCTCAGCGCGCAGGTGGCGCTGGTCGAGGCGCGCGCCCGGCTCTCGGCGCGTGTGGCCGATCAGCCGTGGGAAGTGAAAGTGCGCCTCTCGGTCGTGCTCGAGCAGGCGGGCACGGAATGGCGGCTCGCGCACATGCACCTCTCGGAGCCGTCGCACGAACTGGAGACGGGGGAGTCAGCGCCGCTCCGCGTAATGGAAGCGCGCACGCGGCAGCTCGAGCAACTGGTCGCCGAGCGCACGGCCGAGTTGCAGGAGCGCAACCGAGAGCTCGAGGAGGCGCTCGCCAACGTGAACACGTTGAGCGGCCTGATTCCGGTCTGCGCCTGGTGCCGCAAGGTGCGCGATGACGCCGGCTTCTGGGAATCGGTAGAGCAGTTCGTGGCGCGCCGCACCGACGCGGACTTTACGCATGGCATCTGCCCCAGCTGCGAACAGCGGGTCTTTCGTACCTGATCGACGCGGCGCGCCACGCGCGCCGGTGCGACCGTTACCCCGCTTTCCCCTGTTCGCCGCTCGCCCGGGGCGCCTTCCACTTCAGCTCCCACTCGCAGAACGCATCGCCCTCGAGCGCGCAGCGGACGTGACGCACCACGGGCTCATCGCCGCCAGCGAGCGCGAGCGCCGCGGCAAGGCCGCCCGTCTGCCGGCCGCAGAAGAGCGGCGTCACGGCATCGAACCCATCGAGCCGCAACACGGCCCGGCCTGCCCCCTCATCCACCACCTGCATGTCGCCGGGGTGGTAGAAGAGCCGAAAGAGCGAGACGCTCTGCGTCAGGAACTCGTGCGGGCTCTTCTTGCGCAGAATCCCGCCATACATCTGGGCACCACGGGCGCGGATGGAATAGGCGCCGGCATCCTCGGCCCACCCCTCGCGTGCCGCGCCGAGGGCGTCGTCGGCAGCGCGCCAGAGCGCGACGATCAGCCGGTACGGGAGCTCGCTCGTCGGCGCCAACGTCTCCACCGCCGCGCGGTCGGCGGCGTCGAGCCGGTCCATCACCCGCGCACGCAGCGTGGCGTCGCGGTGATCCAGATATTCCAGCGTCGCGTGCAGCACCGCGCCCTTGGCCATCAGCCCCGGCATCGCGTCTCCGTCGTCATGCCCGGTCATTGCCCCCCCGTCATTGCTTCGAGCTGCGCGCGGTCCACCTTGCCCGAGGCGAGGCGCGGCGGCGCCTCGAGCACCGTTGCGTGCTTGGGCACCTTGTACCCGGCGATGCGCGTACGCAGCTCGGCGAGCACCGCCGCGCCGTCGAGCGACGCGCCACCGCTGGGGAACAGAAAGCAGTGCCCCACCTCGCCCCACCGTGCGTCGGGAACGCCCACGACCACGGCTTCGCCGACTCCTCGGCACTCGGTCAGCGCGGCCTCCACTTCTCCGGGGAAGACATTCTCACCGCCGGAGATGAACATGTGCTTGCGCCGGCCCCGGATGAAGAACGCGCCGTCCTCATCGCGCATCGCAAGATCACCCGAGCGATACCAGCCATCGCGCGTCATCACCTCGGCGGTGCGCTCGGCGTCGAACAGATAGCCGCTGAAGAGCTGCGGCCCGCGCAGCAGGAGCTCACCGACCGCGCCCGTCGCCACATCCTGGCCACTCTCGTCGACCAGGCGCATTTCGACGAACGGCGAGGGCCACCCCACGCTCCCCGGGCGGGCCACCGCCTCGCCCGCGCTGATCATGAAACAGTTGGGGCCGAACTCCGTCATCCCGAACCCTTCGCGAATGCCATAGCCCGCCGCGCGCACGCGGTCGGCCACGGACTGCGGCAGCGGCGCGCCGCCCGACATGAAGTTCCGCAGGTGCGGAAGCGCACGGCCAAAGCCCGGCTGCGCGGCGAGCATCACGAACTGCGTGGGAACGGCAAAGGCGATGGTCACCCGTTCTTCGTCGAGCACATCGAGAAAGCGCGCCGGGTCGAAGGCATCGAAGAGCACCACCGTTCCGCCGACCGTCCAGAGTGGAATGGCGATGACGTTCCATCCGCCCGTGTGAAAGAACGGCGTCGAGACCGGGCCGATGTCCGAGGCGCCCAGCTGCCACCCGGTGGTGGTGGCGAGCGCGTTGAACAGCAGTTGCCGGTTGGAGAGCATCGCCCCTTTCGGACGCCCGGTGCTGCCCGACGTGTACAGAATCAGCGCGGCCGCTTCGGCGTCTAATTCGCATGTGCCCGCCATGGGCGCTGGCAGCGGAGCGGCGGTCGCGACTTCCTCTCGAGCGGCGTCGATGTCGAGCCATGGGGCGTGCGAGACTGCGCGCCCCACGGCGTCGAACTTGCGCTCGCCGACCAGCAACGCCGCGCGCGCGTCGGCGACCACGCGCACCAGCTCGGGCTGAGCCAGCCGCCAGTTGAGCGGCACCAAGGCAGCGCCCAAC
>JARIEY010000084.1 GCA_031127085.1 Gemmatimonadota bacterium | reverse complement strand
GGAAGAACCGCTCGTAATCGCCCGACGTCGCCACCGCGCGATTGCTCACCTCGAAGGTGCGCGCCACGCGGCGCAGGTCGTCCGGTGACTTGATGCCGACGCGCCACGCGCCGCCCTCGGGCGATTCGCCGAGCGCGTAGAGATCGCCGCCGAGGTTGACGATGGCGTGTTCGATGCCGCGGTCACGCAGCGCCTGTGTGGCGCGGTCAATGGCGTAGCCCTTGCCGATACCACCGAGGTCGAGGTGCAGGTCGCGTTCGCCAAAGCGCAGCGTGGCCTGCGACGAGCCGACCGACAAGTCGACGTGACGCCAGAACGACCGGTTGGCGAGGCGCGCCACCTGATCGGCGGGCGGCGGCTCGTGCCGATTGGTGACGTCCCACAGTTCGGAGGCGGCGCCGAGGGCCGGATCGAAGCGTCCATCGGTGGCCGACGACCAGCGGAGCGCCTGCTCCACCAGTCGGGCCGTCTCCGGGCGCACCGCCACGCCATCGCGCGAGGCGGCGGCGTTGGCGCGGCCGACGTCCGACGTCGCGCTGAAGCGCGTCATCGTCGTCTCCACCCAACGTAGTTCGGCGAGGGCGGCCTCAAGGGCCTCCTGCGCCGTCGCCTCGTGACGGTGCACGACGGTCAACTCGGCGATGGTCCCCATTACGGGGACGGTGCGGCGGGCGACGGCCACGTGGCGCCGCAGCGCAATCGGCAGCGCGGCCACGGCAAAGGCGCCGGTGCCGATGGCGATGAACTCGCGGCGGCCAAACGGCCGCGACAGAATACGGTCAGTCATGGTGGGCATGCCTCTCGGTACGGGCACAGCTGCCGGTCGAGCAGCCGTGGCAGGAGCCGGTGCATCCATAGTCACGCACCAGGCCATAAAGGGCGAACAACACTGCGCAGATGATGATGCCGATCACGGTGTTCATCTAGCCACTCCCCATGCCGGCGAAGCCCATGAAGGCCATCGACAGGCACGACGCGATAATCATCACGAGTCCCATGCGCCGCGCCAATGCGGGAACGTCGGCGACATCCATGCGCTCGCGAATGGAGGCCATCAGCGACAGGGCCAGCGTCAGGCCGAGCCCGGCACCGATGGCGAAGACGATCCCCTCGAGCAGCGTGTACTTGCGAGTCGTCTGGAAGAGGGCGAGCCCGAGAATCGCGCAGTTGGTGGTGATGAGCGGCAAATAGATGCCCAACTCGCGAAAGAGCGTCGGCAAGGTCTTTTTGATGACCATCTCGACGATCTGCACCATCGACGCGATGACCACGATGAACGCGATGGTGCGCAGGTACGGCGCGCTCACCAGCACATACGTGTTGAGCGCCCAGGCACTGATCGACGTGATGACGAGCACAAACGTGTTCGCCGCGCCCAGCCGCCATCCGGTATCCACGCTCCTGGTCACGCCGAAGAAGGGGCAGAGCCCCAGAAACATGGCGAGCGTGAAGTTGTTGATGAGCAGCGTGGAGAAGAAGATCCAGGCGAGATTCGAGATCACGGGGTCACCTCCGCACGCTTCGACTTCTGGCGCTCACCCCACCAGCCCATGACGAGGAACATCAGCCCCATGGTGAGGAAGCCACCTGGCGGCATGATCATGAAGTTCCACGGCTCGTAGTTCGGTCCGAACAGCGGGTGGTTCAGCAGCGTGCCATTGCCGACGACCTCGCGGAACGCCGCAATCGTACACAGCGCGAGCGTGAACCCGACGCCCATGCCGAAGGCGTCGGCGACGGCCCGCACCGGCTTCACCTTGCCGGCGAACGCCTCGGCGCGGCCGAGGATGATGCAGTTGACGACGATCAGCGGCACGAAGGGTCCGAGCGTCTTGGAGAGCGCCGGGAAATACGCCTGCATCACGAGGTCGGAGATCGTGACGAACGTCGCGATGATCAGGATGTAGGACGCCAGGCGGACTTCGCCCGGAATCACTTTCCGGAGCAACGAGACGAGCAGGCTCGAGCAGACAAGCACGAAGATCACCGCGGCGCTCATGCCGATGCCATTCTCCAGCGAGTTGCTGACCGCCATCGACGGGCACAGGCCGAGCATCTGGATCATGACGGGGTTGTCTTCCGCGATCCCTCGCCAGAAGTCCAGCCAGAGCGGCTGCGGCGGCGGTGCGCCGGGTACGATGGGTTCGGTCGCGTCTGGGGCTGCGTCCACATGAATGGCGGTCACTTGCCACCCTCCTTCGCGTAGGCGTCGAGACGAGGTTTCCACGTCTCCACGGCCTTGTTGATCACCTTGATGACCGCCTTCGACGTGATGGTCGCCCCGGTGATGGTCTGCACGGTGCTGGGATCGCTGGTTGCGCTCTTGTCGCCCTTGAGCGGCGTCACGAGCTTCCCCGGAAACTGCCGGGCGAAGCTGGAATCCTTGATGATCTTGTCGCCTAACCCGGGCGTCTCGGTCTGCGCGAGCACCTTGAAGCCGGTCAGCGCGCTGGTCTGCGGATTGAATCCCACCATCAACACCACGTCGGAGGAGAAGCCGGGCGCCTTCTCCTCAACCGCGACGCCGATCGGCGCGCCCGACGCATCGAAGCCGATGAAGACCTTGACCGCCTCAAGTGGGTCTGCACCCGGGGGCGGCGTCTTGCTCAGTTTGTCGCCCACGAGAAACAGCGTGTCGAGCTTGGCCGGCGAACCGAGCACCTCGCGCACCGCGACCTCAACGCGCTCACCGGCGAACTTGCGAATGGGTGGCAGCGTTTTCTGGTACGTGAAGGCGAGAATGCCGCCAGCAAGGGCGCCGAACATGGCGAGCGTTGCGATGAGCCGAACCGACGAGCTCCCCGCATCCACCACCGCCGCCTCGGGCGCACCGTGAGAATGTTCGTGGCCGCTCACTTGGCCTCCTTCTGCTTCAGCGTGCGCGTGCCAAACACCGCCGGCTGCGTGGCGCGGTTGATGAGCGGCGTGAAGGCATTCATGATCAGGATCGCGTACATCACGCCCTCGGGGAGGCCGCCGTAGACGCGGATCACGACCACGATGGCTCCGGTGCCGATGCCGAAGACCCACCGTCCCTTATTGGTGGTGGGCACGGTCACCATATCGGTCGCCATATACACGGCACCGAGCATCAGACCGCCGGAGAAGAGCTGGAACAGCGCATCGGGCGCCTTCGCCGGATTGATGAGATGCAGCACGAATCCGAGGACGAACACGGTCAGCAGGATTGAGACCGGCGAGCGCCAGTTGAGGTATCCCTTCCACGCGAGATAGGCGCCGCAGAGCAGGATCACCACCGCCGAGGTCTCGCCCACCGAGCCACCGGTGGTGCCGAGTACCATATCAACGATCGGCGTGAGTTGCTTCTCGAACTTGAAGAGGCCAAGCGGGGTCGCCTGCGTCACGGCATCCGAGGACGGATGCATGAACGGGAAGGCGAAGAGATCGCCCTTCAGCGCGAAGAAGTTGCCGCCGGGCTTGGGCCACGTCGTGATGGCCACCGGGAAGGCCGTCTGCAGGAAGGCACGCCCAATCAGCGCGGGATTGAACCCGTTCTGGCCGAGCCCGCCCCAGATGACCTTGCCAAAGCCGATGCCGAAGGCCCCACCGAGGAACGCCATCCAGAGGGCAATGCCGGGCGGCAGACTCAGGCCGAGGAGCAGCCCTGTGATCACTGCCGACCCGTCCTTCAGGGCATTCGGCCGTCCGACCGCGCGCTCCGTCAGCAGCGCCCCCGCCGTAGCCGCCGTAATCACGAGCAACGCGCTGATGCCAAAGAAGAAGGCGGACGTCAAGATGACGGGGACAAGACTCGCCGCCACCGTCCACATGATTCGCGGCGTCGTATCCTTGTCCTTCAGATGCGGCGACGCGGTGACAATCAGGTTGGGTGCGGTCATGCGGCCCCCGCCGTTTGGATGCGCCGCAGCGCCACCTTGCTGGCCTGGAAGAGCTGGGACAGCGGAATGTTGGACGGGCAGACGTACGAGCACGAGCCGCACAGCATGCAGTCGGCGAGGTGCTCATCGGCCATGTCCTGGTAGCGCTTCACGCGCGCCAGGTCGCCCAGCCACGACGGATTGAGGAAGACGGGGCATGCCTCGAGACAGCGCCCGCAGTGAATGCAGGGATACACCGTGTCGGCCCGCACTTCCTCGTCGGTCAACACCACGATGCCCGTGGTGCCCTTGAGCACCGGCGCCTCGAGGTTCGACACCGACATCCCCATCATCGGCCCGCCGTTGATGACTTCGCGAGCGTTCGGTGTGACGCCATCACAGTACGCGAGCAGGTCCTTCAGCTTCGTGCCCACGGGGACAATCAGGTTGGCCGGGCGCTTGAGCCCGTGGCCGGTCACCGTCACGATGCGCTCGATCAGCGGCAAGCCGGTGTCGAACACCTCGGCGATCGCCGCCAGTGAACCCACATTCTGCACCACGACGCCGACCGTCACCGGCAGTTTGCCCGAGGGCACTTCCACGCCGGTCACGGCGTGGATGAGCATCTTCTCGGCGCCCTGCGGATACTTGACCGTCAGCGGCAGGATGGTGATGTCGAGGTCCTTGGGCTTGGTGCGCTCCAGCGCTTCTATGGCGTCGGGCTTGTTCTTCTCGACGCCAATCACCGCCTTGGTGACACCCAGCGTGTGCATCATCACCCGGCAGCCGAAATGCACCCGCTCGGGGAACTCCACCATCGTGCGGTGGTCCGAGGTGAGGTACGGCTCGCATTCCGCGCCGTTGATGATGAGCGTGTGCACCGCATAGTCCTTTGGCGGCGCCAGCTTGACGTGCGTTGGAAACGCGGCGCCGCCGAGACCGACCACACCGGCCTCCTGCACCGCCTTGATCACCTGCTCGACCGTCAGCCCTTCCCACTGGGGCACGAGGCGAGGACGCGCCGCCTGCAGGGCGTAGGTATCGACCTTGATGTGCACGGACTGCACATAGCTGCCGTCTGGGTGCGGCCACAGATCAATGGCCGAGACGGTGCCGGCAGCCGATGCGTGAATAGGCACCGACATATACCCGTCGGCCTGGCCGACGGGATCGCCGCGTTCGACGTAGTCGCCCACCTTCACGCACAGCTTGGCCGGCTTGCCGGCGTGCTGGCGCAGCGGAAGGATGAGCTCGTCAGGATACGGCATGCGACGGATGGGGAGCCCACTGGTGAGCCCCTTCTCCTCCGGCGGATGAACGCCGTGTGCAAAGCCGAAGAATGCCATCAGTTGAACCTCTCGGCGCGCTTCACCCACTTCTCCAGATCCTTCTCCTTCGGATTGACGGGCGTCCCTGGATGGATGATGGAGACCGGGCAACGCTCGGCGGCCAGCACCAGCTGCTGGAACGTGCCCGCGTTGACGTCCTTGATTTCCGCCTGCTTGGCGGCGTTATAGACGAACATCTTCTTGTTGAGGTTGGTGCACTCGTTGCAGCTCGTGCACCGCGCCGAGTCGATGTAGGCCTCGATGCCCATCGACTCGTCCTCTTCGGCCGCCGCGGGTGCGGCAGCCGCAGGAGCGGCGACCGGGGCGGCCACCGCCGCCGGTGCGGCGGCAGCCGGCGCTTCCGCGGCCGCCGGGGCAGCGGCCACCGGCGCCGCCACGGGCGCGGCACCGTTGCCCGACGGCTCAACCGCCGGCAGCGTGGCCAGCAACTCGCCCAGCGCCCCGCCACCGCCGTGCCGCATCAGCCCTTCGGCCAGGCGGCGCGCGATCTGCTGCGGGTACTCCTTCTTGAGCTGCGCCATCTTCGCTTCGTACTCAGCGCGCAGCGCCGCCATCTTCACTTCGAACTCGGCCTCGATCTCACCCGACACGGTGTTGCGCGCCGTCTCGGAAACGATGATGCCGGCCAGCTGACGCAGCTGCGACCAGTGCTGCAGCCGCTCGTCGGCCAGCGCCGCCATTTCGGTGGACACCTTGAGCCGGCGGAGATTGCGCTTCTTGTTGACGGCGTAAATGAAGGCCGTCTTGTGAGCACGCTCTTCCTTGGAAAGCTTCAGGAAGTCGGCGAACGGAATGGCGTAGTCGTAGAGATCCTTGGGCAGTTCCGAGAAATGCTGCTTGAACCGCGACTCGGTGGCGGCCCAGTCGGCGACCGTCAGCGGCACTTCCATCGTCTGCTCCACGCCGGCGTCGTCGAGGTAGCGGATATCGTAGGTCGGCCAGTCTGACTCAGGCGACGGATTGCCTTCGAGCGACAGGCAGTCGGCAAAGGCGTTGCCATTGTCCGGATCGTACGTGAGGAACGGGAAGGCGCGGCTCTCGAGCGCAAAGCGCGCGGCCTCCTTCGACCAGTCATCCGCGAGCCCGTGTTCCACCGGGCACGGCGTATAGATGTTGAAGAGCGCCGGGCGCCGCTTGTGCATCCCCTTGAGCACGCCGGCGATGAGGTGCGACGCCGCCGCCTGCGACGACTGGTGCACGAACGTGCCGCGGTGCGCGATGCCGATCAGGCCGATTTCCTTGCGGAGTTCGGTCTTGCCGTGCTGCGCCTTGCCGAAGCCCGACATGTCAGCCACCTGGCCGGTGTAGCCCGAGGTGCAGGCCTGGCCGCCGGTGTTCGAGTACACCTGCGTATCGAGAATGATCACGCGCACCGGCTTGCCCGAGGCGAGCAGGCGCGAGAGGTTCTGGAATCCGATATCGAGCATCGCACCATCGCCGCCCATGGCGATGATCGGCGGACAGAGGAAGAACTCGTCGTCCGTGAACTCCTGCCACGTGAAAGCCTTGAAATACGCTTCGTCGGCCACGTGCTCGTACGAGCCTTCCACCAGCTTCTCGGCGCGGCGCACCGCAATGAACCCGTCGCCCATCTTGCGCATGTGGGCATCGAACAGGCCCACCGCCACGGACGTGGAATCCTGGAAGAGGTGGTTGACCCAGGGGAACGGATACGGGTTGTAGGGATACGTCGACGCCCACACCGACGAACAGCCGGTGGAGTTGGACATCCCGACCATCGCGCGTCCCTTGCCGCTGGGCCCTTCGACGTAACGCCAGCGCAGATCCTTGAGCTCGCTGATCGCCTTGCCGATGAGTTCCAGTTGGTGGCGATGCGCCGCGTCGAGCTTCACTGCGTCGCCCTTGCCGCTGAGCGCCGCGCCGAGGTCGGTCGTCGAGCCGACGATCTCGCGCGCCTTGTCTTCGAGCGCCGTGATCAGCGTGTCGAGCTTGGCCACCTGCTTGGCCACCTTCGGCGCCATCTGCGCGAAGATCGCCGAGAGGATCAGGTGCACCGCGGTCTTCTCGCCGCACCCCATGCAGGCGCCGTCGCCGCCAACCATCGCGCGGTACGTGTCCTTCTTGAGCAGCAGCGACGAGAGGACGCCAATGCCCTCATCCACGTCGCTGACATTGATGAAGCGGTCGTCCGTGTCGGGGAGCTTGTTCCACATCTCCCAGTTGCTGCGCAGCTTGAGCAGCGACGGCTCGTCCTGCTTGATGGTCTGCAACGCGCCGTCGGGGCAGACTTCGACGCAGAGGTTGCACCCCTTGCACGTCTCGGGATTGATCGTGATGGAGAGCAGTCCCCCTGATCCCTTGCTCTTCCCCTCGAGCGCGTCAAAGAACGGCTTGGTGCGCGCCAGCGGGAAGTTGGCAATGCGCGCCTGCACGGCGTGGAACTCCACGTCGGTGGCGGCGCGGCGCTCGGCATCCCACCCCATCTTCGTGGCCACGGTGTCGTAGCCCTTGGCGAAGGCGTCCGACACCTTCATCGTCGGATCCTTCTGCAGGAGCTTCTGCGCTTCCTTGGCCCAGTTCTTCGCGATCGGGCGGATGCGCTCCATCTTGAGGCCGTTCGTGGCAGCCGACATCGCGGCCGACAGCACGTCATCGAACGAGCTGACGAGCCCCGGAATCGCCGAATCCGGGCACTGGATCCAGCACTGGGAGCAGCCCGTACACTTCTCGGCGAGGAACTCCGGCACTTCCAGGCGCACGCCGCTCATGTCGCGCACGGCGCCCGTGGCCGCCGGGATCGCGCTGATGGCCGCGAACGGATCGGCAATGCCGTCCTGTCCGATCTTGCACATCGCGCAGACCTGCTCCCAGAACCGCCCCTCGTGCCCAATGCCACCCTGCGCGTTGGGCGCTTCCATCAGCACCGGCATGTGCGGCACGTCGCCCTTCTCGGCGGCGAAGTCGCCAGCGACCGGCCTCACTTCCTTCACTTCGTCGTAGCCGCGGCGAATGACGCGCACGTTGTCTTCCACCACGCGGGCGCCGCGCGAACCGAACTTCTTCTGCAGCTGCTTTTCGATGCCCTTGAACAGCGCCTCTTCGGTCTGCTTCTCGCGCTCAAGGATCGGCGAGGTGCGGAAGAAGGCACCCATGAAGGCCGCGCCCTGCATACGGTAGCGCAGCTCGACATCGGACGCTTCGGCCTGCGCGATGGCAAAGGCGTCGAGCGTGTACAGCTTGATCTTGCGGTCGAGAATCGTGCGGCGCGCCATCGCCGGCAACGTCTGCCAGAACGCCTCGGGCGACAGATCGGTCTGGATGATGAAGACGCCGCCCTGCGCCAAACCGGCCAGCGGGTCGCTATGGCGGAAGACGTTGGGGTCGGGCGAGAGGACGATGTCGACGTGTTTCAGTTCGCAGTTGAGCCGGATCGGCTCGTGCGCCAGCACGGCGTAGAACGTCGTCGGCTGCCCCTTCTTCTCGGAGCCGTACTTCGGGTTCGCCTTGATGAACATGTCGAAGAGCTCGAACGCCGTCATCGCGAGGTTCTTGCCCATCGTGATCGCGCCCCAGCCGCCCACCGAGTGGATGCGCAGCGCGGTGGAACCCTTCGGCAGGAGGTTAATCTCCCCGGCCGACGGCAGCGTCATCTCTTTCAGGTGCGGATACTTGTCCTCAAGCGTCTCCTGCCAGATCTGCAGCTTGGGCAGCTTGGTCCCTTCACGAATGAAGTCGATGCCCAGGTAGACCTGCCGGCGCCCCTTGCCACCGGGGAGCATGTTGTCGACGGCGGCGACGATGTCACCGGGCTGCAGGTCGCGCGATCCCAGGCCGAAGCAGGCCGTGAAGAAGTTCGGCACCTGCTCGGGACGCAGCGCGGCCAGCCCGTCGTGCACGTTGGCGTTGCGGCCGTTCTCGACGCCCTTGGCCATCGCGGCGCGGATTTCGCGCAGCATCGGCGGGTCGACGGCGAGCGGCTGGTCGGTGCGCTCCATCACCACGACGCCCTTCTTGCCGGCGAGCATCCGCGTGATGAGGTCGGACGGGAACGGACGGAACATCGTCAGGTTGAGCACGCCCACCTTGAGGCCGCGCGTGTCGCGCAGGTAGTCCACCACGGCTTCGGCATTGCTCACCACCGAGCCCTGCCCGGCGATCACCCACTCGGCGTCCTCGAGCCGATAGCCCGACACGCGCGCGTACTTGCGGCCCGTCAGCGCCGCGTACTCGGCGAAGGCCTGGTCGGTGAGCGCGGCGATGTGATCGAAGTAGAACGGGCGCTGCGCGGCGACACCCTGCGCGTAGCTGTCCTGGTTCTGCACGACACCCAGCATCGCCGGGTAGTCGAGGTCGAACATCTCGGGAATACGGCGGCGCTTGTCGCCGAACACCATCCGCTGCGCCGGCGTCGGGCTCTCAATGAAGTCGGCCGGGTCGCCCAGATACTCCTTGAGGAGCTCGCGCTCCGGGAGCTGCAGCGACTCGATGACATGGCTGGTGAGAAAGCCGTCCTGCGCGATGATGCCCGGGTTGAGCGAGAGCTCGGCGATGCGGTGGGCGACCACGTTCAGGTCGGCCGACTCCTGCACGTCCTTGGCGAAGATCTGGAAGAAGCCCGTGTCGTCGACGGCGTGGTAGTCGTCGTGCCCGGCGTGCACGTTCAGCGCGTGCTTGGTGATGGCGCGGGCCGCCACGTTGAGCACGTAGGTGAGGCGCTTGCCAACCGCGGCGTACAGCGACTCGTGCATGTATGCGATGCCCTGGCCGCTCGAGAAATTCGTCGAGCGCAACCCGGCCATGCTCATGCCAGCCGTCACCGCTGCGGCGGCGTGCTCGCCTTCCGGCTCAAAGAACAGGAGGCGGCGTCCGTTGACGTTCTCCTTGCCTTCGGCCACGGCCTGCGCCCACCCCTCGCCCATCTGGGTGGACGGCGTGATCGGGTACGCGCCAGCAGCTTCGCTGCTCGCCGTCTCCATGGCCACGACGGCATACGAGCCGTCGAGCGCCTGGCGGGAACCGGGGTACTTGGCCTTGCCGGCGTCGCCGGCCTTCGTCGCACTCATGCTGCCTCCGAACTGCTGAGGGCCGGGACGCGCGCAAACTGCGCGCCACGCAGCCAAAGGATCGCGCCGGTGGGGCAGCGCTCAGTTGCGCTCTCCTCGGCCTCGGCGATCTTGTCGTAGTTGATGACTGCCACTCCGCTCGCCACGCTGATCAAGCCCGGCGCGGCGTCCAGCGCGCACTTGCCGCACGTCGTGCAGGCAACCGTGCACTGCTCCAGCACGCCATCGCCGTGCACCAGGTTCTTGCACTGCACGAAGAGCGCGTGATCCAGCACCTGCAGCGAGAAGAGCTGCTTGGGACAGGCCACCACGCAGTCGTTGCACGCGGTGCACTTCTCCACGTCGACGACGGGGAGCCCCTCGGCAGTCATTGAAATGGCGCCGAAGGTGCAGGCCCGCTCGCAATCGGCGAAGCCCAGGCAGCCCCACGCGCACCCCTTGCCGCCGCCGGCAACCGCCGTGGCCGCTTCGCAGGTGTTCAGCCCGCGATATTCCGCGCGCTGCATGGCGACGTTGGATCCGCCAGCGCAGGCCAGTCGCGCCACGCGCTTGACCGCCTGCCCCGCGTCGACGCCCAGGAAGTGCGCGATCTCGCCAATGCGTTCGGCGTTCGACACCGTGCACTTGGAGGGCTGGATTTCACCGCCCACCGCTTTCTCCGCAAAGGCGCGGCAACCGGGAAGGCCGCAGGCGCCACAGTTGGCTTGCGGCAGCATCGCAGACACCACATCGATGCGCGGGTCTTCCCAGACCTTGAGCTTCTTGTTGGCGGCCGCGATGAAGATGGCGAACACCAGACCGGTGCCGCCGAGGATGAGGATTGCTTGAAGGATCATCGGATCTCCGGGCGCCTAGCCGTTGCCCGCGATACCCGACGTGCCGAGCAGCCACGACGCGATGCGATCCACGGCCTCGCCTGCCCCGATTGCCGGCGCACTCTTGGCACCAGGCGCTGCCGGCACCGCGAACGGTGTGCGGGCCAGTTCGGCCAGCATCCGCACGTCCTGCTCCATCTGCCACGCGCTGAACCCGCCCACGGCCTTGAACGGCCCCTGCGGCAGGAACGGCACGGTCAGACGCTGCCAGGTTTCGTTGCCGGCGGTCGGGTCGTGCATGAAGGTGGCCGACCCTTCGGGGAGAATCGCGGCGATGGCCGGGCCTTCGTAGCCCGCCATGCGGTCGAGCCCCGTGCCGTCCACCGTCTGCAGCACGAACGTGCCTGGCGTGATGCACCGCACCAGCGCGGCCGGCGGGGCTTCCCCGTGCACGACGACCACGATCTTCTCGCGACCGTCGGCAAAGTCGAGCAGCGCGCCGGCATGGAGGTCGATGCCGTTCACTTCCACGACGAGCGGCGGCGCAAACCGGCGCTCGGCGTTGTTCCAGGCACGGAACTCGGCGGGATCGAGCAGCTTTTCGTGCTCGGCGGGCTTGTAGCGTCCGCCGCGCACCAGCTCAGTGAGAATGATGGCGCCGAACGCCTGACCGGCGCCGGCAAGCGCCGCGTCAATCGTGGCGCCCAGCTTTACGCCGTCGGTGACAATCGCGACGGCCATGTCATCGCCCTGCCCCGCGACGCGGCGCAGAATCTTGGAGGCCTTCTCCAGCGCAGCCTGCGAGGCCTTATCGGCCTTCGCGACGGCGGGGAACATCGCGGCAAACTTGGCCGCGTCCATGTACGGGCCGGCGAAGGCACCAAGCTGCGTAGCGGCCAGCGCGGCCTGAGCGGTCGCGTCGGCCGTCTGCGCGGCCATGAAGCCCTCGGCCTGCGCCAGCGCGCCCTGCACTGCGGCGCGGAACTCGGCAATCGGTTGCGCCAGCGCAGCCAGCGCCTGGGAAACGCGCGGATCAGACGGCATAGCGGGCGAACTCCTTTTCGAGCAGAGCGACGCGTTCGGCCGGCGTACGCGGCGCGACGCGGCGGGTCTCTTCGTAACGGGGCTTGGACGGATCCTTGTAGAACACGCCGAGCGTGATCTGGTCGGTCTGCTCCGCCAACTGACGGGCCCCGGAGAGATCGCGCGGGTCGTGGTGCAGCTGCGTCTTGTAGATCTTCTCGAGGTCCGGCGTCACAACGCCATCATCGTGCACGAGCAACCGGATGCGGGCCGGATCCTGCACGGCCTTCTGGAAAATCGACGGCGTGAAGATCGGGCAGCGCTGCAGCACGCGGACGAAGCTGAACCCCTTGTGCTTGTGCGCGGCGCGCAGCGTCGCGTACAGGTGCGAGGGCGCCCACTCGGCCGTCTGCGCCACGAACGAGGCGTTGGTGATGCCCAGCGCGACTTCGATCGGGTTCAGCGGCGGCAGGATGGAGCCGAACGGCTGCGTGTTCGACTTGAAGCCCTGCGGCGTGGTGGGCGACGTCTGGTTCTTGGTCAGGCCGTAGATGCCGTTGTCGAGCATCATCGCCGTCATGTCCAGGTTGTACCGGATGGCATGCACCCAGTGGCCGGCACCAATCGACGTGCAGTCGCCGTCGCCCATGGCGACGAAGACCGTGAGTTCCGGGCGGTGCAGCTTGATG
>JARIEY010000083.1 GCA_031127085.1 Gemmatimonadota bacterium | reverse complement strand
TTCTGGGTGCTGGTCATCCTGGTGCCGGTGTTCATCATCCAGTACGCCGGCGGCAAGCCCGACGGCACCAGCGAGGTGAACTCGAGCGAGTTCGCCCGTCAGCTGGAGGCTGGCAACATCAAGACCGTCACGGTGGTTGGCGGCAAGACGGTGGCCGGCGAGTACAAGGCCCCGGTGATGGTTGACGGCCGGCCGATTCGGAAGTTCGAGACGATGCTTCCGGGCGAATACAGCGACAAGCTGGACGAGCGGCTGCGCGCGCAGGGCGTCGAGGTCAAGGCGCAGGCGCCGAGCCCGTCGTTCCTGTCGGTGCTCGTCAATCTGCTGCCGTGGATCGTGATCTTCGGCTTCTGGATCTTCTTCCTGCGCCAGATGCAGGCGGGCGGCAACAAGGCCTTCTCGTTCGGCAAGTCGAAGGCAAAGCTCCTGACGGGCGACACGCCCAAGGTGACCTTTGCCGACGTTGCGGGCTGCGACGAAGCCAAGGTGGAACTGCAGGAAATCATCGAGTTCCTGAAGGACCCGCAGAAGTTCACCAAGCTGGGCGGCCGTCTGCCCAAGGGTGCGCTGCTGGTGGGCCCGCCGGGGACGGGCAAGACGCTGCTGGCGCGGGCCGTGGCCGGCGAGGCGGGACGTCCGTTCTTCTCGATGTCGGGTTCTGATTTCGTGGAGATGTTCGTGGGCGTTGGCGCGAGCCGCGTGCGCGACCTCTTTGAGCAGGGCAAGGCCAACGCGCCGTGCATCATCTTCATCGATGAAATCGACGCGGTGGGGCGCCATCGCGGCGCCGGTCTGGGCGGTGGGCACGATGAACGCGAGCAGACGCTCAACCAGCTGCTCGTCGAGATGGACGGCTTTGAAAGCAATGAAGGTGTGATTCTGGTGGCGGCGACCAACCGCCCCGACGTGCTGGACCCGGCGCTGCTGCGTCCGGGGCGCTTTGACCGCCAGATCGTGGTGGACGCCCCCGACCTGCGCGGTCGCGAGGGGATTCTGCGCGTGCATATGCGCAACAAGCCGATGGCCGACGATGTGGACGTCACGGCGATCGCGCGCAGCACGCCGGGCATGGCGGGCGCCGATCTGGCGAACCTCGTCAACGAAGGCGCGCTGCTGGCCGCGCGCCGCAACCACGACAAGGTCTATATGGTGGACCTTGAAGAGGCCAAGGACCGCGTGCAGCTGGGCGCGGAGCGCAAGTCGCTCGTGATGAAGGACGAGGAGCGCAAGCAGACGGCGTACCACGAGGCGGGGCACGCGGTCTGCGCGATCAAGGTCAAGGGGACCGATCCGCTGCACAAGGTGACCATCGTCCCGCGCGGGCGCACGCTCGGCGTGGCCTTTACCGTGGCCGAGGACGACCGCGTGTCGATCAGCCGCGAGCAGCTCGAAGCGCGTCTGGTGATGGCGTACGGCGGCCGCGTGGCCGAAGAGATGGTCTTTGGCCGTCAGCGCGTGACGACGGGGGCCGCGAGCGACATTCAGATGGCCACGGGTCTCGCCCGACGCTGCGTGACGCAGTGGGGCCTCTCCGACAAGATTGGCCCGATCCTCGTGGGCGACAACGAGCAGGAGCTATTCCTCGGCGCGCAGATCATGAGCCGCCGCGAGGTGAGCGAACGCACGGCGCAGCTGGTGGACGAGGAAGTGGGGCGCATCATCCACGAGTCGTATGAGCGGGCGCGGACGGTGCTCACGGAGCACCGCGGGCTGCTCGATTCGCTCGCCAACGCCTTGCTCGACCGGGAGACGCTGACCCGCGAGGACATCAAGATGCTGGTGGACGGCGACGAGCTTCCGCCGCGCATCCCGCCGGGCACCAACGCACCGCTGACGCCGGTGGTGCCGGTGGTAGCGGAGACCGCCAAGGTGCTGCCGCCGTTGATGGGTGGGCCAGAGGTTCAGCCGGCTTGACGGCTGATTGAGGATCGGGAATCCGGATTGCGATTGAGGATTGGGAATCCGGATTGCGATTTGCGATGGCTCGGCGCTTGGTGCCGGGCCATTGTGTTTGCGGGGGGGCTGGGGGGGCGTGTGGCTGGCGGGGTGCGCCGAACCGGTCGTCATCCGGCGAGGGCCTGCCTCCCTCGCCAAAATCGCCAGTCGAAATCCGGATTCCCGATCCTCAATCGAAATCCGGATTCCAAATCGTAAATCCTAAGTCAATGTGGCACTATCGCTTCCCCACCTGCATCCCCTATTTTTCTAGGCTATGTCGGACTTGCCTGAACGGGTAGCCGAGGTCAGGGCGCGCGTGGTGGCGGCGGTGCAGCGGGGTGGGCACGCGCAGTCGGTGCGGCTGGTGGCGGTTACCAAGACATATGGCCCGGAGGCCGTCGAAGCCGTACACGCGTGTGGCGTGGCGGATGTCGGCGAAAACCGGGTGCAGGAGGCGCTCGACAAACAGGCGTTGGTGCACGCTCCGGTGCGCTGGCACCTGATTGGGCACCTGCAGCGCAACAAGGTGAAGGCGCTGGAGCAGTTCGCGTTGCTGCACTCGCTGGACAGCAGCCGGCTGGCCGACGCGGTGCACGAGTTCGGTGTGCGGCGCGGACGCCCGATGGATGCGTTGCTGCAGGTGAACGTGGTGGGCGAAGAAACCAAGGGCGGGTTCGCGCTGGCCGAGGTGGAGCGCGAGGCAGCGCGGCTGGTGGCGTGTGCGGGGGTGCGCGTGGTCGGCGTAATGACCATGGCGCCGTTGGACGCCGACGAGTCGACGCTGCGGCGGGTCTTTGCCGGCGCGCGCTGTGCGCTGGCGCTGGTGCGCGGGGCGGGGCATCCGGCGATGGAGTTGTCGATGGGGATGTCCGGTGATTTTGAGATGGCTGTGGAAGAGGGGGCGACCCTCGTGCGGTTGGGCACGATCCTGTTCGGGGAGAGGCACTGATGAGCGACGATGTCTTTCATCTCACGCCAGTAGACGCGCGGCGCTTCGACTTTGGGTCGGCGTTGCGCGGCTATGACAAGGCGCGCGTGGACCAGTTCCGCGACCAGGTGGCCGAGGAACTCGAGCGGCTGACCCGCGCCAACTCGGAGCTTGAGGCCAAGGCCAAGGGCTTTCACGAGCAACTGCGCGCCTTCCGCGAGCGCGACAAGGCGCTGAACGACGCCCTGATCACCGCGCAGCAGCTGCGCGCCGAGACGCGCGAGCAGGCCGAGCGCGAGGCGCAGCTTATCCTGCGCGAGGCGCGCGCCGAGGGCGAGAAGCTTGTGGAGGAAGCGCGGCGCACGGTGCGCCGGCTCGAGGGGCAGGTGGAGGCGCTCGAGCGCTCGCGCAAGTCGTATCTGGCGCAGTGGCGTGCGTTCACTGAACGGCAGGCGATTGAACTCAAGGCGGCCGAGGATCTGCCGGCGCCGGAGCGGCCGTCGTCCAGTGACGCCGCGCCCGAGGGAGCCAAGGAGAAGTCGCCGAGCTGGCTCGACGAGAGTGCGCACGACGAGGAGGACGCCTCGTAGCGGATGACGACGCGGATGCGCGGCCTCACGGCCGGGGCGTCTGCGTCGCGATCCGCCGGCGACGCGCGAACGATGGCTCTCTTTCCTGGCTCCGAACACGCCCATACGACTGCTGCCGTTGAGGCCGCGGTTGCGGCGGTGCGTGCGCGTACGGCGCTGGTGCCCGAGGTGGCGCTCATCCTTGGCACCGGGCTTGGCGGGCTGGGGCGCGCCATCGACGTGGAGTGCAGCATCTCGTACGCCGACATCCCCGGCTTTCCGCTCTCCACGGTGGAGTCGCACGCGGGACGGCTGCTGTGCGGGACGTTTGCCGGTCGACGCGTAGTGGCAATGCAGGGGCGGTTCCATCGCTACGAAGGCTACGCGCTGCAGCAGGTGACGTTCCCGGTGCGCGTGCTGCGTGCGCTCGGTGCGTCGACGCTCGTCGTGAGCAACGCGTGCGGCGGCATGCACCCGCTGTGGGCACCGGGCGACCTGATGCTGATTGCCGATCACATCAACCTGCTGGGCGATAATCCGCTCATCGGTCCGCACGACAGTGCCTTTGGCGACCGCTTTCCCGATATGAGCGCGCCGTACGACGCGTCACTCCGCGCCGCGGCGCGCGCGGTGGCGGCGGCCCGCGGCATCACGCTGCGCGAAGGGGTGTACGTCGCGGTCGCCGGCCCCAACCTGGAGACGCGCGCCGAGTACCGCCTGCTGCGCGCGCTGGGCGCCGACGTCGTGGGCATGAGCACCGTCCCCGAAGTGATTGTGGCGGTGCAGGCGGGAATGCGCGTGCTGGGCTTGTCCATCATCACCGACCAGTGCCTGCCGGACGCGCTGGAACCGGCCAGTCTTGACCGTATCATCGCCACCGCCACGACTGCCGAGCCCGCGCTCGATATCGTGGTGCGCGGCGTGTTGGAGCGCCTGTGACATCCGCTGACGTGACGACTCCCCGCTTTGCCCCGCTGCCGCCGGAACGCCCGGCGGATGATGTGGAGCGCGAACTGCTGGCCCGCTGGGGCGATGAGAAGCTGTTCGAGGCTTCGCTGGCCGCGCGTGAAGGGGCACCGCGCTGGGTCTTCTTTGAGGGGCCGCCCACGGCCAACGGCAAGCCGGGCATCCACCACGTCTTTGCGCGCACCATCAAGGACCTGTTCTGCCGCCATCGGGCGATGAAGGGGTTCCGCGTCGACCGCAAGGCGGGGTGGGACACGCACGGGTTGCCCGTTGAAATCGAAGTCGAGAAGGCGCTGGGCATCAGCGGCAAGCAGGACATCGAGCGCGTGGGCGTGGGCGAGTTCAACAAGCGCTGCCGCGAAAGCGTGTTCCGGTATCGGGAAGACTGGGAGAAGCTCTCCAATCGGATTGCGTTCTGGCTGGACTACGAGCGTGCGTACGTCACGTACCACAACTCGTACGTCGAGAGTGTCTGGTGGGCGCTGTCGATGCTGCATGCCAAGGAGCTGCTGTATCAGGGGCACAAGATCCTGCCGTACTGCCCGCGTTGCGGCACGGCGCTCAGCAGCCACGAAGTGGCGCAGGGGTACGAAGACGTCGAGGATCCGTCGGTCTACCTGCAGCTGCCGCTGAAGGAGTCGGACAAGATCGGCGAGCGTCGCATCCTCGTGTGGACGACCACGCCGTGGACGCTGGTCTCCAACGCGGCGCTCGCGGTGAGCCCCAAGCTCACGTACGCCGAGCTCCGCCGGAAGAAGGGGGCCACGCACACGATCATCCTCGCCGAGGGGCGGGTGCCGGCGGTGCTCGGCGGTGACTGGCAGGATCGCTGGGACGTGGTGGACACCTTCCCGGGATCGGCGCTCGCCGGTGCGCGCTATCAGCGCCCGCTCGACTGGGTGACGTTCACGGAGGGGGCGCGCGAGATCATCGTGACGGCCGATTTTGTGTCGGCCGATGACGGCACGGGCGTGGTGCATATTGCGCCCGCGTTTGGCGCGGATGACTACCAGGCCGGCCAGCAGTACGAGCTGGCGTTCGTGCAGCCGGTGAACGCGCGCGGCGAGTTCCCCGACTCGATGCCGCTGGTGGGCGGGATGTTCGTGAAGGCGGCCGACCCGGTGATCGTCGAGCTGCTCAAGGAGCGCGGGCTGATCTGGAAGGACGGCCGGTTCACGCACAGCTATCCTCATTGCTGGCGCTGCAAGACGCCGCTGCTGTACTACGCGCGGTCGTCGTGGTTCGTGCGCACCACCGCGTTCAAGGACGCGATGCTCGAGCGCAACGCGCGCGTGAACTGGAATCCGTCGGAGGTCGGGGCGGGGCGGTTTGGCTCGTGGCTCGAGAACAACATCGACTGGGCGATCTCGCGCGACCGCTACTGGGGGACGCCGCTCCCCGTCTGGGTGTGCGATGCGGACAACACGCACCGTGACGTGATCGGGAGCTTTGCGCATCTCGCGGTGAAGACCGGGCACGCGCTGGGCGCCGACTTTGATCCGCACAAGCCGCACATCGATGCGTACAGCTGGCCGTGCACCGAGTGCGACGGCACGATGCGTCGCGTCCCCGAGGTGATTGACACGTGGTTTGACTCGGGGGCGATGCCGTTTGCGCAGTGGCATTACCCGTTTGAGAACCGCGAGGAGTTTGCGCGGCAGTACCCGGGCGATTTCATCGCCGAGGGTGTGGACCAGACGCGCGGGTGGTTCTATTCGTTGCTGGCCATTGCGACAGGGCTGGGCGACGCGCTGCATCCCGAGGACGTGCATCGCAAGGGGACGCACTTGCCGCACGGGAATCCGACACCAGGCAGCATGCGCGCGGTGGACGGGCACGCCGGTGAGCATCCGTCGGGCGGGCATCACCTGCCGCCGGGGGCCGCCGAGCCGTACCGCGCGGTGGTGGTGAACGACCTCGTGCTCGACGCGAATGGCCAGAAGATGTCAAAGACGCGCGGCAACACCGTGGATCCGTGGAGCGTGATCGAACGGCACGGCGCCGACGCGGTGCGGCTCTTTCTCGTGGCGTCGAGCCAGGTCTGGGTGCCGCGGCGGTTTGACGAGCAGGTGATTCGCGAGACGGCCGGGCGCTTTTTGGTGACGCTGAAGAACGTCTACAGCGGCATCTTTGCGCAGTATGCCAACTTCGGGTGGTCGCCGTCGGCGGCCGACCCTGCGGTGGCCGATCGTCCGTTGCTCGACCGGTGGGTGCTGTCGCGGTTGGCAGCGGTGGAGGCCACGGTGGACGCGGAGCTGCAGCGCTTCGATGCCACGGCGGCGTCGCGCGCGCTGATGGAGTTCGTGACCGAGGACGTGGCCAACTGGTACGTGCGGTTGTCGCGCGGCCGGTTCTACGAAGTGGACCAGGCCGACAACCGCGCGGCGTTTGCCACGCTGCACGAGGTGCTGACGGTCGTGAGCCGCCTGCTCGCGCCTTTTGCGCCGTTCGTGAGCGACTACATCCATCGCGCGCTCACCGGGTCGTCTGTCCATCTGGCCGACTTCACGCGCGGCGACGCGCCGGTGCGCGATCTGGCGCTGGAGCGGGCGATGGAAGAGGTGCGCTCCCTGTCGACGCTCGGGCGAGCGGCGCGTGAGGAGGCCGGGATCAAGGTGCGTCAGCCCCTCTCGCGCCTGGTCTGCGTGGCGGGCGAGGCGCAGCAGTCGCTGCTCGATCAGCTGGTGCCGTTGCTGATGAGCGAACTCAACGTGAAGGGCGTGGAGTTCCTCGGATCGGCCGACTCGCTGGTGTCGCTGGAAGCGAAGGCCAACTTCCGCTCGCTGGGCAAGAAGTGGGGCAAGGAAACGCCGCAGGCCGCCAAGGCGGTGAACGCGCTGCACAGCGGCACGCTGCGGGCGTTCGAGCGCGGTGAGCCGGTACATCTTACCGTGGGCGGCCATTCCCACCCCCTCGATGCGGACGACTTGACCGTCGTGCGCAAGGCGAGCGGCGCGCTGGTGGTGTCGCAGGACGGCACACGATTTGCGGCCATTGACCCCACGCTGACCGACGTCCTGAAGCGGGAAGGATTGGCCCGCGAGCTGGTGAGCCGCGTGCAGCGCTTCCGCAAGGAATCGGGGCTGCACGTGAGCGACCGCATCACGCTGTGGGTGACCGGCCCGGTAGTGCTGCACGAGGCGGTGGCGGCGCACCGTACGTGGATTTGTGACGAGACGCTGACGACGCTGTTGCATTTGGATGAGAACATTGGTTCCGATGTCCCCCACGGCACGGCGGTCGATCTCGACGGCGTGTCCGCCACCCTTGCCCTCCAGAAGGTATCCTGACGATGGCGCCTCAGACCGGCGGCGAAAAGAAGTTCAAGCCGCTTACCAAGAAGCAGCAACAGTTCTTCCTCAAGCTCCTGCTCGACGAGCGCAAGCGCGTGCTCAAGGAGCTGGGACAGTGGGACGAGACGCTGAGCAACACGCAGCAGGGGGCCGATGGCGACCTGTCGAGCTACTCGTTTCACATGGCCGATCAGGGGACGGATGCGATGGAGCGCGAGAAGGCGTTCCTGTTTGCGTCCAAGGAAGGGCGCTACCTGTGGCACGTGAACCAGGCGCTGCGCCGTCTGTACAAGAGCCCCGACACGTTTGGCCAGTGCCAGCACTGCGACGGCGAGATCGCGTTCGAGCGCCTTGAGGCGCTGCCGCACGCGCGCTACTGCAAGGACTGCAAGCAGCGCGAGGAAGATGCGAAGAAGTAAGCCAGGCATCTTCTGGGGCGTGGCGGGGGGCGTGTTGCTCCTCGACGCGTTCACCAAGGTGCTTGCCGTGGACCGGCTGATGCCGGCGTACCTGCCTCGCCCCGTCTGGGGCGAGGGGGTGCGTTTGACACTCGTCTACAACCCGGGCGCGGCCTTTGGCCTGCACTTCGGGGCGCAGTCGCGCTGGATTATTGTAGCGCTCACGTTCTTCGCCCTCGCCGTTCTCGGGCGCCTGTATCTGGACACCCCGCTGGTGGCGCGTTCCCGAACCCTCGCGCTCGCGCTCGTGACGGGTGGCGCGCTGGGCAACCTGGCGGACCGTCTCAAGTCGGCGCGCGGCGTCGTCGATTTCATCGATATCGGCGTGGGGACGTGGCGGTGGCCGACCTTCAACGTGGCCGATATCGCGGTCACGTCGGGCGCGCTGCTGCTGGGCTATGTGCTGTGGCAGCTGGAGGAGGCGCCGGTCGCCGCTACGGCGGCCGGCGCGGCAGTTGCCGACGAAGCGTCTTCCGGCGTCGCCGGTTAACCCCGCCGTGAAGGCCCCGGCCGCGGGCGGCGCGCAGCACACCTTCACCGTCGAGCATGACGGTGCGCCTCGACTCGACCTTCTGGTAGCGCAGGCCGTCGGCCTGTCGCGGAGCCAATCCGCCACCCTCATTGCCGACGGGCGGGTGCTCGTGGACGGCAAGCCCGAACGCGCTTCGTTCAGGGCACCGGCAGGGACGACGGTCGTCGTTGACGTGCCGCCGCCCCCGGGGCGCGAGGTGATTGCCGAGCAGATTCCGGTGAGCGTGGTGTATGAAGACGCGCACCTGATTGTGGTCGACAAGGTGGCCGGAATGGTGGTGCATCTGGCTCCCGGGAACTGGACCGGCACCCTCGTCAACGCGCTCAAGGGGCGCGGGCAGGGGCTGGCCGAGGGCGGCCCTGAGGAGCGGCAGGGGCTCGTGCACCGGCTCGACAAGGACACGTCGGGGCTGATGGTGGTGGCCAAGACGGACGACGCGCTGCGCATCCTGAGCAAGGCGATCGCGGAGCGCCGCGTGATGCGCCGCTATGCGGCCCTGAGCTGGGGGCACCTCCCCGACGACACGGTGACGGTGGACAAGCCCATTGGGCGCGACCCGAATGACCGTATCCGGATGGCGGTGGTGGGGGAGGGACGGCCGGCGCGCACCGATTTCCTGCGTCTGGCCCGCTTTGGCGCCTGCGACCTGTTGCGCTGCCACCTGCACAGCGGCCGGACGCACCAGATTCGCGTGCACCTGGCAGCCCTCGGGCATCCGGTGGTAGGTGACGACATTTATGGGGGTGGGGGGGCTCGCAAGATCGTGGGACTGCCCCCGCAGCGGCATTTCCTTCATGCCGCTTGGCTCGTCTTTAATCACCCGGTCTCGGGCGAGCGGTTGGAGTTCCAGTCGCCCTTGCCGGACGAACTGCGGCACTCGTTGCTGACGGTGGCGGAGCTTCCCGATTTGTTTGCGGCACCGAACCCCTTGGAGTACTTTGACTTCTATAGAGCCGATCGCTGACATCACGGCCCGGCGCTACCTGGTTTTCGTGGCGGGCGGGCGCCGGTGTGCCTGCCCGTTGGAGGTTGTGCGCGAGATCGTGCCAATGCGCTCGGCCACGCGGTTGCCTGGCGCGCCCGAGTGGGTGCGTGGCCTGGTGAACTTGCGTGGTGCGCTGGTGACGGTGGCTGACCTGTCGGCGCGCTTTGGGGCGCCGAGTTTCGGGGCAATCGGGGACGTGTTGGTCGCCGACGCGCTTGGCAAGACGATTGGCATTCTGGTGGACAGCGTGAAGGACGTACTCACGCTGGAGGCCGGGCAGCTGGAAGTGGTGGAAGGTGAACACTCGGTGGGTGGCGTGGTGTCCCACGTCGCGTACGCCGGAAACGATCAGGTGCTGGTGTGCGACGTTCAGGCGTTCGCACAGCAGGTGCTGGTCTACTAAACGCACGCAGCGGGGGGGATTCTGTGCCGACGGTGCTCATTTGCGACGACGCGATCTTTATGCGGACGATGGTTGGTGACATCCTCCAGCAGGCCGGCTTTGAAGTGGTGGGAGAGGCCGAGACGGGAGCGCAGGCGGTAGAGAAGTACAAGCAGCTGAAACCCGATCTGGTGACGATGGACATTGTCATGCCCGATATGGGTGGCATTGATGCGGTGCGGGAGATCACAAAGTTCGATCCCGGCGCCAAGGTGCTGATGTGTTCGGCCATGGGGCAGCAGGCCCTGGTGGTCGAGGCGATTCAGGCCGGAGCCAAGGACTTCGTGGTGAAGCCGTTCCAGCCGAGCCGCGTGCTGGAGGCCGTGCAGCGCGTGCTCGGCTGACGGCCCGAGCCAGCGCGAGCTGAGCCGCGGCGTGGATCCGCAGCGATACGCAGATCTGTTTCGCTCCGAGAGCGGCGAGCAACTCTCGGAGATCAATCGCGCGTTGCTGGACCTGGAGGCGGCGCCCGCCGACCTCGGTCCGGTGCACGTGCTCTTCCGCGCGGTGCACACCCTCAAGGGGATGAGCGCCACGATGGGCTACGCGGGCGTGGCGGCCTTTGCCCACGAGCTCGAAAGCCTGCTCGACCGGGTGCGCGGTGGGGAGCAGGGGATCAGCGCCGAATTGATGGACGTCTTGTTTGCCGCCGCTGATGTGCTGGAGTCGGGCATTGAGCGGGCGGTGAACAAGCAGGGCGACCCGCCCGAACTGAGCACGGTGCTGGAGCAGATGCGGCACGTGGCGGGCGGCGGTGCGACGGCCGAGTTCCACGCAGTGACCGGAGAGTACTCGGCCGCGGCGCCGCGGCCCGTGAGCTTGGACGAGGGGCCCGGTGTGCTGGTGCGTGTGCGGCAGCGCGCCGACACGATGCTCCCCGGTGTGCGGGCGTTCCTGGTGGTACAGAAGGCGCGCACCTTGGGCGAGGTGGTCGCCGTCTCGCCGCCGATAGAAGAGCTGCAGGGCGCGGAGCGGCCGCAGGCGTTCGCGTTCCGGCTCGTGACCACGCGCCCGACGGCCGAGATTGAAGCGGCCATCGTGGCAGCGGGCGACATCGAGCACGTCGAGGTGTCGTCGGGGCCCGGGCGGCATCGGGCGGTGCGGATGGCGGCCGCCGAGGACGAAGCGGCGCCGGCTCCCAGAGGGGCGCGGCACGTCCGCATTGAATTGGCACGGCTCGACACGCTGATGAACCTGATTGGCGAGCTCGTGATTACGCGCGGCCGCCTGTTGCAGCTCACAGCGGCCCGCAGCGACGCGGCGCTCGACGAGGCGATGACGCAGGCCTCGCGCCTGATCGGTGATCTGCAGGCCGAGGTGATGGCCAGCCGCATGGTGCCCGTCTGGCAGGTGTTCGACCGATTCCCGCGTTTGGTGCGCGACGCGGCGCGTCAGCTGCACAAGGAGATCGAGTTCTCGGTGGAGGGCAAGGAAATCGAACTCGATCGCTCGCTACTCGACGAGATTGGCGAGCCGGTGGTCCACCTGCTGCGCAATGCGGTGGACCACGGCATCGAGGCTCCCGAGGTGCGGGTGGCACAAGGGAAGCCGCGCACCGGGCGACTGCTGCTGAGCGCATCGCGCGAACGGTCGGCGGTGCTGGTGCGCGTGGCCGACGATGGGCGCGGCATCGACCGCCAGCGCGTGCTGGCACGGGCGCACGAGCTGGGCATGGTGGGGCCTGAGGTCACGCGGCTCGACGCGGAGCAGTTGTTCCGCGTGATCGCGAGCCCCGGTTTTTCCACGGCTGCGGCCGTGAGCAACCTTTCGGGGCGCGGGGTGGGGATCGACGCGGTGCAGGCGCGCGTGCGGCAGCTTGGCGGGGTGGTGGAGCTGGAAACCGTCCCCGGCGAAGGGACGAGCATCACGCTGCGCCTGCCGCAGACGCTGGCCATTGTGCGTGCGGTGCTGGCGCGGGTGGGCGGCGAGCAGTACGCGCTTCCCATTCAGCACGTGCGTGAGACGCTCGAATGGTCCACGGAGGCGGTGCAGAAGGTGCAGGGGCGCGAAGTGCTGGTGCTGCGTGATGAGGTGCTGCCGCTCGTGCGCCTGCGCGAGGTGATGCGCACGCCCGGCCGCGGGCGCGACGAGAAGGCCGATATTGTGGTGCTCGAACGCGGCGACCGGCGCGCCGGGCTGCTGGTGGATGAGCTGACCGATCAGCAGGACATCGTGGTGAAGCAGTTTGACGCGGTGCGCGACGGGCTGGCGCTGTTCAGCGGGGCGACGATCCTCGCCGACGGCCGTCCCGCGCTCATCGTCGACGTCGCCAGTCTCCTTTAAGGGCGGACCCCATGGACGCACTCCGGAACCTCTCCTCTCGGCAGCTCGACGCGCTGCGCGAAGTCGCCAACATCGGCGCCGGCCATGCCGCCACCGCGCTGTCGCAGATGACGGGGCAGACAATCATGATCAGCGTGCCCCGCCTGGTGGTCTCGGCGGTGCACGAGATCCCCAACCACGTGGCCGAAAGCGAGGAGCCGGTGGCCGCGGTGCTGCTGCGGATGCTTGGCGACCTGACGGGGCTGACGCTGCTTGTCTTCCCGCGGGTGGCGGCGTTGCGGATGGCGGAGATGATGTCGCGCAAGCCGGAGGGATCGTTCACCGAGCTTGGCGCCTACGAGCAGTCGGCG
>JARIEY010000082.1 GCA_031127085.1 Gemmatimonadota bacterium | reverse complement strand
GATACACCGACCACCGGGCGCCGACCGGCGCCGCATTCGGTGCCAGCGGCATCTGCACGGTCGCCTTGCTCCGCTGGTCGTGCACGCGAACCACGGCCGCACTCGCGGCGGTCGCCGTGGCGTGCATGTGAAACGGCGTCGCACAGGTCAGCGACGGCCCGCCGGAATAGTCCGTATGCTTCCCCACCAGCTCAATGCGCCCGGGGACGCGGTACCGCCAGCTCACGGCTGCACCACGACACCGCGCAGATGATCGCCGATGGTCGCCACGTCCGCGCGTCGCGAGAGATCCAGCACCCCGTCGTGCGCCCGCACCACGCGAAAGACCTCGCCTAGCTCGCGCGAGGCAATCATAACGGCCTCCTGCAGTTCCAACTCGCCGCGCACCGACGGCCGCACGCGCCGGCACGCCTCAAAAATGCGAGGCGTGAAGCTCCAGAGGTTCATCGACACCCACCGCTCCGCGCGCTGCGCGAGCGGGTGATCGGCCGCAGGCTTCTCGACGATTCCCTGCAGCACATCCTGCGCATCGATATCGAGCAGCGCGTACGCCATCACACGCTCGCGCTCGATATTCCCCGCCCGCACCAGCGCCTCGCCTTCATAGGCCACAAGCCCGGCGCCACCGAGTGCGCACAGCGCCTCGTACGACGCGACGGGATAGTAGTTGTCCGAGTTGAGCGCGAGAAACGGCGCCTCGAGCACGTGACCATCGGCCGCGAGCACCGCATCGGCGGTGCCCAGCGGCTCCGCTTGCACGGCCCACCGCAGACGCACACGCTGCGGCGGCGCCTGACGCTCATAATAGTCGCGCATCATCGCGTGGTCCGGCGCGACGACCAGCGTCACATCGGTCACTCCCGCATCGGCGAGGGCGGACAGCACGAAGTCGAGAAACGGACGCCCGAGCGTCGGCATCATCCCCTTCTGGCCCGCCGCCGCCGCGCGCTCCTGTGCTTCATCCAACGCGACCGCGGCCTCGGCTCGCCGCATCCGGGAGCCGAGGCCGCGCGCGAGGATCACTGCCTGCGTGGTCCGCGTCATCCGTTGTCCGCTACTTGTCGTGATCGGGCGTGCTCTTCCAGAAGCCCTGCAGCACCTTCACCACGCCGTAGCCGCTGAGCACGAAGACCACCGCAAACACGATCCCCTGGTTGGTGTTGCCGTACAGGAAGCTCCCCGAGCCAAAGAGCGCCGAGTAGACAAAGGCGATGCCGAGCATCCAGCCCAGCATGGCCTGCGGCAGCGAGTCGGGAGACGGCCCCACGCCCGCCTTCGCCTGCACGTGCTTCCACCCCGGGCCGGCCGGACGCACCAGCTTGTAGAAGCTCACCAGCGTCGCCTCGTCGGTCTTGGCCCCAAGGAAGGCCGCGGCAATCCAGATCACCGTCGTGACGGCGACGGTCCAGAGCAGCGAGATGTGGTCGGGAATGGGCGTCCCTGACTGACGCACAATCTCGAACGTCACCGCTGTGAGGAATGACCCACACATGGCCGCGATCTCCGCCCACGCGTTCACGCGCCACCAGTACCAGCGCAGCAGGTAGAGCAGGCCGGTGCCGGCGCCAATCGACAGCAGGAGTGTGAAGCCGCGGCTCGCCGAGTCGAGCACGTAGGTGAGCATCGCGGCAAACAGCATCAGCACGGCCGTCATCAGGCGAGCGACCAGCACGTAGTGCTTCTCCGTCGCCTCGGGCTTCACGAAGCGACGATAGAAATCGTGCACCAGATATGAGGTGCCCCAGTTCAGGTGCGTGGCGATCGTCGAGACATACGCCGCCAGCATGCCCGCAATCATCAAGCCGAGCAAGCCGGCCGGCAGGAAGGTCAGCATCGCCGGGTAAGCCATGTCGTGGCCAATCAACCCCTTGTCCACATACGGGAAGGCCGCGCCGATGTCGGACAAGTTGGGGAAGACCAGCATCGATGCCAGCGCGACGATGATCCACGGCCACGAACGCAGCGCGTAATGCGCCACGTTGAAGAAGAGCGTGCCGATCAGCGCGTCCTTCTCGCTCTTTGACGCCAGCATTCGCTGCGCAATGTAGCTGCCGCCGCCCGGTTCGGCGCCCGGATACCAGACCGACCACCACTGCACGGTGAGCGGCAGGATCAGCACCGTAAGCGTCATCGTCCAGTCGTTGAAATTCGGGAGCAGCGAGATCACCTGCGGATCAAGCTTCGTAAACAGCCCGTGCAGACCACCAACCTCGGGACGCGATAGCGCGTAATACGCCGCGGCAAATGAGCCGGTCATCGCGATCCCAAACTGAATGAAGTCCGTGACCAGCACGCCCCATAGTCCGGACGTCGCGGCGAAGGCGATGTTCAGCACGGCGCAGACGACCAACGTCTGCGTCATCGGCCAGCCAAGCAGCATGTTGGCGATCTTCACGGCGGCCAGGTTTACCGTCGCCATGATCACGCAGTTGAAGAACAACCCCAGGTAGATCGCCCGGAACCCGCGCACGAACGTCGCCGGCTTGCCCGAGTAGCGAATCTCGTAAAACTCCAGGTCGGTGAGCACGCCGGAACGCCGCCACATCCGGGCGTAGAACATCACGGTCATCATCCCGGTCAGCAGGAACGACCACCACGCCCAGTTGTTGGCCACGCCCTTCTCGCGCACCAGGTTGGTCACGAGGTTCGGCGTGTCGGTGCTGAAGGTGGTCGCCACCATCGAGACGCCGATCAACCACCACGGCGCGGAACGCCCCGAGGTGAAGAACTCGGACGTACTCGATCCGCCGCGCTTGGCCATCATCGCCGCCGGAACGAAGGCGACGATCAGGGAGATCGCGACGATCCACCAATCAAGGGAAGTCAGATGCATGAGAGCGGCGAGTGAGGGGAGATGGTGGATGGGCGACGGGAGACTACGCCTTCCAGTTGCCGCGCGTAAAGTCGGGGAACTTGACCGGCGCCGAACCCTTGGCGACCGAGATCTCACTCAGCGGGAACGGCGCGCTCCACGCCGCGGAATCGTACACATCGATGTCGGGGACGAGCCCCTCGCGCAGGCACTGCACCATGCGCCACGCCATGATGAAGTCCATGCCGCCGTGACCGCTCCCGCGCGCCTGCGCGCCGAGCTGCGTCCAGAGTGGATGCTCGAATTCCTTCTTCCACGCGTCGATCGGCCCGAACCGCTCGCCCCCCGCCTGCCCGTCGATGTAGATGCGCGCCGGGTAGTCCTCAAAGACCCCCTTGGTCCCCTGCAGCGCGTTGAGGCGCGAGTACGGACGCGGATTCGACACATCGTGCTGCAGCAAGATCGTGCGCCCCTTGGCCGTCTTGATGAGCGACGAGTTCAGGTCGCCCGTGACGTACTTCTCCTGCCACTTGGCGTTGCTGCGGTCCTTAAGGTGCTCCTCGCGCCAGGCGGTGAGCCCGCGCTCCTCGGTGCTCATCGACACCATGAACTCGAACTTGTCGCCCTTGTGAATGTCCAGGTACCACGCCACCGGGCCCAGTCCGTGGGTCGGGTACAGGTTGGCGTTGTTCGTGATGTGCCACCGGCGACGCCAGAGTCCTTCATCGCGATCCTCAAACAGGAGGCCGCGCAGGTCGTGCAGATAGGCCGCCGCGCCGTGCAGGGGCTCGCCGAAGACGCCGGCGTGCACCATACGGTTCACGAGCATCTCGTTGTAGCCGTAGTTGCAGTTCTCCAGCTGCAGGCAATGGCGGCGATACTTCTCGCTCGCATCGACCAGCGCCCACAGCTCCTTGAGCGTCATCCCGAACGGACATTCACTGGAGACGTGCTTCCCAGCCTTCAACGCGGCGAGCATCACCGGCACGTGCCATTCCCACGGCGTCGCCGTGTGGATGAAGTCGATGTCATCACGCTGCACGAGCTGCTCGAACGCCGTGTCGCCGTCGGTGTAGAGCGCCGGTGCCGGCTGTCCCGCATCCGTCACCATCTTCGCGGCCCGCTGCGCCTTCTCGGCCACATTATCACAGAGGGCGGTGACCTTCACCCCTGGACAACCGAGGAAGTCGTGCAGCACGGAGCGCCCGCGCAACCCGGTGCCGACGATGGCAATGCGCACGGTCTCGTGCCGGTCAAACGGCACCCCCTTCATCGTCTTCGCGGCCGGTGTCCTGGGCGGCGCCAACTCGGGATGCGCGCCAGCCGTCACCGACTCGGCGATCGCGGGAGACAGCGCGCCGGACGCGCCCAGCGCGGCCCCGGCAAACGCAGCGGACTTCAGCAAGTCGCGGCGGCTCAAGCCAGCGCGATCGTCAGGCGTCTTCGACACGGTGAACTCCCTTCGCAGGACGGGAAAAAGCTACCCGCCGCGCCAGCGGATCGCGAGAGTCGCGCCGGAGAAAACGGGCGGGGGCGGGAGGCCACCGCTGGCCTTCCCGCCCCCGCGCCTTCGTACGTTCCGCCAGCTACGGCTTCTTGGCCGCCGGATGATGCGCCGAATGATCCATCGCTTCCATGGGCTTCTTGGCCGTGTCCTTGGCGGCCCCCTTCGGATGCATCGACGCCATCATGCACGGCTTCCCCACCTTCTCGAAGCCGTCGTGCACCTTCTTGAGCGCCGCCTTGACGCTCGCATCGTCGCCCTTCGCCGCGACCGCTGCGGCGTAGCCCTTGGCGTCCGCGACAATAGCCGGCAGCGCCTTGCGCGCCTCCGCATTGTCGCACGCCGCCGGGCCCTTGGACTTCTCCCAGGCCTCGCCCGACGCGGCGAGAGTACCGGCCAGTGAGCGCGCCAGCACCAGCGTGTCCTTCTGCGCCGGATGCCACATCGCCATCAGCAGCGTGTGAAAGGCGTCGAGCTCACCCCATCCGCTCTTCATCCCACCCTTCATTCCGCTCTTCATCCCACCCTTCATTCCGCTCTTCATCCCACCCTTCATTCCGCCCTTCATCCCGCCCTTCATCATCCCGCCCTTCATCCCCGGCATCGCATGCTTCATCCCCGAATCCATCTTCATGCCGGGCATTTCGTGCTTCATCGTCGAATCCATCTTCATGCCGGGCATTTCGTGCTTCATCGTCGAATCGTGCGTCATCGCCGGCTTCGCCGCCGGCTTCTTCTCCACCGGCTTCGCCTGCGCCCCCGCCATCGTGGGAGCCAGCACCAGCAGCGCCATCAGGGCCTTCAATCGCATGGGGTAGTCTCGGTAAGTGGCCATGATCAACAGTCCGGTCGTCATCCATCCAATCGTCCGTCGAAATCCTGAATCGCGATCCTGAATCGCAATCCGAATTCCCAATCCTCAATCTCCCTACGCCCTGCTGCGCACCTCAGCGTCATCGCCAACGGTCACCTCGCCCTTCACTCCCTCCAGCACCACGCGGTCGCCGATCAGCGAGTTGGTCAGCGTGCAGCGCGCCATCATCGCGTTGGCGCCAATCAGCGTCTGGCTCACCGTGCAGCTCAGCAACTTGGACCCCGCCAACACGCAGACGTTCGGCCCCACCGTGGATCCGGTCAGCACCACGCCGTCTTCGATGTACACGGGATCGATGATCGTGCAGTCATCCAGCCCCTTCGGCTTCCGGGCCAGCCCCTTGTCGAGCATCACGCGGTTCGTGTCGAGCAGCGTGTCGATCTTGCCGGCATCATACCATCCGGCCACGTCGAGCACCTTCAGCTTGGCGCCGTGGTCGATCATGTACTGGAAGGCATCAGTCAGGTAGTACTCGCCCTGGTTCTGCGGCGCCTGCAGCACGGCATCGATGCCTTCGAACAGCAGCTTCCAATCCCTGATGTAGTAGAGCCCGATGTTCGCGCGCTTGGAGATGGGCGTCTTGGGCTTCTCCACGATCTTTGTCATGTGGCCATTGGCGTCGGTCACCACCACGCCGAAGCGCTGGTAATCCTCGACTTCCTTGGTCCAGATGATGCCATCGTCCGGGCTCGTCTTGATGACCCCGAGGTCGGCATCGAAGATCGTATCGACGAAGATGATCAGCACCGGCTCGTCCACGCGGTGCTTGGCCAACGCCACCGCCCCCGCCGTGCCGTCCTGCACCTTCTGCTCGATGAAGGTGGCGGGCAGGTCGCTGTACGCCGTGCGGGCGTGCGCCTCCACCGCCTCCTTCAGGTGCCCGGTGATGTAAATGACTTCGCTCACGTCGCCAAGCTTGCGTACGTCGTCGAGCACATAGTCCATCACCGGCTTGCCGCACACCTTGAGCATCGGCTTGGGCACAGTGTGCGTGTGCGGACGCAGGCGCGTCCCCTTCCCGGCCAGCGGAATGATCACTTTCACGGTGCGTTGGTCCCCTCGCGACCGTAGCGGTCGTTGAGTCGTACGACGTCATCCAGGTGCGGCGTGCTCGCCTCCAGCACGTCACAGTCGGTCACCGCTTCCATCTGGTGGATCACGCCGGGGGTGTTGCGGTAGCTCTCGCCCTCGGCGAACGGCACCTCAATGAGCCCGCGCCCGTCCTTGAAGTCCACCCGGTACGTCATCTGGCCACGCAACAGGTGAATCGTTTCGTCCTTCTGATTGTGGTACTGCACGCTCAGCGCGTGCCCGGCCTTGATGTGCAGCACCTTCCCCACGTACAGCGCCGTGTGTGCCCAAATGATCTCGTGCCCCCACGGCTTGGGCACGATCGTCACGCTCTTCTTTCCGTCCACGTCAGCTCCTCACGGGTCGCGCGGTCATCGCGCTGGGTGTCGTTACGCATGCGGTGACGCACTTGCCGCATCCGGTGCAGGCGGCGCCAATGAAGGGCCGCCCCTGCGCATCAATGGCAATCGCCGAGTCGCCCACCGGGCAGACCCGCGCGCAGACACCGCACTCGATTCCCTGGAACCCCAGGCATCGCCGGTCGTCCACGCCGATCACCGCCATCTTTACATCAGCCCACCCCTGCTTGGGCGCCAGCAGCGCGCCGGTGGGGCACGCCTTCACGCAAGGCATGTCTGCGCACATGATGCAGGCGCGATCATCCACCTCGAGCACCGGCGTTCCCGAAGCAATGCCGTGCTGTGTCGGCAGCATGCGAATGGCGAGCGCCGGACAGACCGCCCCGCACTCCCGGCACCGTGTGCACGCCGCCAGGAAAGCCGGCTCGGCGATGGCCCCCGGCGGCCGAATGAACGGCACCGGCGCCACTTTATCCGTGACGGCATCAACGACCTGCCCGAGCAGACGCGAGAGGCCGTGCTGGAAAAAGCCACGCCGATCGAGGGGGGTGTCCGCCATAGCCTCTAAATTTGACGGTGACGGGGGCGAATTGACAGGGCGCGCCGCCGGTTGGCGTCATTTTGCAGCGCCTGACCATCACGCCACGGGCGCCCGGGGAGCGTAGGACGCCTGGGACGCCTGGGACGCCTGGGTCGCCTGCGGAGCGCGGGCGACGTCCGGCCGCTAGTGCCGACCGCCGGTCCAGATCGCCACAATCCCGCACGCCCCCGCCGGCGACGCACCCGTAAGCGGGATCATCTCGGCCGGCGCATTCGCGGCGCTCGCGTAAATTTCCACGGCCGAAATCTCGTTCACGCTCACCAAGTCATCGAGCGGCACCATATCCGGTCCTTGGCGCTCGCGATAACTCCCCCGCGGCGCTTCCGGACGCAACAGCCGACCGTCCAGAAAGATCGTCATCATGCAGCCCCCGCGCCCCATCAGATACTTCTGCGGCGACATCCCCTTGGTCTGCATCAAGCCCACGAAGCGGCGTCCCTGGAAGAGATCGCTGGTGCGGATCCCCGGTCGTGACTCGAGTTCTTCCGGCGTGATGAAGTCCGCGTTGAACGCCCCGCGCTGCGCGCGCAGCACGCGATCATAGAAGCCGGAGAGCTCGAGCGGCGACTTGACGCCGCGCTCGACGATGGTCACGGCGGCCAGCGACTGCGCCAGGGAGCGCAGCGTGATCTCGAACACGCCGGCCGGCGTACGCCCCGTGCGACTGTTGTACGGCGCATAGCCGATGCGTCGCACCGAAATGCGCAGCGTGTCCGGCGCCGCGTCAAGGAAGACGCGGCCACTGTCGTCAGCCACACGCCCCCGACCGCCGGCAATCTCCACCAGCGCGTGTGGTACGGGACGCTGCTCGCCGTCCCGCACCTGGACCACCACGCGCGTCGGCGCCGACTCGGCCCGCACACCGCCAAACCGCAACTCCACGCGCGCCTTCCGCTCACCCGCCGCGAGCCGCACCGCCACGGTCGGCGCCTTGCGGGTGCCATACTGAGCGCCGACGCTCAGGAGCTGCGCAGACGGAATGCCGCAGATGGCGTATGTCCCATCGCGCAACGACGTGGTGCTGAGCATCCGCGTTTCCCACGTCAGCTGACGCCCAGCGCCGGTGTGGTTCTGTTGCCACTCAACGGTCACCACCACATCGGCCAGCGGTGCGCCGCGTTCATCGAACACCGCCCCTTCGAGTAGTCCCGCCGGGCCGCCCGGTACCGCCGGCGTGCACCGGTCGGGCAGGGCCTCGCTCTCGGAGGGCTTCGTGCGTACCGGCACGGTCGACGCCGGTGTTGGCTCCTCGATCCCGTTGGAGTACAGCAGCGCCCCGCCGCGCTGCATCCGCCACACCTCACCGCCCTTCACGAACGTACCCACGAGCCGCGCCGCGCCAGCGCCCGTGGTCATGCGAGGCATCCGGATTTCCCAACGGCTGACGAACCAGGTGCCGTCGGCCAACCGCGTGAACTCCACCTCGCCACCGGGTTCCACGCGCTGCATCGCGATGGGCAGCCCTTCGTAGCGGTACTCCATGCGGCGCAGTTCGCTGGTGGCGCGATCAAGCCACAGCGTCCCGCTGACATCTACATAGTTGCGGCGGAACTCCTGCGGGCGGAACGCCAGCCCAATGAGCCCCGCGCGGTCGCCCTTCCCTTCGTTCAGCGCCAGGCAGTGCGACGCCGCAAAGGTCTCCGACAGCAGCACCTCCGCGTCCGGCGCCCAATACGTAGCGCCACTCAGGTCGTTCTGCATGTAGCCCACTTTCGCCAGCGAGTCGGGACGCAGGCTCTGGAACGGCTTCAGCGACACGCCTTCCTGGAACTCGAGTTCCAGCGGAGACAACTCGCGGTTGCCCACCGATCGCAGCTGCGAGTACACGCTGAGCCGCGCCAGCGGATCGCCATCGCGCGACCTGAGCGTTGTGCTCAGCAGCGCCTTGCGCGCTTCTTCAAACACCGTTGCCACGTCGGCGCCGGCCGTTCCCGTCTGGCGGCACGATGACGTCGCTTCCGTCGTCATCGCCTGCAGGACGATGGGATCATCCGGCAGCACGGTGCGCGTCTCGCGCCGCGCACCGGCTGCCAGCGTGAACTCCGCCATCAGCACCGGGCGGTGTCCGATGCGCAGCGCACGCAGGCGCACGTCGCCCGAAGAAACCTCCAGCGCAAAGCGGCCGTTCCCGTTGGTCATCGTGCGCGCGAGCACGCTGTCGTGCGCGCCGCGCGTCGCTACCACGATCACGCCCGACGCCGGCACGCTGTCGGCGCGCAAGACGGTCCCCTGCACCGACTGCGCGGCGGCAGCGAGGGGCAGCGCAGGCGCAAACAGCGCCACGCCAATCACCCAGCGCAAAACGTGGGTGGCAAGGAATCTGTGCACGCCTGAAATATAGACTCGCCCGCCCTCACCGCACGTCCCAAAACAATGAGGGCGGCCAGTCGGCCGCCCCCTTTCCCTTCCCCTTCCCACACCCTGCTCCCTTCCCCTTCCCACACCCTGCTCCCTTCCCCGTCCCTATTTGACCATCCTCGCCCGCAACACCCCCAACCGCCGCCGCACCGACCCGTCCATCACCGTATCGCCCACGCGCACAATGACGCCGCCCAAAATGGCCGGGTTCACCGCAACGTGCGGCACGACCGTCTTGCCGAGCGCCTTTGACAGCGACGTGATGAGCGCCTCGCGGTCCGCGTCGTTCAGCGTGCGCGACACCGTCACGCGCGCATGCACACGCCCTTCCTGCTCGTCGAGCAGGTTGTTGTACTCCTCGGCCACCTCGGCCAGGAGCATCTGGCGGCGGTTGCTCACCATCTTCTGCAGGAACCGCACGAAGAGCGCGGGGGCCTGGCCGCCGAGCGCCTTGCCCAGCACCTCGTTCTTCTTGCCCTCGCTGACTTGCGGCGCGGCCAGGAAGCGGTGGAAGACCGCGTCGTGCTCGAGCACGTCGGCCAGACCGTTGATGTACGCGCCGTAGCTGTCGCGGCCGCCGTCCTTGGTGGCCAGCGTCAGCAGCGCCTCCGCGTAGTTCCGGGAGATGGCGTTGCTCTGCATTTACTTGGTCCCGATCGACGCGAGGTAGTTCTCGACCAGCGTGCGATTTGACGCGTCGTCGAGGTTCTTCTCGATCACCTTGCTCGCGCCGGCGATCGCCAGGTCCACGGCCTCGCGGCGCAGGTCGGCGATGGCAGACTGCTTCTCGGACTCGATGTCGCGCTTGGCGCGCTCGAGCATATCGGCCTGCTGCGCCCGCGTCTGCTCCAGCAGGTCGGCGCGCATCTTCTCGGCCGTCGACCGGCCGTCGGCGATGATCTTCTGCGCATCGGCGCGGGCGGCGTCGAGCTGCTTCTGCTGCTCGGCCATCAGCGCGGCGGCGGCGTCACGATCGGCCTTCGCCTGGTCCATCGCGTCACGCAGATCCTGCTCGCGTCCTTCGACGGCGGCGAGAATCGGCTTGAAGGCGAACTTGGAGAGGACGAAGAACAGGATCGCAAAGACCACCAGCGTCCAGAACATCAGGCCGCCCACCGGCGACAGCAGGCCGCCCTTCGGGGCTTCCGCTTCGTTGGCGAGCGCCGGCGTCGCCGTCACGGCAACGAGCATCAGGGCGCGGGTCAGGAAAGAACGCATGAGATGGGGCTCACTCAGGTAAGGAAGGGACAGCCAGCCGCGCCCCGGATGGCGCGCGGCCGGCCGATACCGCTCTTAGAACTTGCTCTGGATAAGGAACGTCACGACGACGGCGAACAGCGCGGCGCCTTCGATGAAGGCGGCGAAGATCAGCGCGGCCGTCTGGATCTTGGCGGCAACTTCGGGCTGACGAGCCATGCCCTCAACCGCCTGACCACCAACGCGACCGATGCCCAGACCAGCGCCAATGATGGCGAGACCGGCGCCAATGCCAGCGCCCATCATCGCCCACGCACCCATGTACTCCTTGGTGGCCGCAGCGGCCTGCAACAGGGGGAACATCATCGTGAAATACTCCGAAAAAGAAGTTGGTCCTGCCGTAGCACCCGCGGTGGGGTCTCCCCCATCACCATCCGCCAACGGGCAAAGCCCAGCGGAAATCACCGACTCACCGGTCGGCTACCTCGGAACTGGTAGGTGAAGCCAGCCCCGCCCTGAGACGTACTGTTGTTTCTCTGTAGTTTCTCTGTTGTCTCTCTGTTGTTTCTCTTCTTAGTGGTGGGATTCCCGCACCAATCCAATGAAGACAGAAGAAAGCAGAGTGAAGATGAACGCCTGCAGAAACGCGACCATCAGTTCCAGCAGCATGATCGCCACCGCCATCACCACTGGCGCGGGCGCCACGAGGTAGCTGTTGAACGTGAAGACCAGGCCAATGAGCGCCAGCACCACGATGTGTCCCGCCGTCATGTTGGCGAAGAGACGGATGGCGAGCGCAAACGGCTTGGTGAGCTTGGAAGCGAACTCGACCGGCGTCAGGATTATCGAGATCGGGATGCGCATCAACAGCGGCATGTCTGTCGGCCAGAAGATGATCGTGTTGATGTAGCCCTTGCCCAGCGCGCGCATGCCCGCGATCTCGATGACGAAGAACGTCATGATGGCCAGCGTCGCCGTCACCGAGATGTTGCCGGTGGCCGTCGCCATGTACGGCACGAGGCCGAGCAGGTTGGCGACGAGGATGAAGAAGAAGATCGTAAGCAGATACGGCACGAAGCCTTCGCCGTGGTGCCCGACGTTTGGCAAAATGACTTCGTTGCGCATGTAGAGGATCACGGCCTCGATGGCGCCGGCCATCCCCTTGGGCGGCAGCCCTTGCGCCGCACGCTTGGTGTGCGAGCGCGCCGCGCCAACGAGCAGCACGATCAAGATCGCCGCCACGATCCACAGCATCACGATGAGCTTGGTCGGGGACGTGTCGACGTGGAAGTTGCCGATGATCGGAAGCGGAATGTCGAACGACGGCCAGCCACTCGGCAGCGTCACTTCCTGAGCGAAGCCGTGCGCCGCGTTCAGCGACGGCAGCTCCATATGCTTGCCATCGGTGATGTGCGGCGTGATGATGTCGACCTTGGCCGCACCCTCCGCCGGGGCAACGTGCGGGGCCCCCTCGGCCTGCGGCTCCGCCGGCGCGGCGTGCTGCATCCCGGCCATCGGCTCGGTCATTCCCGTCGTCGTAGCGGCGGGGGCCGATGCCGGCGCGGGCTCCTGCGCCGACAGCGGAGCGAAGGCGGCAAACGCGGCGAGCGCGAGAGCGATTGATCCAGACTTCATGGCTTGAGGAAGACGGGTTCGATCAGCGTGGAAACAAAGAAGAACGCAGCCAGACTCAGCAGGGCGGGCGCGGGGGGATACCCCATCAGCCGCGTGCCAATCAGCGCGTGAAGAACCAGAGTCAAAAACCGCAACAGCATCCCCGCGCCCCACCCGGCGATCACATGCGCCGGCACCAGCACGCGGACGAACAGGAACCCGATGACCTGGATACCGAGGGCGATGCCCGCCGAGAACCAGACCGCCTGCTGGGCCATCGGATCGGTCCAGAGCCGCGTCAGCAGCCAGGCCAACCCCACGACCAGCAGGAGCGACAGCCCTGCAAAGGCCAGGGTGCGCTTCACTTCGCTTCCTTCTCCATTCGCTCCTGCTCCTCCTGTCGACGCTCGGCTGCTTTCAGTGCGCGATACATACTGTAAAACGCCGCCGATGCCCCGGTGAAGACGCCAAGGATCAGGAACCACGGGTCCGTGCCGAGTTTGCCGTCGACCCACTTCCCGATGTAGAGGAAGAGGAGCAGCGACAGCACGAACTGCAGCCCGAGCCCCATGAACTGCGCGCCCGGGCCCGACCCGAAAGCCCCCCGTTTCAGCAGGGCATCGGCACGCGATTGCG
>JARIEY010000081.1 GCA_031127085.1 Gemmatimonadota bacterium | reverse complement strand
TGGGCTCCGAGGCCGCGCAGCGGCGTCAGGCGCCGTCGGCGCATTCCTCGGCGGGGCTGCGTCGCGCCCTGCGCCTGGGCGCTGCGAGCGTGCTGGCCGCCATCGCGCTGGCCGGGCCGCGCTGGGGCACCGCGCGCGAGGTGATTCGTACCAATGGTGGCGACGTTGTGCTCGCGATGGACGCCTCGCTGTCGATGCTCGCCGACGACGAGCGCCCCACGCGCCTGGAGCGAATGAAGCAGGAGGTGCGCCGCTACCGCGCCGCATCGCCCGGTGACCGCATCGCGCTGATCGCATTTGCCGGGCGCGCCTATGTGCTCTCGCCGCTCACGTCGGACGACGGAGCGCTCGAGCTCTTTCTCGACAACCTCGACCCGTCCATCGTCGGCCAGCCAGGCACGGCGCTGGCGCCGGCCATCACCGGGGCACTCGACCTGCTGCAGGCCGCGCAGGGCGGGGCCGGGAAGGCGGTCGTGCTGCTCACCGACGGCGAGGGGTTTGACGACCGCGCGGAGGCCATCAAGGCGGCGCAGCGCGCGCGGCAACTCGATGTGCGTGTGGTCACCGTTGGGTTCGGCACCGCGGGCGGCACTTCGATTCCGCTGCGCACGCCAAATGGTGTGGAGGCGAAGCGCGACGAGAATGGCGACATCGTCATCTCGCGGTATCAGCCAGAGACGCTGGCCGAAGTGGCGCGGGTGGCGGAGGGCGAGTTCATCCCGGCCGACGTGTCCAACAAGGGGGCGCGCATCGCACGCGCGCTTTCGACGCTCGAGGCAAAGCAGCGGGCTGCTGCAGCGGGGCTGGCGATGCCCGCCCGCTATCAATGGCTGCTCGGCCTGGCGCTGCTGCTTTTGCTCTTTGACGCGTGGCGCTCGGACGGCGGGCGAGTTTCGCGGCGTTGGCTGCCACGCCGCTGGCGGCGTGAGGTCACCACGGCGGGTGCGGTGCTTGGCGCCGCGCTGGGCGCCGCGCTGGGCACCGCGCTGGCGCCGGCCGCTGCGCGCGCGCAGACCCGCGCCGACCAAGGGCTGCGTGAGTTCAAGGAAGGGCGGATCGCCGACGCCGTACGTTCGTACCGCACGGCCGTAGGGCGCGGGGACCGCTCGCCGCGCACCCTCTACAACTTCGGCACGGTGCTCCTCGCCGCCGACTCGCTCGATGCGGCCATCGACGCCCTGGAACGCGCGCAGTTCGGCGCCTCGGCGACGCTGCGCGACCGCGCGCTGTACAACCTGGGGCTCGCGCAGCTCACGCGCGCGCGGCGCGCCGTTGAGGGCGACGAGCGCATGCAGTCGGTGCGCGGTGCGCTGGCGGCCTTCCGCACCCTGCTGCTGGCGCGCCCCAAGGACGCCGACGCGCGGTGGAACTACGAGCTGGCACTGCGACTGCGCCGCACGCCTCCGCCACAGTCAGGCGGCGGCGGAGCGCGCGAAGACGAACAGTCCACGCCGCAGCAGCCGCGCGACCCGAACGGCATGTCGCAGCAGCAGGCCGAACAGTTGCTCGACGCCGCGGCGCGCGATGAGCGCGACACGCAGTCGCGCCGCCGGCGCGTGCCGCAGCGCGATCGGCCGCCCGGCGGGAAGGACTGGTGATGCCGCGCGTCCGACACGCCGCCAAGCAACTGCTGCTGGCCACGCTGCTCGCCACGGGGATCATCGCGCCCGTCGCGGCGAGCGCGCAGTACCCGCCGGTCGTTTCCCGCTCGCGCCTCGATCCGTCGAAAGGGGTGAACTTTCACGCCATCCTGCTCCCCGACACGGTGTACGTCGGGCAGCAGGCCACGTACCAGATTGGCGTCTTCTTGAATCAGGAAGTGCGCCAGCGCTTGCGGCGGAACCCCGAGTTCGTGCCGCCCGAGACACGGTCGCTGCTCGTGTACGACCTTCCGGATGCCAAGGCGCCGCTGGTGGGAACGATCGACGGTCGTGCGTACGAGGTGCACGTCTTTCAACGGGCCTTCTTCGCGCTCTCGCCCGGGCGCTACGAGATTCCGCCGTCGCGTCTGACGTATGCGTTGCCGCAGAGCGCGTCGTTCTTCAGTCGCGAAGAGTCGCACGCGATGCGCAGCGAGGCGCTGTCGCTCGTAGTGCTTCCCGTGCCGACTGCGGGACGGCCGGCCGACTGGGGCGGGGCGGTGGGCGAGTGGCGCGCCGCGTTGCGCGTGGACTCGTCGTCCGGACGCGTCGGCGATCCGCTGGTGGTGACGCTGCGCATCGAAGGACGCGGCAACGTGACCTTGTTGCCGCGGCCGCGGCTCTCAGTGGGGTGGGGAGCGCTCGTTCCGGCCGATGAGCGCGTCGAGTTCGATTCCACGCCGTCCACGCTGCGCGGCGCCAAGGAGTTCGACTGGCTGTTGACGCCGCGTGAGGCGGGCCGGCGCGAGATCCCCTCGCAGCGCTTTGTCTATTTCAACCCCGTCGCCCGTCGGTTCGAACTCGCGCTCAGCGAGGCGCTGGACGTCGCCGTGCGCGAAGGCGAAAGCGTCGCCGAGGATTCCGCCGCGGCCGCACCGCTCCTGTCGCCGGAGCCGCCGCCGTCAACCGGCCCAACGCTGGCCGTCCGGCCCGATCTTGGGACATCCGCGTCGCGTTCGTGGGTGCGCGCCCCGTGGTTTGTCGCCCTGCTGCTGCTCGCGCCGCTGCCGGCCCTCGCGGGCGTCATTCGGCGTCGCCCGCGTCGCGCGCGCGCGGTGCCGACGCACGCCCAACGGTTGGACGACGCGTCGCGCGCACCGTTCATCGATCCGGCGGCCGTCCGCCGACTCACCCACGACGCGCTGCGCGATCGCACGGGACTCGATGCGGGGCTCGCCCTGGCCGAAGGGACGCTCGTTGCCGACCTGCGCCACGAGGGCGTCACGGTGGAGACCGCGCGACGGGCCGAGACCCTGCTGCGACTGCTCGACGCCGCGGTCTTCAGCGGCGCGCGTTCGGCGCCGCCGCCATCGGCGGCGGACCTCGCGGCGCTCGTCACGTCCATCAACGAGGAAGCGCGGCGCGGAACGACGCGGCGTGCGCGTCGCGGGCCGGGCCGACGTGCGGTGCCCATCGCGATGCTCGTCGTCTTCGCCGCCGCGGCACCGCTGCTCGCGCGCCAGGAAGACGATGCGGCCAAGAGCTGGGCGAGCGCCCACACGGCCTTTGCCGGCCAGGACTACGCGCTCTCCGCGCGGCATTTCCTGGATGTGGCGCGCGTGCGGCCCAGCCACCCCAACGCGTGGGCCAATGTCGGCACGTCGGCGTGGCTGGACGCCGACACCGCGCGCGCTGTGCAGGGGTGGCAACGCGCGCTGCGCCTCGCGCCCGCGTCGCTCGAACTGCGTGATCGCCTGGCGCTCGTGCGCGCCGTGCAAGACCGGGGTGCCGCACGCGTGCCGCCCGTCCCGGTGCAGTTCCCGACCATCCTGCTGTTGCTGGTCTGGTGCGCGGGATGGGCCGTTATCGCCCGCCGCGCGTGGTCGGGACGCCCTGCCGCGATGCGCGCCGCCTGGCTGGTGGCCGTGGGATCGGTGGGATTCGCGGCGGCTGCCTGGCTCGACGACGTGCAGCGTGCCGACCAGTTCGTCGTCGTGGTGCGCCCCGAACCCTTGCGTGCGCTCCCCGTGCTCGGCGCGGAGCCGGGTGCCGCGCCGCTGACCGGTGAAGTGGGACGCGTGCTCGAACGGCAGGGGGCCTGGGCGCATATCCGGCTCGAAGGGCAGCGTCAGGGGTGGATTGCCGCGGAGCTGCTCCTGCCCCTCGGCGATGATTGACCCGCCCTGCGCGCACGGGGAGATTTCGACGTGGCCCTGATTGCCGTTCTCTCCAGCACGGTCGCCGACCAGATTGCGGCCGGTGAAGTCGTGGAACGCCCCGCGTCGGTGGTGAAGGAACTGGTGGAGAATGCGCTCGATGCGGGCGCCACCAGTATCGACATCGCCGCGCAGGAAGGGGGGCGTGCGTCGGTGCGCATCAGCGATGACGGCACCGGGATGGCGCGTGAGGACGCCGTGCTCGCCGTCGAGCGGCACGCCACCTCGAAGATTCGCACGGCCGCCGACCTCGTGGGCGTGCACTCGTTCGGTTTCCGCGGCGAGGCGCTCCCGGCCATCGGGTCGGTGGCCCGCTTGGAGATCGACACCGCCACCGAGGACGGGGCGGGGACGCGCGTGCGGGTGGAGGGCGGTACCATCGCGCTCGTGGGCGACGTGGCGCGGCGGCGCGGCACCACGGTGTCCGTGACCGACCTCTTCTTCAATGTGCCCGCGCGGCTGAAGTTCCTGCGCGGGGCGCGCAGCGAGTGGCGCGCCGTGATGGACGTGCTCACCACGATGGCGCTCACGCGACGTGATGTCCGCTTCGCCATCGCGCACGACGGCAAACCGCTGCTCACGCTCCCGCCGGCGAGCGGGCTGCGAGACCGTGTCGCTGCGCTCTGGAGCGTCACCCTGGCCGACGCACTCGTCGGCGTCGACGACGTGAGCGGTCCCATTCGCGTCAGCGGTCTCGTGGAACGCCCGGCAGACGTCGGCACCGCCGCGCGCCGCGTCTTTGTGACGGTGAACGGACGCGCGGTGCGCGACACGGGCGTCGTTCGCGCCGCCGAGGCGGCCTACCGCTCCACCATTCCCGCCGGTGTGCGCCCCACGGTGCTGCTCGAACTCGAACTGCCGGGGGGCGAAGTCGACGTCAACGTCCACCCGGCCAAGGCCGAAGTGCGCTTCCGCGACCGCTGGACGGTGGAGCGCGCCGTGGAACGTGCGGTGCGTCGCGCACTTGGCACCGAGGACGCCGCCGCCTGGTTCGGCTCGGCCCCAGCGGCGGGCGGCGCGCTCCCGTTCTTCCCGCGGGAAGTCGATGTTGAGGTGCTGCGCGCACCCGCGTTCGGGGCCACCGATGGTTCGCTCTTCGACGCGCCGGCCGTCGACCTCGCCAGCGCTGGCTCGACTGGGGCTGACGACGCGCCCGAAGCGACGTCCGAGTCCGCACCAGTCGCGCCCGATCCGGTCGTGCCACCGCTGTTCCAACTGCGCCGCACGTTCATCGCCTTCGAGCGCGAAGACGGACTCGTGCTCATCGACCAGCACTCGGCGCACGAGCGCATCCTGTACGAGCGGTTTCTTGGGGCGATGGAACGCGGCGAATCGCCGGCACAGCGGCTGCTCTTTCCGCTCACGCTCCACCTCTCGCCAGCGGAGGCCGACGCCTTCGACGCGCATCGTGACCTGTTGGCGCGGCTCGGCTTTGAGGCCGAGGCATTCGGGGGCGCGGCCGTGCTGGTGCAGGCTACGCCGCATCCGCATCCGCGCTTCGACGCCGAGCGCTGTCTGCGTGACACACTGCAGGCGCTGACCGGGGATCGCGAGGCGAGCGTACACTCGCGGCACGAGCGGCTTGCCGCCACGGTCGCCTGCAAGGCAGCCATCAAGGCCGGCGACGTGCTGGCGCTTGGTGAGATGCGCGCGCTGTATCTCGCGCTGGCCGGCACCACGCTTCCGGCGCACGACGTGCACGGGCGAGCAACCATCGTGCACGTCTCGTGGGATGAGCTTGAGCGGCGCTTCGGGCGGCGCTGACCCGCGCGCGGTGCTGCGCATCGTCTGCGGCCCCACGGGCGCTGGCAAGTCGGCGCTCGCCCTGACGCTTGCCGAGGCGCAGGGACTCATCATCCTCTCCGCCGATTCGCGACAGGTCTACCGTGGTTTCGACATCGGCACCGCCAAGCCCACGGCCGCCGATCGCGCGCGGGTGCCCCACGCGGGGCTCGACCTCGTCGATCCGGTCACCCGGTACAGCGCGGCGGCGTGGGCGACGGAAGCCAGCGCGGTGATCCGCCGACACGGGGCGGATCGCGTGCTGATCGTCGGCGGCACCGGGCTCTACATCCGCGCGCTGACGCAGCCGCTCTTCGAGGAGCCACCCATCGATCCTGCGCGCCGTGCCGCGCTCGCCGCCGAGCTCGATGCCCTCGACACCGGTACGCTGCGGCGATGGGTGATGCATCTGGACGCGTCGCGCGCTGGGCTGGGTCGTACCCAGTTGCTGCGCGCCCTCGAGATGGCGCTGCTGACCGGCCGTCGCATCTCGGAACTGCATCGCGACGCAGCGCGCGCCGCGGAATGGCGCGCCCGCTGGCTGGTGGTCGACCCGGGGGAGCAGTTGCAGGCGCGCATCGAACGGCGCATCGGGGAAATGCTCGATGCCGGTTGGCTCGCCGAAGTCGGCGCGCTCGCCGCCGCCGTCCCCGACGAGGCGCCGGCCTGGAACGCGTGCGGCTACGCCGCCCTCCGCGCGGTGGTGCGCGGCGAACGCACGCTCGCCGAAGCGCGGCGGGCTATACTTGTCTCGACGCGCCAGTATGCCAAGCGGCAGCGCACCTGGTTCCGGCACCAGCTTTCGGGTGAAGCCGTGACCCACATCGACCCACGGCGCGGCGAGGCGCACGACGCGGCCTCCCGCTGGTGGCACGAGGGACGTTCAGCGTGAAGATCGGCATCACCTGCTATCCGACGTACGGCGGCTCCGGCGCGGTGGCCACCGAGTTGGGGATGGCGCTGGCCGAGCGCGGCCACGAAGTGCACTTCATTACCTACGCGCAGCCCTTCCGCCTGCCGGCCTTTTCGCCGCGCATCTTCTTTCACGAAGTGGCTATTGGCTCGTATCCGCTCTTCCAGTACCCGCCGTACGACCTCGCGCTCGCCGTGCGCATGCACGAAGTGGCCACGCAGCAGAGGCTGGATCTGCTGCACGTGCACTACGCCATTCCGCACGCCACCAGCGCCTGGCTGGCCAAGCAGATGCTGCGCGAGGCCGGCGTCGACCTGCCCGTGGTGACCACGCTGCACGGCACCGACATCACGATCGTCGGTCAGGACCATTCGTACCACGCGATCACCAAGTTCTCCATCGAGAAGAGCGACCGGGTCACCGCCGTGTCGCAGTATCTCAAGGACGAGACGGTGCGCGCCTTCGGCTGCGACAACCGCCGCGTCGAAGTGATTCCCAACTTCGTCGATCCCACCGTCTTCGACCGCGCCCGCTACGACGGCGCGCTCCGCCAGCAGCTGGGCGACGGACGCAAGGTGCTGATGCACATCTCCAACATGCGGCCGGTCAAGCGCGTCACCGACGTCGTGCAGATCTTCGCCGCGGTGCGTCGCGAGATTCCCTCGGTGCTCGTGATGGTGGGCGACGGTCCCGAGCGTTCGGCCGCCGAGGAAGAGGCACGGCGGCTCGACGTGGAGGGCGACGTGCGCTTCCTCGGCAAGATCGACGGGGTCGCGCCGCTCCTCGCCAGCGCCGATCTGTATATGCTCACCACCGACCGCGAGAGCTTCGGCCTCTCCGCGCTCGAGGCGCAGGCGTGTGGCGTGCCGGTGCTCGGCTATGCGGTGGGCGGCCTCCCCGAAGTGGTGGAGCAGGGAGTGACCGGCCATCTCGGCGCCGTGGGCGACGTCGTGGGAATGGCCGGGGCCGCCATCGATATGCTGGGGCACGACGACCACTGGCAGGCCATGAGCGCGGCCGCGGCGACGCGGGCCGCCGGGAACTTCGCCACCGATCAGGTCCTTCCGCGCTACGAGGCGCTCTACGCCGATGCTGTGCGCTAGTCGCCCCGCTCCCATACCTTTCCGCCCATGAACGACCTCACACTCTGGCAGGCCGCCGTCCTCGGCACGCTGCAGGGACTCGGCGAGTTTCTGCCCATCAGCAGCTCGGCGCACCTGTCGCTCGCACCGTGGGCGTTCCATTGGAACACGCCGGGGCTCGCCTTCGACGTGGCGCTGCATCTTGGCACGCTGGTCGCGCTCGTCGGGTTCTTTTGGGCAGAGTGGGTGGCGCTGGCGCGCGCGGCGCTCAACGTGGCGACCAGTGGACGAGTGGAGACGATCGCCGAGAAGCGCGTCGTCTTCATCGCGATTGCCACCGTGCCCGCCGCGGTCCTCGGGCTGCTCTTCGAGGAGCAGGCCGAAACGATCTTCCGGACCCCGGTGCTGACGGCCACGGCCCTCATCGTCATGGGCGCCTTGCTCTGGTGGGCCGACCGCTCGGCGCCGATGACGCGCCAGCTTTCGGAGATGACCTGGAAACAGGCGCTGCTCATCGGTTGCGCGCAGGCCTTCGCGCTGATCCCCGGTGTGTCGCGCTCCGGTTCCACCATCACGGCCGCCCGCGCGCTGTCGTTCGACCGGCAGTCGGCGGCTGTCTTCAGCTTCCTGATGTCGATGCCGGTCATCACGGCCGCGGCGGTGCTGAAGGTACCGAAGCTCCTCGCCGGCGGCATCGACAATACGGTGCTTGTTGGAATCGCGGCTGCCGCGGTGTCGAGCTGGTTGGCCATCGCGGTCCTTCTGCGATTCATCCAGCGCTACGGATTCGCCGTCTTCGCAGTCTATCGATTCGTGCTGGGGCTCGCGGTGTACGCCCTCGTCGCGTTCCGTGGATGACGTGACATTCGAAGGACTGGGGGCGGCGCAGCTCGCGGCGCGCCTCAGTCTGCCGCAGTGCCTCGTCCACGAGCGCGTGGCATCCACCATGGATGCGGCACACGCTGCCGCGGCCGATGGCGCCGCCGCTGGCACGCTGGTTCTGGCGAACGCACAGGACGCCGGGCGGGGGCGGGGCGGGAAGCGTTGGACGTCGCCGCCGGGCGGCGGTCTGTGGATGACGCTCATCGAACGGCCAGCGTCGCCGCAGGGATTGGAAGTCCTGTCGCTCCGCATCGGGCTGCGCGTGGCGGCCGCCCTGGATGCGCTGGCTGAGCACCCGATCTCCCTCAAATGGCCCAACGACCTGCAGGTGCAGGGGGCAAAGCTCGGCGGCATCCTGGTGGAGGCGCGCTGGCGCGACCTGCGCATCGAGTGGGTGGCCATCGGCATTGGCGTGAACGTGCGGTCGCCACTTGGCGTGGAGGCGGCGACCGGGTTGCGCGCGGGGACCTCGCGCCTTGAGGCGATGGGGTGCATCGTCCCCGCGTTGCGCGCGGCTGCCCACCTCGAGGGACCGCTGACGGCTGCGGAACTGGCACAGTTCGCGTCGCGTGACGCGGCGACCGGCCGGCGCATCCAACAACCGGCCGTTGGGGTTGTGCGCGGAATAGGCGCGACGGGAGAATTGATGGTGGAGACCGAGGCAGGGATAATGGCGTGCCGCTCGGGGTCACTCGTTTTCGCGGAGAACCGCTAATGCTGCTCGTGTTCGATGTCGGCAATACCGAGACCACTATCGGACTGTGCGATGGGGAGACCGTTGTCTCTCGCTGGCGCATCACGACCGATGGCGGTCGGACCCCTGACGAGGCCTTTCTGCTCATCCGTGCCCTCCTCGACGCCTCAGGGATCCCTGCAGCGCAGGTGACGGGCGCGGCGGTGGGCTCGGTGGTTCCGTCGGTGACGGTGCCGTTGGCCGAGGCCTGCGGTCGCCTAATCGGCACCCCGGCGGTCGTCGTCGATGCCCGCTCCAAGCTGCCCATCGCGCTCGACGTCGACGAACCGCTGACCGTCGGGGCGGATCGCATCATCAACACGTTGGCCGCGAGCCGGCTCCACCGCCGCGATTGCATCGTCGTGGATTTGGGCACGGCGACGACATACGACTGCATCACCGCCGATGGCACCTTCCTGGGCGGCGTGATCGCGCCCGGGGTGCAGATGTCGGCGGAGTCACTGTTTCGGAAGACCGCCAAGCTTACGGCGACCGAGCTCCTGCCGCCGCGCCGTGTGATCGGGCGGCGGACGGAGGAGTGCATACGGTCGGGTGTCGTGCTCGGCGCTGCCGATGCCATTGATGGCTTGGTGCGGCGCATCAAGGCCGAGTGGCCGCGGCCCGAGGTGCCGCTGGTGATCGCGACGGGCGGGCTGGCGGCTTCGTTCAAGCCGTTGTGTCAGGAGCTGGAGCTGCTGGAACCCGACCTCACGCTCCGGGGACTGGCGATGGCCCACGCGTTGCTTGCGTGAGGCAGGTCGGAATGACAGGAAGCGAGGGCCGACTTGACAGTCGGCCCTCTGCAATTATGGCACACGCAAGCCACTGGGGGATATAGAGTTAGGGAAATTCGACGCAAAAGTGGCACACTTGCGTTGGCACGACTTTCGCATATCTTTCTGGATGTTGTTAGCACTCACAGTCGGTGAGTGCCAACGCTTAGCAGCCCAATCAAGAATTCACCCCCAAAAGCACGAGGAGTCCAGATCATGGCAGCCAAGACCTCTGGGTCGAAGGTCGCGCCGCTCGCGGATCGCGTGGTCATCAAGGCCATCGAGGAGTCCGAGCAGATGCGCGGCGGCCTGTACATCCCTGACACGGCCAAGGAGAAGCCCCAGCAGGGCGAGATCATCGCGGTCGGCCCGGGCCGGTACGAGGACGGCAAGCTGGTCCCGATGGGCGTCAAGGTCGGTGACAAGGTGCTGTACGGCAAGTACAGCGGCACCGAGGTCACCATCGAGGGCGACAACTTCCTGATCCTGCGCGAGTCGGACGTCCTCGCGGTCGTCAACTAAGCCACCTACCAGCACCACGGAGCAGAATACCATGGCAGCGAAGGAACTGCATTTCAACGTTGATGCGCGCGCGGCGCTCAAGCGCGGCGTCGATCAGCTGGCCGAGGCGGTGAAGGTTACGCTTGGCCCGAAGGGCCGCAACGTCGTGATCGAGAAGAAGTTCGGCGCCCCCACGGTCACCAAGGACGGCGTGACGGTGGCCAAGGAAGTCGAGCTCTCCGATCCGATCGAGAACCTCGGCGCCCAGATGGTGAAGGAAGTCGCCACGAAGACGTCGGACAACGCCGGCGACGGCACGACGACGGCGACGGTGCTCGCCCAGGCGATCTTCCGCGAAGGCCTGAAGAACGTGACGGCCGGCGCGAACCCGATGGCGATCAAGCGCGGCATCGACAAGGCCGTGACGGCGATCACCGAGGAGCTCAAGAAGATCTCCGTCCCGACCTCGGGCAAGAAGGAGATCTCGCAGGTCGGCTCGATCTCGGCCAACAATGACAAGGAAATCGGCGACCTGATCGCCGACGCGATGGAGAAGGTGGGCAAGGACGGCGTCATCACGGTCGAAGAAGCGCGCGGCCTCGAGACGACGCTGGAGACGGTCGACGGCATGCAGTTTGACCGCGGCTATCTCTCCCCCTACTTCATCACCGATCCGGACAAGATGGAAGCCGTCCTCGAGGACGCCTACATCCTGATCCACGACAAAAAGATCGGCTCGATGAAGGATCTGCTCCCGGTGCTCGAGAAGGTCGCGCAGACGGGCAAGCCGCTGATGATCATCGCCGAGGACATCGAGGGCGAGGCGCTGGCCACGCTCGTCGTGAACAAGCTGCGTGGCACGCTGAAGGTCGCCGCCGTCAAGGCGCCGGGCTTCGGTGACCGCCGCAAGGCGATGCTCGAGGACATCGCCGTCCTCACCAAGGGCAACGTCATCAGCGAGGAAGTCGGCTTCAAGCTCGAGAACGCCGTGCTGGCCGATATGGGCCGCGCCAAGCGCCTCGTGATCGACAAGGACAACACGACGATCATCGACGGCTTCGGCGACGAAGACAAGATCAAGGGGCGCATCAAGGAGATCGAAGTCGCCATCGAGAAGAGCACGAGCGACTACGACAAGGAGAAGCTCCAGGAGCGCAAGGCGAAGCTCGCCGGCGGCGTGGCGGTGATCAACGTCGGCGCCGCGACGGAAGCCGAAATGAAGGAGAAGAAGGCCCGCGTCGAGGACGCGCTGCACGCCACGCGCGCGGCCGTCGAGGAAGGCATCGTCCCGGGCGGCGGCGTGGCGCTCATCCGCTCGCAGTCGGCGCTGAAGGGCATCAAGCTGGACGCCGAGGAGCAGATTGGCGTCGACATCATCCGCAAGGCCATTGAGGAGCCGCTGCGTATGATCGTCGCCAACGCCGGCGGCGAGGGCTCGATCGTGATCGAGAAGGTGCGCGCGTCGAAGGACAAGAACTACGGCTACAACGCGCTGACCGACACGTACGAGGATCTCGTGGTCGCGGGCGTCATCGACCCGACCAAGGTGACCCGCACCGCGCTGCAGAACGCGGCGTCGATCGCCGCGCTCCTGCTCACGACGGAAGCGATCATCGTCGAGAAGAAGGAAGACAAGCCCGCCATGCCGGCCGCGCCGGGTGGTGGGATGGGCGGGATGTACTAGTCCCAACCGCGATTGAGGATTGGGAATCCGGATTACGAGTACGGACTACGAATCCGGATTCCGATTCTCAATGACGATAGGCGAAGGGGCCGGGCGAGTGATCGCCCGGCCCCTTCCTCTACGCAGCGAGGTGGCGCGCCAGCGCGCGCCGCTCCAAGTTTGGCGCCATGTTCGATTCTCGCCGGCTGGCCGACGCCCTGGCAGAGCGCTACCGCATCGAGCGCGAGCTCGGGGCCGGGGGCATGGCTACTGTGTACCTGGCCGAGGACCTGCGGCACCATCGCCCCGTCGCGCTCAAGGTGCTGCGCCCCGAACTCTCCGCGTCACTGGGCGCCGAGCGGTTCCTGCGCGAGATCGAGGTGATGGCTGCGCTGCAGCACCCGCACATCCTCGGGCTGTATGACTCCGGACAACTGGACGGGTTGCTCTTCTATGTGATGCCCTATGTGCCCGGCGACACGCTGCGCGCGCGGCTCACGAGGGAAGGGCAGCTTCCGGTCGGCGACGCGGTGCGCATCGCACGTGGCGTCGCCTCAGCGCTGGCGTTCGCGCACAAGCAGGGAATCGTGCATCGCGACATCAAGCCCGAGAACATCCTGCTCGCCGAGGGCGAGGCGATGGTGGCGGATTTCGGGATTGCGCGCGCCGTGCTTGAGGCGGGCGGCACGAAGCTCACTTCAACGGGGATCAGCGTCGGCACGCCGACGTACATGAGCCCGGAGCAGGCGGCGGCCGACAAGCAGATCGACGGCCGGTCCGATGTGTACTCACTCGGCTGCGTGCTGTACGAGATGCTGGCGGGCGATCCGCCCTATGGTGGTGCGACGGCGCAGGTCATCACGGCGCGCAAGCTGACAGAGCCCGTGAGGCCCCTGCGGGGAATCCGGTCGAGCGTGCCCGAGGCGCTGGAAGAGATCATCGCGAGGGCACTCGCGGTGGCG
>JARIEY010000080.1 GCA_031127085.1 Gemmatimonadota bacterium | reverse complement strand
GCCAAGGAAGCGGTGGCTTTCGCCTTTCTCGGGTGGCTGCACCTGCGCGCGCTGCCGGGCAACGTCCCCGCCTGCACCGGCGCGCGCGGCGCGCGCGTGCTGGGCACCTACACGCCGGCCTGAGCGCGCGCGTGCCTGGCGTGATGCGCGAGCTCGGTCAGCACGTCATCGCCGCCATTGGCTGGGATCGTGACGCGGGATGGACCGGCGCGCGCGAGACCATTGACCGCGCGATCGCGGCCGGTGTAGGCGGATTTCTGCTGCGGGGCGGCCCGCGCTACGAAGTGGCGCAGCTCGCGCGCGCGCTCCACGCCCACACGCCGGTGCCGCCGCTCGTCGCGGCCGACTTCGAACGCGGGGCGGGGGATCGCTTTCACGGCGCCGTGGCGCTGCCCCCGGCGCTCGCCCTCGCCTCGCTCGGCGAGGCCGACGTCGTCCGCCGCGCGGCGCGCATCGTGGCGCGCGATGCGCGTGAACTGGGCATCAACTGGGCGCTGGGGCCGGTCTGCGACCTCGATCTCGACAACGGCAATCCAATTGTGGGGACGCGCGGATTCAGCGGCGACGCACAGCGCGTGGCCGAACTGGCCGCCGAGTGGATCGATGCCTGTCAGGCCGAAAGCGTATTGGCGTGCGCCAAGCATTTTCCGGGGCACGGGCGCACGCATCAGGATTCGCATCTCGGACTTCCCGTGCAGGAGGAGAGTCTCACCGAGCTGCTCGCCAGCGACCTCGTGCCGTTCCGCGCGGCGGTCGACAGCGGCGTGGCCAGCGTGATGACGGCACACGTCGCCTTTCCGGCGCTCGATCACGCCACGCGCGCGGCCACGCTGTCGCCGCCCACGATTGCGCTCCTGCGCGGAGAGCTCGGCTTCGAGGGGCTGATCGTCAGCGATGCGCTCGATATGAGCGGCGTGCTCTCGTCGCACGATCAGGGCGAAGCCGCCGTGCGCGCGCTGATGGCGGGGTGCGATCTTCTGCTGGCCCCCACCGACCCGCCGGCGGTCGTGCGCGCGCTGCAGGAGGCGGCCGCCGCCGGACGACTCGACCTCGAGGCGCTGGAAGCCGCGCGGCGGCGGCGCGACTGGTGGGCGGCGTGGGGGCGGTGGTTGCCCGACAGCCGCGGGCCCACACTCGATGACCGCACCTGGGCCAAACAGGCCGCCGATCGTGTGCTGCAGCTGCAGCGCGGCCGCGTGCCGTGGGTGCCGCCCACCTGCGAAGTGGTGATGGTTGACGATGATCCCGCGAGCGCGGCGCCGTCACGCTGGTCGTTCATTCAGTCGCTGCAGTCGCTCGGGCGCACCGTGAACGTCGTCCCCGGCGCGACTGCGGGGGGCGAGGGGGTGCTGGTCATCGCGGTCTTCGCCGACGTGCTGCCAGGAAAAGGACACGTGTCGCTCACGGCGCAGTCGCGGCTTACGGTGCGGCTCGCCGTGCAGGCCGCGCGCACGCTCAAGCGCGATTCGCTGGTGGTGCTGTTTGGCCATCCGCGACTTGCGGCCGAACTCCCCGACGCCGCGCACTTGCTGTGCGCGTGGAGCGGCGACCGTGGCATGCAGGAGGCGGCGGCACGCGCGCTCGTCAGCTGAAAAAGATCGACGGCCGCCGAACACTCGGCGGCCGTCTTCTCTTCGTGGGCAGTGGGTAGCGCGCTACGGTCGAACCACGCCCGCGGCCTCGCCGGGGAGCTGCGCAATCAGCCGGTCGCTCGGTACGCTGTACACAATGCGTCCCGCCGCTTCCGTGGGGCCGCCGTAGACCACGCCAACCACCAGGCCGCGCTGGTCGAAGACCGGGCTTCCACTCGAGCCGTGCGCCACGTAGGCGTCAATCTGCACGATGTCGGAGACCGACTTGCTCACCACGCCCACCGTTACCGTGGCGCTCGCGGTGAGCGTGTCGATCGACCCACCCATCCCGGCCGTCTCGTTGCCAAGTGGATAGCCGATGATTGCGATCGGCGCGCCTGGGCGCACGCCGCCGCTCGGGCTGATGCCAACCACGGTCGGGTACGTGCCGGGCGCGTCGATCTTGAGGAAGGCCAGGTCGTCGCTGCTTGATACTTTCACCAGGCGCGCGGGAAGCCAACGCTTGGTCCCGTGGAACTGCACGGCGATCTTGGCCGGCGCGCCGTCGATGTCGCTCTGCACGACGTGACGATTGGTGACAATCCAGCCGTCGCGTGTCACGCCGAACCCAGAGCCCCCCTCGATGTTGTCACCGTGCTGCACGACGATGAACGCCACCGCCCGCGTGTTCTGCTCGGCGATGCGTTCGTAATCCACCTTGCTTACCGCGCCAGCCGCCGTCTGCTGACGGTTGAGTTCGGCGATGCGCTCGCTGATCCCTTGCTGATTGCCGCCCTGGCGCAGGACCGAGAGCAGCGAGTCGCGCTGCCGCGTGATGCGGCTCACTTCATCGGTCAGGCCGTTGGCCCCCGCATTCCCGCGCAGTTGCGCAATGGCGGCGTTCTGCGCCTGTAACTCCCTGAGGAGCTGCTCGATGGTGGCGCGATCGGCCGCCGCGTTGCGGCGACTCATCCAGGCGAGGCCAAGGCCTACCACCACGACGGCGACGCCAAAGCCGTAGAGCAGCCGGCGCAGCTGTCCCGTCTGCAGCTCCACCGCCTCGGCGATGCGTGCCGTCGTGTCGCGGCGGGGCTTGGCGGGCGCGGCCGGCCTCGTGGGGTCGGTGACCGGCGGCGCGACGTCGATGTTCGTCGGGGCCGGAGGAGCCGACGAGGCCTCCCCGACGTCAATCACGTAGTGGAACTCCAGCGCCGCGCCGGCCGCGCCGCCCAGGGTGATGGTGTCGCCGTCGAAGAGCGCGCGTTCGCCCGTGAGCGGCTGGCCATTCACCTTGGTGCCGTTGCTGCTCCCTACGTCGCGCAACGTGGCCGTGTTGCCGGTGATGCGGATTTCCGCGTGGCGTCCCGAGACATCCAAGTCTTGCTCGGCGTCGAGGCGCAGGTCGTTCATCGGATGGCGCCCGATGGCCACGATCGACTTGGCAAAGACTTCGCGTGCGCCGGCGCGCGCGCCGCTGATGACGCGGAGTTCGATGGGCACGCTGTCGCTAGCCGCGCAGCAAGTAGACCCAGGCCAGCCACGCGGCGACGGCCACCGTGAGGCCGCCGAAAATGATGCGCAGCTGCCCAACGCTCAGCCGCGGCGTCGCGGTGGCGGGGAGCGGAGCGATCGGCGTGGTGGCGCGCATCGCGCTGCCATCGTCGGCCTTCGGAATCTCCGTCTCGGCCGTGGTCACCAGCGACAGCTCAATGAGGTCGGCGTCGGCGATCATCGCCGCGTCCACCGGCATCGTGGCGCGCTGCTCGGCGGGCGATACGTACGGGAGGTGCCCCACGAAGTCGTTCGATTCCGGCGGCTGCAGGCCAAATCCTTCGAAGCGCGCCGCGATGACCGTGATGTTGTCGGGGCCGCCGTTTTCGTTGGCCAGGTCAATGAGCGACTTGCAGGTCTCCATCAGGTCGGGCGACTTCTCGCTCACCAGCCGCGAGATATCGGCCGTGCGCATCTGCCCCGACATACCGTCGCTGCACAGCACCAGCGTGTCGCCGCGGCGCAGCTGTTGGGTGGTGACGTCCACCTTTACCATCGGTTCCGGCCCGAGCGCCTGCAGGATGATGTTGCGACGCTCGCTGACTTCCGCCTCCTCGGCGGTGAGTTCGCCCGCGTCGATAAGGCGCTGCACGAGCGACTGGTCCTTGGTGACCTGCGTGGCCACGCCGTTGCGCACCAGATAGCCGCGGCTGTCGCCCACCTGGCACAGGTACAGCGCATCGCCGAGGATTGCCGCGATGGTCGTGGTCGTTCCCATCCCGCGATTTTCCGGATGGTCGATCGCGTAGCGGTGGATGCGTGCGTTGGCCGCTTCCACCGCCTTGCGCAGCGCCCCGGCGAACGTGTCACCGTCGGTCGCGTCCGAGCGACGCCACCAGGTGTCGAGTTCCTCGAGCACCACTTCGGTGGCCATCTGGCTGGCAATCTCGCCGGCCGCCGCGCCGCCCATTCCGTCGGCGACCATGAAGAGCGATCCCCGCGCCCCCGGGCGATGCTCGCGCACCTCCGGCTGCAACGTGGCATTCATCGTCGTCAGGTCGGCGACGACGAATGAATCTTCGTTGTGCTCACGCGTGCGGCCGACGTCCGTGCGTCCGAAGACGTGGACGACGATGTCGAGGGGGGACGAGGATGCGGTCACTTGCAGGCTTCGAGGAAGGGTTGCAGCTGGTCGCGTGTCAGGCCCTTCAGCAGTGGCTTTGCCCTTTCCGCCATCGCGCACCCATCGTCGGAGTTGTTGGTCTTGAAGTATGCCATCGCCACGAGAAGATACGCGTTGCCCTTCGTCTCGCCGGACAGGGAGGGAATTTCCGGCTCGACGTCCCGCAAAATCTGTTGCGCCGCTCCTGCGGTGAGATCAAACGCCATCGGCATCCACTTCGCTACCAGTGCAGCGCCGCCGGACGCGGCCGGTGCCCCGCCGGGTGCGGCGGCCGACTGCGGAGCCGTATTCGGCATACGCCCGCCACCGTTCCCCGGATTCACCGGCGTGCTCATCGGCGTCACCGCCGGCGCCGCAACGGACCCACCCGCAGGCGCGGCCGGTGCCGGTGCCGCGGTCGCCGGTCCCGCCGGCCCCTGCGCCACTGCCGTGCTGTCGCCTCCGGCCGGCGTGCTGCCGTTGCCGCCCATCATAAGGTACCCACCGCCCCCAAGGACGGCGATCCCGATCACCGCGGCGGCGATCAGCCCCGTGTTCGCCTTCTTTGCGGGCACGGCGGCCGGTTCGGCCGCGGCAGGCGCCGCCTTCGCCGCCGGCGCGGCCACCGTCTTGCCCCCCTCACCCGGCGTAGCCACCCGCGTCTTGGGCACGCTCGCCGCCGCAGCCGTGGCCGCCGGCGCGCTCAGCACCTGCGTCCCTGCCTCCGCCGCCTGCGACGCGGGCATGCTCTCGCACGCGGCCCACAGCTCGCGCCCAAACTGCGCCGCGCTCTGATAGCGCTCGGTGGCGTCGCGCGCGAGCGCCTTGTCCATCACCGCCTGCACGTCGGCCGGCCACGCCACATCCGGACGCATCTCGGCCAGCGTCTTGGGCTGTTCGATGAGACGCGCAATCATCGCTTCCTGCGCCGACTCGCCGGGGAAGGGGAGCTTGCCCGTGAGGCAGTTGAACGCCACCAGCGCCAGCGAATAGATGTCGCTGCGGCCGTCGAGCTTGTCGCCCGACAGCTGCTCGGGGCTCATATACTCGGGCGTCCCCACGACCATCCCCGTCTTGGTCACCTTCTGCGCGTCGCTGCTGTGGGCCTTGGCGATGCCAAAGTCCACCACCTTCGCCAGGTCCGTGCCGTCACGGTTCTTGGCGATCATGATGTTGTCGGGCTTCAGGTCGCGGTGCACGATCCCGGCGTCGTGCGCCACCTGCAGGGCGTCGGCGCTCTGATGGATAATGCTGGCCGCCCGCGCCGGAGGGAGCGCGCCGCTCTTTTCCACCAGCGCGGTCAACGACATCCCCTCGATGAACTCCATCGCCAGGTAGATCAGCCCGTCAGGCGTCTCGCCGAAGTCGTAGATGGCGCAGATGTTCGGATGATTCAGCCGGCTGGCATTGGAGGCCTCGCGATTGAACCGCGCAATCGCATCCGCGTCCTGATTCATGCCGGGGTTCATCACCTTCAGAGCGCTCTTGCGCCCCATCTTCACGTGCTCGGCCAGGTAGACCTGTCCCATGCCGCCTTCGCCCAGCTTCTTCAGGATGTGGTAGCGGTCGGCCACTACGCTCCCCATCAAGTCGGCGCTCGCGCTGGCGCTGCGCAGCGCCGTGCCGTCGCGCGGGCAGAACCGCTCGCTGAGCGGATACTCCGATCCGCAGGTCGGACAGATCTTCTGGTCGCTCACAAGCTCTCCAGTCGCAAAATCTGATCGCCGAGCAGCACGCGCTGCCCCACGCGCACCACGCGCTCACCGCGCACCGACACCGCCACGCCATTGCGGCTGCCGGCGTCGAGCACCACGAAGTCCATATCTTCGCTGCGAATCTCCGCGTGCTGCCCGCTCATCGTCTGGTCGTACGGAAAGACCCAGTCGCCCTTGTCGCGGCCAAGAAAGACGTTGCGCCCCGGGCTCAGATGCAGCGCATCGCGCACTGAGCCGTCGGCGCGCATCTGCTGCAGCACTGCGATGTCGCCGTGCGGCAACAGCGAGCCCAGCCGACGCGTCGAATCGGCCTCGGGCGGATTCGGACCCGGGTAGCCCAGGCGCTTGAATCGGAGGATCTGCGAGCCCACCAGAATGGCGTCGCCGTCGGTGAGCTTCTGCGGCGCGTCGAGAAAGACCCACGTGCCGTTGCGCGATCCCAGATCGCGCACGTACACCTGTCCGTCTCGCGCCGCGAACTGCGCGTGCACCGGGCTCATGAAGACGTCGTCGGGGAAGCGCAGCTCGCCGTCATTGCGCCCCACGATCCCTTCGCCAATGCCGATCGTGAACGTCTGCGTCACCTGACCTGTCTCGCCCAGCAAGGCGAGCTTGGGTCCGGTCTGCGTGCCGCGGGCCGAGAAGACGGCGGTCCCGCCGGGCGGCGTGGGGGCGTCGGTTGGGGTGCGCTTGGCGCCGCAGCGCGGGCAGAACTGGTCGCCGGCGCGCACCGGCTTGCCGCAGGCGTCGCACGAGAGCTGTGGCAGCTCCGGCGGCGCCTCGTTGTTCATGCGTCCGCCGCACTGCGGACAGAATGGCAGCCCCGTGTGCACAGCCGCGCCGCAGAACGGGCATCCTTTGCTCGATCCCACCGACTTGGCGGCCGACGAAACGCGCGTGGCCGGAATGCCCGTGCCCGGCTGCGATAGCCGCGCGCCGCCTGGGCTCAGGATCGAGGCCACTTCGATGACGCGCGCGCCGCTGCTGACGATCGGTTTTCCGCAGTCGATGCAGAAGCGCGATTCGCCATCATTATCCCTTCCGCAGAAGCCGCAACGGTTCACGCCAATCCTCGCAGGTACACGCGGTTACCGGACGCCCGCAGGCGCCCGCATATAATAGGATTGCGAGGGGGGGCGCGGCTAGGCAGGGGCGAACCTTTTGTCGCCCGCGCTCAGCCCTCCCCGGGGCCGACATTGGCTATTATTGCCCACCATGCCGCAATTCCGTCGCCTTGTCCTCGTGGGAGCCACGCTGCTCGCGGCGTGCGGTCACGCGCCGCCGCCAACCACCGCCCCCGTCCCGACCCCCGCCGTGGCGCCCGCCGCGCCGGCGCCGACTGTCGCGGTGACCCCCGCTGCCGTAGCCCCTGCGCTGCCGCCGTTCCCGCGCGCTTCGGGCGCGCTCTCGCTCGATATGGTCTATCCGCCGGAGAACCACACCCTCTCGGTGCGCGACTCGACCTTTGTGTTCGGGAGCGTCGGCCACGGCGACGCGACCCTCGTTATCAACGGCGCCCCGGTCCGCGTGAACCCGAACGGATCGTTCATGGCGTATCTCCCCGTGCCGTCCGATACCGTCTACACGATGCACGCAGCGCTCCCCACGGGCGAAACGGCCGTCGCCGTGCGCCGCCTGCGCTACCCGCCCCGCAACGCCGCCCCGCGCCCCGCCGCCGTACTCGACACGGTCGGCTACCCGCGGCTCGTCACGCTGGCCAACACCAACGAATACGCCGCCTCCGACACCGACCGGGTAACCATCGCGCGCCCCACGCCGGGCGGCACCTACCAGTGGTTTCTGCTTCCGGGCACCGAAGTCATTGCGACCGGCCGGCTGGGCGGCAGCACGCGTATTCGACTCGACAGTCAAATAGAAGCGTGGGTCGAGAACGCGGGGATTGTCACCGCCACGGGCAGTGGCGCCGCAGGCGCTGCCCCCGACACCACACCGTCGCCCGCGCCGCCCGCGACGGTCACACCGCGCATCCAGCGGCTCACCGCGGCCCGCGTCGCGGCCGCCGCCGGCTACACGGACATCGTCCTCTCACTCTCCGCGCGCACCCCCGTGGCCGTTGAGCAGAGCGGCACCGGGATGACGCTCACCGTCTACGGGGCGCGTGCCAATCTCGACATCATCCGCTTCGACACCAACGACCCCACGGTGCGCCTCGTGCGGCACGAGCAGGTCAGCAACGACCGCGTGCGGTTCGATGTCGACCTGCGCCACCCACCCGTTGGCTACCTGGTGCTGTGGCGCAACAGCGCGCTGGTGCTGCGTGTGCGTCACCTGCCGCCGATCCACGCGGCGTCGCCGCTGCGTGGCCGCGTCATCGCCGTCGACCCGGGGCATCCGCCGGGCGGCTCCATGGGCCCCACGCGTCTGTGGGAGCCAGAGGCAACGCTCGCCATCGGCGAAGCGCTCAAGACGATGCTCGAAGCGCGCGGCGCGCGCGTGCTGATGCTGCGCACATCAATGGACGCGGTGGCGCTCGGCGCGCGCCCAATCCAGGCGCGTCGCGAAAACGCCGAGGCGTTCGTGAGCATCCATCTCAACGCCTTCGCCGATGGCGCCAACCCGTTCGCGGCGGCGCGCGGTACGGGGACGTTCTTCTTCCATCCGCAAAGCGAGCCGCTCGCGCGGTTCGTGCAGCAGGGGATGGTGCGTCACCTGGGGCTGCGTGATGAAGGCATCTTCTTCAACAACTTGGCGGTCGTGCGCGCCACCTGGTTCCCATCGGTGCTCTGCGAAGGCGCGTGGACGGTGATGCCCGAACAGGAAGCCGCGCTACGCACCCCCGAGTTCCAGCGTGCCTATGCGCGCGGCGTGGTCGACGGACTCGAGCAGTATTTCCGTTCGCTGGCGATGCCGCGCTGAGAGCGGTTCTCATCGCGGGTTGTGTCCGATATTCACGCACAAACACGGGGGTAATCGCCGCCAGATTGTGCGCTCGAGTGCGGCTATCATGCAGTGTTCCGACCACTCGCATCGTGCGCACACTCTTCCTTCGATCGCCTCAGGCGCCGCCGCCCGGCTTTCCCGCCGACGCGTGGCGCGTGCAACTGATTGCGGACGGCATCGTGGTGGCCGAGCCGGGGCGATGCGTGCAATGCGGCATCTGTTCGCACGGATGCCCCGTCGGTATCGATGTGCGCGCCGTGGCGCGTGAGGGAGCGGCGGTCACCGACCCGCGCTGTCTGGCCTGCGGCACCTGCGTGATGCGCTGCCCGCGCGGCACATTGCGCTTCCAACTGCTGGAGCGTGCGCCGTGAGCGCGCGCCACGAAAGCGCGCGTAACACGAGCGCGCGCTACGTCATCGTGGGCTCGGGTATCGCCGGGCTCTCCGCGGCCGAGTCGATTCGTGCGAACGACCGCACCGCGTCCATCACGATGCTGAGTGTCGAGCGCGGGCCGTTCTACTCGCGCCCCGGCCTGGCCTACATGCTCACGGGCGAAGTCCCCGATGAGCAACTCACCATTCGTTCGGCGCGTGACGTTGACGCGCTGCGCGTCGAGCGCCGTCACGGTCGTGCAGTGCAGGTCGATGCGGCCGCCCGAGAGGTCATCTGCGACGATGGCGCGCGCGTCCCGTGGGACCGCCTGCTCATCGCCACCGGCGCTGAGAGCGTGCGCGCGGGCTTCCCGGGCGAGGAACTCGACGGCGTGGTGCACGTGGACGGACTCGAGGAGGCGCGCGACTTCGTGCAGCGCACCTCCTCGGCTGCTGGCGCGGTGGTGGTGGGCGGCGGCAGCACCGCGCTGGAACTGGTGGAGGGACTGCACGCGCGCGGCGTCGCCACGCACTATCTGATGCGCGGCGAACGGTACTGGGCCAAGGTGTTCGACGCGGTGGAGTCGGCCATCGTCGAGGCGCGGCTCATTCACGACGGCGTGGCGCTGCACCGCTTCACCAGCGTGCGCCGCGCCATCGGCGAAGACGGGCGGCTGGTTGGGGTGGAGACGACGACGGGCGAACGCATTCCGTGTACGCTGCTGGCCGTGGCCGTCGGCATTCGGCCGCGCCTGGCGCTCGCGCGCAGCGCCGGTCTCGCCAGCGACCGCGGCATTCTGGTGAACGAGTTTCTCGAGTCGAGTCTTCCCGGCGTCTATGCGGCCGGCGACGTGGCGCAGGTCTTCGATCCCGTCACCGGCGTCTCGCTGCTCGACACGCTCTGGGCCAGTGCGCTGCAGCAAGGACGGACCGCCGGCCTCAATATGGGTGGCCGCCGAGTGCCGCACCGCAAACGCGTGCCGATCAACGTCACGCGGGTGGCTGGCATCACCACCACGATCATTGGCGCCGTGGGGGCCGCGGACGATCCGGACCTGCTGACGCTGACGCGCGGGCAGAGCGAACGCTGGGCACGAGACCCCGACGCGTGGGTGGTCAGCGGTGCACGCGTTGGCGACCGGCTGCGGGTGATGGTGAGCGGACGCGCCATCGTGGGGGCCGTCGTGATGGGTGACCAGCGCGCCTCGCATGCGCTGGCGCACCTCGTGGGCGAAGCCGTGGACATCGCTGCGCTGCGCCCTGCGTTGAATACCGACGCGGAGTCGGCGATGGACCTGCTGCTCGCATTCTGCGACGAACACGTGGACGACGATGCGGCCGAGCACCGCTGACGCCGTCGTCGCCGCCGTACTGAGCGCCGTCGCGACGTTTGTCTATGTCGCGTGGCACCAGACCGGTGCGCCCTGGGCCGGCACGGCGGCCGGTCACCTGCTCGGCATCGTGGGCACGCTGCTGATGCTCTGGGCCGGTTTTGGGTACTCGTGGCGGAAGCGCACCCCGGGAATGCTCGCCCCTGCGATGCGCGACGAGATGGCGACGCATGCGATTGCCGGTCTTGCTGGTCCGTATTTCGTGTTGCTGCACTCCGGGCTCGCGGTGCGCGGCCTGGCCGGGCTGCTGCTGCTCACCACGCTGCTCGTCGTCGCGAGTGGTGTGGTGGGGCGCGTGGTCGTCGGCGCACTGCCGCGCGGAGTTCTCGCCCCCGATGCCAACGTGATTGCCCAGCTCGATGACGAGATGGCGCACATCGAGCGGCAACTTGCCGACTTGGCGCGCAGTGAGGGGCCGGACGATGCCGGACGCGCACAGACGCGGCGCGCGCTGCAGGCCGCGCTCGCCACGCTGACGCATCGGCAGGACCGCGCGCGCACGCAGTGGCGCAGTGCTCCCGCCGCGCTGTCGCCGCGCCGGCTGGCCAGCGTCTGGTGGCTGCTGCACGTGCCGGCCAGCCTCGTGCTCTGGGTGCTCGCCGGCGCGCACATCGCCGCGACGCTCTACTACGGCACCTTCTCCCGCTAGCGCCAATGCGTCCCGCGCCCGTCTCCCGTGTGGGGCTCGTCGCCGCCGTGCTGGTGGCCGTGCTGGTCGCTGTCGTCTGGCGCACCGACGGCGGTGCGATGTTCTCACCTGGGGCGCTGCACGCGGCCGACAGCACGCCCGCGCTGCGCGGCGGTGTGCGGGCGCACGCCGAGCTGTCGGCGCGATGCGACGCCTGTCACGCGGCTCCGTGGAGCGCGACGCGAATGGACGCGCGCTGCCTCCAGTGCCACGACGATATCCAGACGGCGCTTGCCGACACCACGACGCTGCACGGCGCGATGCGCGACGTACGCGCCTGCGTCACGTGTCACGGCGAGCACGCGGGGGCAGAGAGTCCGGCCTTCAAGCGCGTGCGGCTTGGCGAGATGCATCAGCGCCTCGGCTTCCCGCTCACCGGCGCGCATCGCGCGCTTGCCTGCGAGAAGTGTCATCGCAACGCGTCGACGCTCACCGGCTACGCGCGCGCTCCCAAGACGTGCATCGAGTGTCATCGCAGCGAGGACAAGCACAAGGGCGGATTCGGAGAGGACTGCGGCAGTTGTCACGGTACGCGCCGCTGGACCGGGGCCCGCTTTGAGCATCGCGTCTTCCCGCTCGATCACGGCGAGGGCGGCCGCATCGCCTGCAAGACCTGCCACGAGAATCCGTCCAACTACAAGCAGTACACCTGCTACAACTGCCACGAGCACAGCCGCGCGCGTGTCGAGCGGGAACACCGGGGCGAGGTGCGCGCGCAGAACCTGGATGATTGCGTGCGGTGTCATCGCGGGGGACGAAAGGAGGACTGACGCCGCCGCGGCACGGCGGAGGCGCGCGCCATTAGCTGCGCGCACTTTCGCCGGACTCGGGCGCGGTGGCATACTCCTCCTGCGTCAGCGCCGGTCCCACGCGCCAGCGCGAGATCACGCCGTCACCCACCGAAGCTGCCCCCTGTGAAGCCTCGATCTCCCCAGTCCGCTCTGATCTGCTGCGTACTCGCGGTGCTGTTGGCCGCCTGTGGACTCGGCGCGCCCGCTGCCGCGCAGGCGCCCAACGATCGCTGGCGCACCATCGAGACGCCGCACTTCGCCGTGCACTTCGACGCGGCGCTCGAGCCGCTCGCGCGACGGGCCGGTGGGGCTGCCGAGCGGGCGTATGCGCAGCTGGCGGCGCATCACCGCCCCGCGCGCGGTCGCATTGCGCTGGTGCTCACCGACCACGTCGACTACGCCAACGGGTATGCGTACGTCTCGCCCACGCCGCGGATGGTCATCTTCGCGCGCCCGCCGGTGGACGATCGCACCCTGCGTTTCCGCGAGGACTGGCTCGATCTCGTTATTCAGCACGAACTGGTGCATGTCTTTCAGTTGGATCGCACCCGCGGCTGGTGGCGCGTGGCGCAGGCGGTGTTCGGGCGGCAGCCGCTGCTCTTTCCCAACGCGTGGGCACCGTCGTGGCTGCTCGAAGGGCTCGCCGTCCACTACGAGTCAGAGCTCGGCGATGGCGGGCGGCTCGAGGGACTGACCCACGTCCCGTACGCGAACGCCGCCGCAGCGGACGGCGCGGTGCCGCGGTTCGGCGCCTGGTCCAGCGCGTCGCTGCGCTTTCCGGGCGGCACGGGGGCGTACGTGTGGGGGTCGCTCTTCATGCGCTCCATCGAGGGCGACCCGTCGCGCGGTCGCGTGGAACGGTTCATCGAGCGGAGCTCGTCCCGGGTGATTCCGTGGCGCTTCGAGCGCGCCGCGCGCGCCGAGTTCGGTTCGACATTCGCGGCGCAGTGGCGGCGCTTTGCGGACTCGCTCACGCGCAGTGTGGCGGCGGCCGCGCCCACGCCGGTGGAGCCGCTCACTCACGCGGCGTGGTTCGCGCGCGCGCCGCGCGTGGCCG
>JARIEY010000079.1 GCA_031127085.1 Gemmatimonadota bacterium | reverse complement strand
CGTGGACTCGGGGGCTGAGCTCGACCGCGGCTACCTGATCTCCGCCAAGGATCTCGGGGCCTACGACCACTTGGCCGAGATCGCCGAGGCGGGGATCGTCTGCCTCAAGGTCGAAGGGCGCAAGAAGAAGCCCGAGTACGTGGCCACGGTGACCAAGGGCTATCGCACCTGGCTCGACCGTGTCGCGGTTGGCGAGTTCACGCCGCCGGAATTCGAGGAGACGCGTCCGCTGGTGCAGATCTTCAGCCGCGGCTTTACCGGCGGTATGTACGGCGGCCGGGCGGGGCGCGACTACATCACGCGCACACAGCCCGACAACCGCGGGCTCGAACTGGGCGTGGTGGTGGCGTGCGCCGACGGAGAGCTGGTGGTCGACGTCCGAGCGCCGATCGCCGTTGGTGACGGACTCGGTTTCGAGCCGCCCGATGGCGGCCACACGGAGTCCGTGGGCTTCTCCGTAAGCGAAGTGCGCACCGTGCACGAGCGCCACGGCGCCTGGCGTCAGGCGCTCAGCACGCGCGTGCGGGTCGCCGCGGGATGGAAGGTCTTCCGCAGCGCCGACGTGCAACTGATGGCATCGGCCCGCGCCTCCTATGCGTCACTGCTCGAGGATGGGCGCGCGCGTCGGGTGCGGCTCGACATTCGTGTTTTTGGCGCGGCGGGCGGGCCGCTCAAAGCAGTGTTGCGGGCGGGAGACGAAACCGTCACCCAGCTGTCAGACACCACGCTGGCGCCGGCCAGCAAGCGCACGCTCGACACGGCGCAGTTGCGCGAGCAACTCGGGCGGCTCGGCGACACGCCGTTCGTGCTGGGGGATCTTGATGCCTCCGGGCTGGGCGCCGGACTGTTCCTCCCCGTCTCGGAGCTGAACCGGCTGCGGCAGCGCGCCACCGAGGAACTGGGACAGCGCCGGAACTGGGCGCACGACGCCGTGCTCGCCGAGCGCCAGGCGCGCATCTCGCTCGCCGTGAACGACGCACCACCTCGCGAGCCGAAGGGAGAGCCAGGGGGCGAGCCGCCGTTTCGTCTGGCGGCGGAAGTGTTCGACCTCGACGATGCGCGCGCGGCCGCTGCGGCCGGCGTAACGGAAGTGGTGCTCGATCCATTCCTCCGCCACCCAGCGCCGCCTCGTTCGCGCGTGACGGCGCTGGCGGCGGAACTCGCGGCGCTTGGCGTCGGGTTGCGCCTGCGGACGCCGAGTGTGGTGCGCCCGGAGGAGCGGCGCAGTCTCCAGCCGTGGCTCGACCTCGGCCTGCCGGTGCTCAGCGGGCATCTTGGGCTGGTCGCCGAACTCGGCGGGGCGGGGCGGGACGTCGTGGCCGACTACGCCGTCAACTGCTTCAACGCGCACACGGCGCGGGAATACTTCGCGCTGGGCGCGCGTCGCATCACGGCGTCCGTGGAACTGACGGTGGACGAAATCGCACAACTCGTTGCGCCGTGGCTCGGTGAGGGTTTCGACGTCTTTCTCTTCGGTCGCCCTGAGGGGATGAACCTCGAGCACTGTGTGCTCTCGGCGGCGTTCGAGCGTGAGCCTACGACCTGCCGCGATCTGTGCGTCCAAAAGCACACGAACGTCGAACTCACCGACCCAGCCGGCTATCACTTTCCGGTCGCCACCGACAGCGCGTGCCGCAACCGGCTGCTGCACTCGCGCCCCGTCGACGGCACAGCGTATCTGCCGCGGCTCTGGAAGGCCGGCGTGCGCGGGTACCGCGCCGTCTTCAACGTGCGGGGCGAACGCGTCGCTGACGTGGTGGCGGCGTACCGACAGTCGCTCGAGGCGCTGGCGGCGGGGCGGGCACCAGCGGTCGACGCCGTGCGTGCCATTCTCGGCGATCAGTACACGCGCGGCCACTTCGCACGACCGGTGTAGGCGCGTCGCTACGTCGACGGCAGGAGCAGGGTGACCGTGGTGCCGACGTCGGGCTTGCTCTGAATGAGCAGGGTGCCCTTGGCCTCGGTGAGGATGGCGCGGCAGGTGGCGAGCCCAAGCCCCGATCCCACCGACCCGGGCTTGGTGGTGAAAAACGGATCGCCGGCCCGCCGCAGCGTGTCGTCGTCCATCCCGCTTCCCTCGTCCGTGACCGCGATGCTCACGTACTCGCCGGGCGGCACCGTACGCGTTGGGTCAGTGCCGGCGTCCAGTCGCTCGTGCCGCACGCGAATGCGCAGATTGCCGCCCGTCGGCATTGCATCGCGTGCGTTGAGCGAGAGGTTGAGCAGCACCTGCTCCAGGCGGCCCGGGTCGATGGTCACGAACGCTTCGCTCGTGGGGACCGAGAGGTCGAGCACCACTTCTTCGCCAATGGCGTGCTGCAGGAACCGGGCGGAGTCGCGCAGCAGTGCGGCGGCATCCACGCGCGCTGCCACCGTGGGCGGATCGCGGGCGACGCCAAGGAGCCGGCGCGTCAACACGTTGGCGCGGTCCAGCGCGCCGGCCGTCTCCATGATGATGTCCATCGACTCGGCGTCGTGCTCGCCCGCTTCGGTCAGGAGCTGCAGGTTGGTCTGCACGACGGTGAGGATGTTGTTGAAGTCGTGCGCGAGGCCGCCGGCCATCCGCGCCATCGCCTCTATGCGCATCGCGCGTTCCGCTTCACGGCGAAGCGCTTCGTCGTCCGTCACGTCGCGCGCCACCACGAATGCCCCCGTCACCGCCCCTGCCTCGCGAATGGGGACGATGTGACGGTCGAGCAGGATGCGACGCCCCGTCGTGGTGAAGACCTCACTCCGCTCGTGCACCCGTTCGCCGCGCAGGGCGCGCTGGATCGTCGACAGGAACTGCTTGCGCTCACCCTCGGTGCGGCCCGGGCGCGGATACGGCATGAATGGCGTGACCTTCACCCCGGTCACTTCGGTGATCGTCGCGGCCATACGATCGTTGCAGAGGACCAGCCGTTCCATTTGGTCCACCACGCCAATGAGGTCATCCGAGGCATCCAGCGCCTCGCGGAGCATTCGATCCGCGCGATTGGCGCGCTCGGCCGCTTCCACCCGGTCGCCTTGCTCTGCCTCGAGCATCATGCCAGACCACGCGAGCGCGAACATCGCCTGCGACAAGACCGCCATGGGATACCACGGCGGCCACAACAGCGCGCCGGGGAGGTTGAGCAGCGCGGCCGTCGAAGCCAGCGCCTGCGCGGACGACACGAACGTGCTGAAGCCGAGCGCCGCGACCAGCAGCTGCGTGCCGTACGCACCGGCTCGCCGTGCGCGCCAGAGCGAGGGTATCAGCGAGACGTATGTGATGGAGATGATGAATCCCGGCAGCGTTCCCCTGATGAACTGCCGCGACGGGGCGCCGGCTGGTCCGTCGGCCGGCAACAGCACTGAGGCAATGCCGAACGCGACGGCCGCGATCACGCCGAGCCAGACCTTGCTTGCCGTCGGCGGGGTGCGGCGCAGAAAGACGCGAACCCCGGCCACCATAAACACCGCGTGCAGAACGACGGTCGTCTGCGACGTGAAGGTCGCGAGGTCCCACAGGTACGAGGGCTGCCGGCGTAGCGCGAACAGGAAGGCGATGCCAGACGCACCCGTGAAGGTCACGAACGACCACCAGCTCGCCGATATCCAGCGCAGGTAGTCCACCCGGCGCGCGCGCCAGAGCCAGGTGAGCACCAGCGCCAGCACCAGCGCAACGCCGGACTGCATGAAGAGCGTAGTCAAAACGATGACGCGTACGGGCTCCATTCGGGAGAGTATCGGCCAAAGGGCGCGTATCGGCTAGTCCTGGGGCCAGCGCGGTGCGGGATTTCGGGGCGTTGGCGCGGTGCGCTATCTTGTGGCGACAGTATCCCTCCCAGCTGCCCGCGTGCGGGCCGGGTGTCAATGGACGACAGTCTCTATTTCAACGAACAGCACCTCGCGGTGCGCGAGATGGTGCAGGCCTTCGCCCGCGATGAGGTGGCGCCCATTGCGGCGGCGCACGACGAATCCCAGCAGTTCCCCTGGGAGACCGTGAAGCGCATGGGGGAGCTCGGACTACTCGGCGTGCCGTGGCCCGAGGAGCTCGGGGGGGCTGGGTTCGACCTGATCGCGTACATGATCGCCATCCACGAGATGGCGAAAGTCTGTGCATCGCACGCCATTACGATTTCGGCGCATACGACCCTCGGCACGTCGCCCATCGTGCACTTCGGGACGCCGGCACAGCGCGAGCGCTACGTGCCGTTGTTGGCCACCGGCCGGGTGATTGGCGGGTTCGGGCTCACGGAACCGGGGGCGGGAAGTGACGCTGGCGGCACGCGGACTACCGCCGTGCGCAAGGACGGCTACTACGTCCTCAATGGCACCAAGCGGTTCATCACGCACGCCGGCGTTGGCGAGATCTTCCTCGCCACGGCCGTCACTGACCCCGGCAAGGGAACCAAGGGGATCAGCTCGTTCATCCTGACCAAGGAGACCTGCGACCTGGCGGCCGCGCAGCGCGTGGGCATCGGGCACGACGCCTCGCTCCCCGCGATGAAGGGTTTCCGCTCGGGGAAGAAGGAGGACAAGCTGGGCTGGCGCGCGTCCGACACGCGCGAGCTCATCTTCGAGGATGTCGAGGTGCCGGTGGAGAACCGGCTGGGCGACGAAGGGCGCGGCTTCATCAACTTCATGCAGACGCTCGACGCGGGGCGGGTGGGGATCGCGGCGCTGTCGCTTGGCATCGCGGAGGGGGCGTTCAACGAAGCGCTCAAGTACAGCGCCGAGCGCAAACAGTTCGGGCAGGCGATTGCCCACTTCCAGGGTGTCTCATTCCAGCTGGCCGACATGGCTACGGAAATCGAGGCCGGACGGCACCTGATGTACCACGCCGCGTGGCTGGCGCAACACGGCAAGCCGTACGTGAAGGAGGCCGCGATGGCCAAGCTCTTCTGCTCCGAGCTCGCCATGCGCGCCACCACTAAGGCCGTGCAGATCCACGGCGGGTACGGCTACACCAAGGACTATCCGGTGGAGCGGATGATGCGCGACGCCAAGGTCTGCGAGATTGGCGAAGGGACGAGTGAGATTCAGCGCATCGTCATCGCGCGGCAGATGCTCAAGTCGTTGCTGGCCTAGGCGTTCCGCGGCACGCGTGCGGCCCCTGCCGGTTCCGGCGGGGGCCGCGTTTCGTAGGGGGCCATCGGTACGTCCCGGGCGGGCGCCAACCTATTGCATCGCCGTGCGCGGCGGGTTACCCATCCAGTAACGGGGAGTCCCCGTTGGCAGCACCGCTCCTGTCGCTGGCGACCGCAGGCATCAGGAGCGCTCATTCCCCTTCGCGTTTGGCGGAGCATGCTCGAGCCCGATCGCAGGCGAGGCCGTACTGTCCCGGACCGTGCCCATCTGGCGCTGCTCATTGCAGCGGCAGTCAGTGGCCACGCGTTCCTGGCGGCCGTCGCATGGACGATCGCGCGCGCAGGGGCAACATCATCGACTGTTGTGCGTCGGGGAGACGGCCGCGCTGCGCTGCCGGTGCCCCCGGGCCACGCCACCCTTTTGCCACGCCGTCCCTCGGCGCGAGTGCGGTCGCTCTCGCGTGGAACCGGCGCGACTCTTCATGAAACGCGAAATCCTCATCTCGGCGACGCAGCGGGAAGTGCGCGTTGCCATCCTCGAGGACGACCAGCTCGTTGAGCTGCAGGTCGACCGTCCCGAGGCACGTCGGATGGTCGGCGACATTTATTGGGGCCGAGTGGAGGCGGTGCTGCCGGGGTTGCAGGCGGCATTCGTCGACATTGGCACGGACAAGAGCGCCTTCCTGCACAACTCCGACCTCGTCTACGACGAGGACGATGACGATGATGCCGACGACGAACCCGAGGAGCCGGCGGACGTCGATCAGCCCGACAGTGTCGAGGCCGCGGCCGCCGATGCGCCCGTCGCGTCGTCCAAGCCGCGCGGCGGACGTCGCCGGCGCAAGGAACCGCCGCAGATTCAGGACGTCCTGAAAAAGGGCCAGGAGATCATCGTTCAGGTCTCCAAGGAACCCATCTCCACCAAGGGACCGCGCGTCACGGCGCAGGTGTCGATGGCCGGGCGCTTCCTGGTATATATGCCGTTCGCGTCGCGCGTTGGCGTGTCGCGCAAGATCGGCGACCGCGCCGAGCGGCAGCGGCTGCGCGGTCAGGTGGAAAGCGTGATGCCCAAGAACTCGGGCGGCGTGATTGTGCGCACGGTCGGCGAGGACGTGACGCAGGAGACGTTTGAGCGCGAGCTGACCACCCTGATCAGCCAGTGGAACCGCATCAACAAGAAGACGCGGTTCGTCGGCAAGCCGCCCAAGCTGCTGCATCGCGAGACGTCGCTCACCCGCGGCATCATTCGCGACCTGTTCTCCACCAAGGTCGACCGGCTCACCGTCGACTCCCGGCAGTTGCACAACGAGATCATCGAGTATCTCAACGGCATCGCCCCGGAACTCGTCGATCGCGTGCAGCTGTACGAAGACAAGAAGGGGCTGTTCGACCACGCCGGCGTGGAGACCGAGATCCGCGACCTGTTCAAGCGGCGCTGCGATCTGCCGTCGGGCGGCTACCTGATTATCGAGCCCACCGAGGCGCTGGTCAGCGTTGACGTGAACTCGGGGCGGTACACCGGCAAGAAGGACCCCGAGAAGACGATCCTGCGCACCAACATCGAGGCGGCGCGCGAAGTGGCGCGTCAGATGCGCCTGCGCGATGTGGGCGGCATCATCGTCGCCGACTTCATCGATATGGAGTCGCGTCAGAACCGCGACAAGGTGCTGCAGGAGTTGCGCACGCACCTCGGCCGCGACCGTGCCCGCACCAAGGCGTTTGCCGTCAGCGATCTCGGGTTGATTGAGATGACGCGTCAGCGCGTACGGCAGAGTCACCTGCAGTCGATGACCGAACCGTGTCAGGTCTGTCACGGCACCGGGCGCGTCTTTACGGCGGAGACGATCGTGCGCCGGATGGAACGCTCCGTGCGCCGGATGGCCGCCGAAGGGCGGCGCGATCACCTGCTGGTTCGCCTGCACCCCGATACCGCGATGTACGTGCTGGAGCAGGAAGGCGATCTGATGAAGAAGCTCGAGAAGGGCGTCGGCTTCGGCGTCGAGATGCGCGACGATCCGCTGCTGCGCCCCGACGAGTTCAAGTTGGTTGTGAAGGGGGCGGGGAGAGATGTGACGCAGCAGTATGCAGTGGCGTAGGGGAAGAGAGACAACAGAGAGACTACAGACAAACAACAGAGAGACTACAGACGGATGTCGGATGGTTGCGGGAGGGACGTTGCTGATGGCTAGTTCTTTCGTGCGATCGACGGCGGCCGGTGTGGCGCTCGCGGCCGTCACGCTCTCCGCCTGTCGGGCGGAGCGCGCTGATCCGCCGCGGCGCGTGCTGGGGGGAATGGTCACCTTGGTACCTGCGACGCCAACGCCGCGTCCCGAAGGGGACACCGCGCTCTTCGTGGTGCCGGCTGACTCGCTCATCCCGAACGACGCGTTGGGCGCGGCCATTCGGCGCGGACGCGCCATTGCGCTGAATACGCGCGACTCCATGCGGCTTGAACCGGGCGCCCTGCGCTGCGTCAGTTGCCACTTGGATGCCGGCACCAAGCGAGGCGCCCTTCCCTGGGTGGGGGCGTACGCTCGCTACCCGCGGCTCGACGCACGCGGTGGCGTGATGACCGTGCACGAGCGGGTGAACCTGTGTCTGCGACGGAACCTTCGCGCACCCACGCGGCGACCAGACGACCCGCAGATGGAGGCGCTGGTTTCGTACATCGCCTTCCTGTCGCGGGGCGTCCGCCTGGGCTCGCCGGTTGAGGGGCAGGGCGATGACACGGTGACGGTGCGGGCCGGTGACGCGGCCGACGGGGCCAAGGTCTGGAAGGACGAGTGCGCGGCCTGTCACGGCGTCAACGGACAGGGCACCCCCAAGGGGGGCCCTGTTTGGGGCCGCCGCAGCTTCACCGCCATCTCGGAGCTGGCCAACTGGCCGTCATTCGCCGGCTTCCTGCGCGGTCATATGTCGACGGGCGGCCGACGCAGCGACCTGAGCGATCAGAAGGTGGCCAACGTCACCAGTTTTGTCCTGCGCCAGCCCCGCCCGCGGTAATCGCAGGTCGCGATCGCCGATCGCGATCCTTGATCGCAATCCGAATTCCCTATCCTCAATCATCCGTAGGACTTGACTGGCAGGTACCAGCCGTCTATTCTTCTAGGCTCGCTGTCAGTTCATGCTCTTTCGAGTCTTTCCATGTCCTACGCCATCATTCGCACCGGCGGCAAGCAGTATCGCGTCGAGCCGGGCAAGTCGCTGCGCATTCCGTCCCTTCCGGGCGACGTGGGCACCAGCGTCGAATTCAACGAAGTGCTGCTCGGGTCCGACGGCTCCTCCGTCCGCGCTGGCGTTCCGACGCTGGCCGGCGCCAAGGTGACCGCCGACATCACCAAGCAGGGTCGCGGCGACAAGATCATCGTCTTCAAGTTCCGCCGCCGTAAGAACTACGCCCGCAAGCAGGGACATCGGCAGGGCTTCACCGAAATCAAGGTTCGCGACATCACCCTCGGGTGAGCCGCTTCTCGAGAGGATCATATGGCTCATAAGAAAGGCGTCGGCTCCTCCCGCAACGGCCGCGATTCGAATCCGAAGTACCGCGGCATCAAGAAGTACGGCGGCGAGCAGGTTGTGGCGGGCAACATCATCCTCCGCCAGTGCGGCACCAAGTGGCATCCCGGCAACAATGTCGGGCTGGGCACGGACTACACCATCTACGCCCTCATCGACGGCGTGGTGAAGTTCGAGCACAAGTCCAAGACGCGTCAGAAGGTGTCGGTCTATCCGGCGCCGGCCCGCGAGTCGGTCGCGTAAGCGTCCGCTGGTGATGCACCGAGGGCCCGCCACACGGCGGGCCCTTTTTGCGTGCGTGAACGCCAGCGGGCGGCTTGCCCACAGAGCGCGAACCCGGGCTACGTCATCAAGCCGCTGTATGGCTCCATATGCACGAGCACGCCGCGCACCCGAGGCTGCGCGGTACGTATCGCGCTCTTGACCGTCCCCCCGAGCGCATGCGCCGCAGCGAGCGACATCGCGGGATTCGCCTGCACGTGGATCTCGATGTGGAACGCGATGCCGGCGCGCCGGACATGCAGTTTCTCAATGGCGGCCACGCCCGGCACGGCCTCGGCTGCGCGCCGTACCGGGAGCGCGATGTCCTCGCCCGGATGGCGGTCCATAAGGTCGCGCAGCGAGGTGCGGAGCATCGACACGCCGTTGTAGAGAATCACCGCCGAGGCGACGAGCGCCGCCCAATCGTCCGCGGCCTCCCAGCCTTTGCCCTTCCAGACGGCCACGCTGATGCCGATAAAGGCCGCCGCGCTGGTGATGGCATCGGAGAAGTGGTGCCACGCGTCGGCCTTCACCGCCGTGCTCCCCACCTCGTTGCCCACTGCGCCGATCGTGCGACCGAGCATCGTCTTGGCAATCACGACGAGCACCAGCACAATCAGCGTCCACGAAGCAGGGCCGTGGTGCGGCGTTCTGATCTCACGAACCGCCTCCACCGCGATCCCGATGGCGGCGCCAAGCAACATCAGCGAAACCGTGGCGCTCGCAACCGTCTCGGCTTTGCCGTAGCCGAACGGATAATCATCGTCCGGGTCGCGGCTGGCGATGCGTAGCCCGCCCCAGACGATGAGCGACGAGAAGATGTCGGCCGACGATTCCACCGCGTCGGCAATCAGTGCGTACGAGTTGCCAATGACCCCGGCGAGCAGCTTCACCAACGCGAGCACCGCGTTGGAAATCATGCTCAACTGCGCGGAACGAACGCCGCGGTCGAAGTCCCCTTGCATCGCACCAATTTAGCAGTTCACGCGCCGCGGGGCGATTGCCGGAAACCAACGGGACGTGCCGTGCGTAGGTACGTAAAGAGACGGCTCTCGCCGGGAGGCAGCATGGGATTCCTCGACAAACTGCAGGTAGAACTGAACAAGGCCGGGCGCGTGGCGCAGGACGCCATCGATGAAGGGCGCCTGCGGCTGGAGATCTTCCGCGTACGCCAGCTGGCCGACAAGTCGGCACAGGCGCTGGGCTACGCCTGTTATCGGGCTAAGGCGAAGGGCGAGGAGCTCGAGCCGGCGGCCTGGGAGCGGCTCGCGGCGACGTTGCGCGAACACGAAGCCGAGGCCACACGCCTCGAGGCGGAGCTCGCCAAGGTGCGTGAGGATGCCCCGGCCGATGCGGCCGGCAGTGCGGCCGGCAGTGCGGCCGGCAGTGCGGCCGGCAGTCCCGCCTCCGATGCCTCGGCGCCGTCGGCGGGCGCTGACGCCCCCACATCGGGAACCGCAGGCGCCCCCCCGGCCGACCGGCCGGCCGCTGGCGCGTAGCGTCCCCTCGCGGCGCCAAACGACACGGGAGGCGGCCAATGTGCCGCCTCCCGTGTGTGCGTTGGGCCTACTGGCGGAGCGTTAGCGGCCCAGCACCTTCCGGACGAGCGCGACGTCGTCGGTGCACAGTCCGTCGACACTGCACGCCGCCAGGCGCTCCACGAGCACGGGGTCGTTGGCGGTCCACGCGATGACGCGCCCTCCAGCCGCGTGCACGTCACGCACGAGCGGCTCGTCAATGAACTCGGCGAGCTGCCACAAGTCGCGCGCGTTGACGCTGCGTAGCGCGTGCGCCGGGTCGACGTGCCGGCTCACCTCCAGCACGCCGCGAGGGAGCTCCGGCGCGGCCAATGCGGCTTCGGCCACCAGGCGATGGTCAAACGCGTGCACGGCGCTAGGGCCTGGTGACTGACGCAGCACATCGATGGCGGGGCCTGCCGTTCCTGCCCCCTTGAGCTCGCAGTAGAGCGTGGCCTGCGCGCCCAGCAGGCGCGCGACCTCTACCAGGGTGGGGACCGCCGCGCCATCGCCGAGCCGAAACGCGGCGACTTGCGTGGTCGTCAAGCCAGCGATTGGCCGCGCCGTGAGCGTCGCGTCGGAGAAACTGCCGCGCAGCACGGGATCGTGGTGAACCACCACGGTTCCGTCGGCGGTACAATGCACATCGAGTTCCACGCCGTCGGCGCCGAGTTCGAGGGCGCGTTCGAAGGCGGCAAGGGTATTTTCGAGGCGCTCACGCGAGGCGCCGCGGTGCGCAATGATCTCTGGCATGGGGCGGGGATGAGAGACGGCAACCTGCAGATGGTGGCGGCCGGCCGGGCGTCCGTCAAGCGCCGGCCCCGGCGCCATACGAACGCCGCCCTCGGCGCCTTAACACTGACCCCGGCCGAACGTCCAAGATGGTGAACGCATGAGCGAACTGCACCGCGACGCGGACCTCCCGACTGATGTGGCGCTGATCGCCCGGTGGCAACGGGGTGATCAGCGGGCGGCGAGCGAACTCGTGGGACGTCACGCCCAGGCGCTCAGCCGGTTCGCCGCGGCGCAGGGAGTGCGGGAGGGCGTGGACGAGTTGGTGCAGGACACGTTTGTACGGGCCTTCAACTCGCTGGCGACGTTCCGGGCAGACAGTTCGCTGCGCACGTGGCTGTTCACCATCCTGAAGCGGCTCTTGCTCGACCGGCAGCGTGCGGAGCGCCGGCAGCGCAACCGGGTGGAGTTGGAAGAGGATCACGCGGTGCAGGAGTTCAACGCCCTCGACGGCCTGGTGGCGGACGAGGCGATGCAGCGGGTGCGGGACGCGGTGGCGCGGTTGTCGCCGATGCAGCGCGAGGTCTTTGCGCTGCGGGTGACGGAAGGGTTGCCGTACACGGAGATCGCCACAATGGTGAACAGCACCGAGGGCGCGTGCCGAGTGCACTATCACAACGCGATGCGAGCGGTCAAGGAGTACCTGAGCAATGACTGATTGTCCTGATGGCCTGGTGCGCGACCTGCTTCCCGAGTACGCCCACGGCGTGCTGGAAGCGGACGACGCGGCCCGCGTGACGGCGCACCTCGCCGACTGCGCGATGTGCCGCGAGGAGCTCGCGCTGCTGGGTCAGGTTCGTGCGGCGCTTGAGAAGGGCGCGCCGGTCATTGATGTCGCGGCGATCGTGCGGGCGCTGCCGGCTGCACCCGCGGCGCAACCGAGTCAGCGGCGTCCGGAGGCGCAGCGCGCGGCGCGCGGATGGGTCTCGCGGCACACGTGGCACTATGCGGCGGCGGCTGGGCTCGTGCTGGCGGTAGGGAGCGGCATCGTGTGGCGGCGTGGCGCCGTGGATCCCACGGTGCGTCTGGCGGACTCGTCGCATGTTCGTGCGGCAGCGGAGTCCACCGCGCCGCAGGCGGCGGGCGCTGAGGAGGATGGCATCATGTTCGGCGGTGGGCTGTCGGACCTGTCGGTGAATGACTTGCAGGCATTGTTGGGGCAGATGGATTCCGTACGGACCCTGCCCAGTGTGGACCCCGAGTCGATGACACCCGTCATCGCGATGACTGAAGGAGGAAAGACGCTATGAAGCAGCTGATTCGTGCAGGACTCGCGTTGGGTCTCGTCGGCAGTGCGGCGATTGCCCAAAACCCGCCGGTCGCGCAGCCCAAGGCTGCCGCTCCGGCTGCGGCTGGACAGGCTGGACGGGCTCCGCGTGCGGCGCGCGGTGAAGCGGTTGATCCTGCGGCGCGGCGCGCGCAGCTGGAGCAGCAGATCCGGAATCGCATCGGCAACCAGCTGAAGAACGGTCTCAAGCTGACGGACGACCAGTTCGCCAAGCTGCAGGCAACCAACAAGCGCTTCGAGGAGAAGCGTCGCCTGCTGGTGGAGCAGGAGCGCGATGCCCGGATGGGGATGCGCGACCTGATGATCGCCGGCGACACGGTGAATCAGGGCAAGGTTTCGGCGGGACTCGACAAGATGCTCCAGATCCAGCGTCAGCGGTTTGAGCTGATTGAGCAGGAGCAGAAGGAGCTGGCCGGCTTCCTGTCGCCGATGCAGCGCGCGCGCTTCCTCGGGATGCAGGAGCAGATGCGACGCCGGATGGATGATATGCGCGCCCAGGCGGGCGGCCGTCGCGGGCAGAACGTCGGGCCGAACGGACCGCCGATGGGTCCGATGGGGCAGGGGATGCCCGGTATGGGTGCCCCGGGCATGGGCCCGGATGGCATGGGACAGCCTGGCATGGGGCAGCCGGGCGCGGCCGGTCGGCAGGGGCAGCGTCTGCCGCGGCAGGGCGTGCGGCCGGGAATGGCGCAGCCGCCCGTACCGCCGTCGATGGACGACGAGTTCATCCCGTAACGCGACGCGTTCACATTGCGCACGTTGGCACGGGCCGCCCGGTGGGCGGC
>JARIEY010000078.1 GCA_031127085.1 Gemmatimonadota bacterium | reverse complement strand
GACTCGATGAGCAGGGAATGCGGCTCGTCCTTGTGCGCATCGCGGTACGCATTGCCGCCGCGAAGGCCGTTCTCCTCATTCACCCAGCCCACCACCCGAATGGTCCGGCGCGGCGTGAGTCCCAGGCGCTTGAGCAGGTTGATGGCCTCCCACGCCACCACGATGCCGCCGGCGTCGTCCATCGCGCCGAGCCCCACGTCCCACGAATCGCTGTGACCGCCCATCGCGATGATCTCGCGGGGCTTCTCGCGTCCGACGAGTTCACCCATCACGTTGTGTGACGGCACGTCCGGATGCCACTGCGCCTCCATGCGCAGTGTCACGACGACCTTCTGGCCGCGATTCTGCATCCGGTGAAACATCATCGCGTCTTCCATCGCGATGGCCGCGGCAGGGATCTTGGCCACGGTCGAGTCGTACTGCATGCCGCCGGTGTGCGGCGTGCGCATGCCAAACGGACCCACGGCACGAATGAGTGAGGCGAGCGCGCCGACCTTGGCGGCGGCCACCGCGCCGCGGCCGCGATACTGCACGGTGGCGCCGTAGTTGGTGAACGGTACGTCGAAGAGCACGATCTTCCCCTTCGCTTCCGCCGCGCGCGCCGTGAGGTCGTCAAAGCTGTTGACCACCAGCACCTCCGCCGTGATGCCGGCGGGGCCGGTGCCGATCGAGCCGCCAAGACCGAGCATTGGAACGTCGGCCTCGCGCGGCTGGATCATCGTGATGGACTCCTTGCCACGCACCCAGCGGGGCACCATCGCTGGCTCGCCGCGCACGTTGGCCAGCCCGTCCTTCTTCATTTCCGCCAGCAACCACGCGTTGCCGCGCTCGAGGTTCGCGCTCCCGGCGAGGCGCGGGCCGCTGTAATCCACGTAGGCCGCGAGCTTGTTCCACGACGCCATCGAGTCGGCGAGCGCGGCCTCGATGATGCGGTTGGCGATCGCACGATACTGGTCGGCCACGGGCTGCTGCGCGGCGAGCGGCGACGCGGTGACGGCGAGCAGGGCGAAGACGGAGAGTCGGGTGCGCATGCGGGAGTTGGGTGACGGGGAAGGGGTAACGCTACGCGATATGACGGGCCGGCGCCATTGGCGCTACTTTCCACCGACTACGACTTCTGCCGGAGTTCGGTCCTATGCGTGCCTTGCTTCGCTGGCCCTTCTTCCTCGGCTGTCTCAGCGCTGGGTTCGGATTCAGCGCAGGCAACGCGCTGGCCCAAAGCGGCCGCGCGCCGAGCGCCGCCGCTTCCCCAGCGGTCGCAGCGCCTTCGGTCGCAGCGCCCGCTCCTGCAGCACCCGCGGTGGCGGCGCGCACGATCCTCGCGATCGGGGCGCACGCCGGCGACATGGAACTGACCACCGGCGCGGTGCTCTTGGCGGCCGCGCAGCGGGGCGATCGGGTGGTGATTCTGCACCTCACGCTCGGCGAGGGTGGCAATCCCAGGCTCACACCGGACGAGTACGGCGCACAGAAGCGGCGCGAGACGTTGGCCGTGGCCAAGGCGCTGGGTGCCGAGGTGATGTTCGGTCCGTATCGCGATGGCGAGATTCCCAACGACGAGGCGGCGCGTCGCTACGTCGCCGACGTGATACGGCAGGTGAAGCCCACGCAGCTCTTCACGCACTGGAAGGAGAGCCTGCACAAGGATCACTGGATCACGAGTGCCATCGTGCAGGAGGCCGTGCTGCTGGCCGCTCTCCCCGGCGTGCAGCTCGCGCACCCGGCGCATCGCGGCATCCGGGCGCTGTGGTATGCGGACAACTGGGAGGACGCCACCAACTTCACGCCGTTCGTGTTCGTGAAGGTCGCGGACACCCTCGACGCGTGGCGTGCCGCCGTCGCCCAGTACGAGTTCGCCCGCGGCGCAATCGCCGGCTTCCCGTACGTGGACTATTACACGGCGCTCGCGACGGTGCGCGGTGCGGTGGTCTACAAAGGCAAGGCCGTGGCCTTCGCCGTGGAGCCCGAAGCGCGGCGGCGCGTGCTCGACGCGCTACCGTAGGGCGGCGCGCCGTCAACCGCGGCGCGCCACGCGACGTCTACTTGATGTGCTCCCACGCCAACGCGGCGATTTCGCCGAGCGCCTGCCCAGCGAAGACCGCCGGATCGGGGACGCTGGCGGCCAGGTTGTTCACGTAGAGAGCAAACGCCACGCGCTTTCCGCTCTTCGACGTGAAATATCCCGCCAGCCCCTTGGCATGCACGATGTTGCGCCTGTTGAGCGGATCGTACGACGAGAAGGTGCCCGTCTTGGCGTGCACTCTGCCGGCGGCAGGCGCTGACGGCTGAATGGTGGCCAGCGTCCCATCGGTTCCGAGCACCGGCAACGCGTCGTGAAACGGCGCTGACCAGGGCTGCGCGGCGACGAGTTCCAGGTAGCGCGTCATAAATGCGGGGGAGAAGAAGGCGTCTCCGCCCGCGCCATCGCCCTGCACGGCGCCGTCGAGCGAGAGTCCCGCCCCCTGCAGCCACTCGCGTGCCACGTCGAAACCATTCTTTCCAGCGGCGCGCGCCGCCGGCTGCGCACCGAGGATCATTGGCATTGCACTCGCGTGCAGATTCTGGCTCGTCTTCAGAATGACGCGCGCTGACGCGCTGAAGGGCAGCGACACGTGCTCGGCGATCAGCAAGGAGTCCGCATACCCGCGGGAGAGCTGCGCGAAGTCGATCGTGCGCGCGCCGAGCCGCGGAATCACCGAGACACCGGCGGCATTCAACACCTCGGCGAGCACGATCTCACCGAACCGGCTCGGCACGGGCACCGGCCAGCGCGGGTTGGACGGCGCGCCCTTGGGGACCGTCCCGCGTGCCAGGAGTACGCGGTGATCGGTGTCGGAGCTGTCCTCGACCAGGCGCAGGGAAGGGGCTGTCCCCGAGTCGGTCGTCGTCAGCGAGGGATGCACGGTCAGATACGACGTGCGCGGCGACACCTGCACGATGGCCGCGTCGCCGGCTTTGGCGCCCGGCGTCACCACCAGATCGATGACGTTGTCGTTGACGATGAGCGGCGAGATGACGACGCGGGTTCCCAACTCGCGGGTCCCTTCGCGAAAGAGCGAGGCGTCCACGAGTACCTGCCCCGTGGCCCCGCGAACGCCGCGCGCGCTGATCTGGGCGGCGAGTTGCCGCAATGTGCCCAGCGGATCACCCGGCAGCGGTTGCCCACCATATGAGTGGTCCTGATCGACGAAGCCGTAGCTTCCCGCCGGATGCTCCCACCGGGTGAGATTGGGGTCGCCGCTGGCCACCAACACGATGTCGCCCTGCACCACGCCCTGGCGCACCGGGCCGGTCCGGTAGATGCGCGTGCGGAACTGGTGGTCCGCACCGAGGGCGGCGAACGCCGTCCCTGTCGTCACCAACTTCGTGGTCGACCCGGGCACGAACAGCCGGTCGCGGTTCACGGAAAACAGGGTCTTCTTCGAGGCGAGGTCGTAGAACTCCATCCCCCAGGTCGCGTGCGCGAACTCCGGGCGATCCATCACCTGTTGGATCTTCTTGGGCGGTGCCGGCTGCGCGGAGAGTACGGCGGCAAAGAGAAGCGCGGGCGCGACGGCACAGGGGCGGCACGACATGGCGGAGCTCCGGATGGGGTCAACCGTCGGCGAGCGCCCGACGGACGCAGGGCCGCGTGGGAGGCGTACAGAAGTTGCCCCCGAACCTCGGACCCCGCGAGGGGCGGCCGGTGGTTAGCGCCGCACGGGAGCCAATGCCGGCACGCCTGCCGCCGCCGGCCAGCCACCGCCTCGTGGCATCCCCGTGGCAGGGCCGATAGCTTTCGCCCATCGCCCCCGTAGCTCAGTTGGATAGAGCAAGCGTTTCCTAAACGCTAGGTCGCGTGTTCGAATCACGCCGGGGGCATTCCGCCACTAGTCCGCCGTTTTGTGGAACCGCCGCATGGCGATGCCCAGGACGCTGAAGCCGAGCACGGCCAGCACCAGCATCTGCGGCCAGACAATCGACCACCCGGCGCCGCGCAGGAAGACGCCGCGCACGATGATCAAATAGTGGCGCAACGGGTCGAGCCAGGTGAGATACTGCACCCACTGCGGCATGTTCTCCACGGGGAACATCATCCCGCCCAGCATCAGCGCGGGCAGGAAGAACATGAACATCGACATGAACGCTTCCTGCTGCGTGTTGCTCACCGTCGAGATGAGCAACCCGATGCCGATGCCCGAGAGCACGAAGAGCAGGCTGGCCGCCCCCAGGACGAGAAAACTCCCCTCGAACGGAATGCGGAACCAGAGCAGGGCGATGACGGTCACCAGCACGACGTCGAACATGCCCACCAGTGCCGATGGCAGCGTCTTGCCGAGGATCATCTCCGAGGGACGCAGCGGACTCACCATCAACTGTTCCAGCGTGCCGAGTTCGCGTTCGCGCACAACGGCGAGCGACGTCAGCAACAGCGTCATCAGCATCACGATGTTGCCCATCACGGCCGGCACATTGTAAGTGCGGCTCTCGAGATTGGGGTTGTACCACACGCGAACGGCCAGATCCACGCCGGCCGACCGCGAGGGCACGCCGGCGCGTGCGGCGATCGTCGCGCCGCGCCGCAGCCCGTACTTGCCCACGATCTGCGTGGCGTAGCCGAGTGCCACGTTGGCGGTGTTGGCGCTCGATCCGTCCACCAGCAACTGCACCGTGGTGGGCGTGCCGCGCGCGATGTCCGCGGCAAATCCGCGCGGGATGTGCACCCCCATCAGCACGTCGCCGCGATCGAGCGCGCTCACGAGATCGCTCGCCCGGTCGCCGCGCGCCACGATGTCGAAGTATCCGCCCGCTTGCATCGACTCCACCAACGCGCGCGACTCGACGGTGCGGTCGGCGTCCAAAAGAAACGTCTTGGCGTGCCGCACGTCCGTGTTGACCGCGTAGCCAAAGACGATGAGCTGGATGATCGGCGCCACAATCAGTACCCGGCGTGAGCGCGGGTCACGAAAGGCCTGCCGCAGCTCCTTGCGGAGCAACTCGAAGATGCGCACCCGGCTCAGGCCCATTAGGTGAGCTCCTTGCGGAAGGCGCGCACGGCCAGCGCCAGGCCGACCACCGCGTACGCCACCATCGCGAGTCCTTGTCCCCAGAGCACGGGAATGCCGACGTCCTTGAGCATGATGCCCCGCATCACGGTGATGTAGTACCGCGCCGGCACAATCGACGAAACGACCCGCAGCGGCAGCGGCATCGTGTTGAGGTCGAACATCAAGCCGGAGAGGAGCAGCGACGGGAGAAAGGTCACGAGGAAGGCGACCTGCGTGGCGAGCAGCTGCGATTTCATCGCGGCGCTCACGAAGATGCCGAGCCCGAGTGATCCGATGAGGAACATCAGCGTCATGATGCTGAGCAGGGCCGGGTTGCCGCGGAACGGCACGTCAAAGACCCACAGGCCAATCAGCACCGCGCCCAGCACGTCCACCGCGCCAATCACCAGGTAGGGCAGGAGCTTCCCGAGAATCACCTCGGCGCGCCCCACCGGCGTGGCGATGAGTTGCTCCATCGAGCCGCGTTCCCACTCGCGCGAGACCGTGAGCGCCGTCAACATGGCCGCGATGATCATCATGATCACCGCGATGAGCCCGGGCACGATCATCGCCGCACTGTCGAGCGTCTCGTTGTACCAGACCCGCGACTCGGGCGACACCGGCGGCACCATCCGCGTCGCCCGCAGCGTGATGGCCGCTGAATACGACGTCACGATCGCCGTGGCATAGTTCAGGGAAATGCCGGCGGAGTTGGCGTCGGTGCCGTCCAAGATGGCCTGCACGGGCGCGCGTTCGCCGGTGGACAGCCGCCGAGCGAAGCCGGGCGGAATGACGAGCACGATCCGCGCCGCGCCGCGATCCATCAGGGGCACGATCTGCGCGTGCGAGGTGAGATGCTCCGTGATGTGAAAGCGGCCCGCGGAGACAAAGCTCTCCACCAGCTCGCGACTCCGCGGCGAGTGATCCTGATCCAGCACCGCGAGCCGAATATCCTTGACGTCAAAGCTGATGATGTAGCCGAAGAAGACCAGCAGAACAGCCGGCATCAGAAACGCCATCAGCAGGCTGCGCGTATCGCGCCGCAGCTGCAGCACTTCCTTGCGGCTCACGGCCAACAGCCGCCCCATGCGGAAGGTCATCGTCACCCCGCCACCGCGCCGCCTTCACGGCGCACGAGGGAGACGAAGACATCCTCGAGCGATGGACGCACACGACGAATCGCCCCGGTGCTGATGTCGCGCGCCGCCAGGAACGGCGGCAGGAAAGCAGTCGCCCAGGCGACATCTTCCACCACCACGTGCAGCGCACGCCCGAACATTGCCGCCTCAATGATCCCCTCGTGATGCTGCAACGCCTGCGCCGCGGCGCTGGCATCGCTGGCCTCCACCTCGAGGATCGGTTCGGCCATCTGCTCGCGCAGCGCCGGCGGCCGGTCGAGCGCGATCACGCGCCCCCGGTTCATCAGCGCGAGCCGGTCGCAGTACTCGGCCTCCTCCATATAGTGCGTGCTGACGAAGACGGTCGTGCCGCCGGCCGTGAGCTGATGGATCAACTCCCAGAACGCGCGGCGCGACACGGGATCGACGCCCGAGGTGGGTTCGTCGAGAAAGAGAATCGGCGGCTCGTGCAGCACCGCGCATCCCAACGCCAGCCGCTGCTTCCATCCGAGTGGGAGCTGTGCGGTCATCTGCTTCCGGTGCGCCGTGAGCCCCGCCATCTCCAGCACCCAGTCGCGGCGCTCGGCAAAACGGGGGCCCGTGACTTCGTACAGGCCGCCGAAGAAGCCGATGTTCTCCTCAACAGTCAGGTCACCGTACAGCGAGAAGAGCTGCGACATATAGCCGATGTGGCGCTTGATCGACTCCGATTGCGTGCGCACGTCAAAGCCCGCCACGCGCCCCTCGCCTGAGGTCGGGGCGAGAAGGCCGGTGAGCATCTTGATCGTGGTCGTCTTGCCCGCGCCATTGGGGCCCAGGAAACCAAAGATCTCGCCGGCCGACACGGTGAACGTCACGCGGTCGACAGCGACGAAATCCCCGAACCGGCGCGTGAGCGCCTGCACGACAACAGCGTCGTCGCTCGTGCCAGCCGCGCGCAGCGATGCGCCGCTCACAGCGCACCCGCCGCCACGGGATCCGCCGACACCCGTTCGATGAACACGTCTTCGAGCGACGCGTCAATCGCCTCCACCTCATCTACCGCGAGCCCGGCCGCGTCGAGCGCCTGCACGATGCGGGCGCGCGCGTCCGCCGCCTCGGAGACAACCGCGTGTACCGTCTCGCCAAAGAGCGTGGCGCGACGCACGAACGGCAGGGGGCGCAGCAGCGCCACCACACGCCGCGCATCGGGCGACCGCACCGCCACCACCTGGCCGTGCATCGTCTGCTGGAGCGCGGCCGGGGTGTCGAGGGCAATCAGGCGGCCGTGGTCGAGAAGCCCCACGCGATCGCAGCGCTCCGCTTCGTCCATGTAGGCCGTCGACACCAGTACCGCGACGCCCTGAGACACCATCTCCTCGAGAATGAGCCAGAGGTCGCGGCGCGAAATTGGATCAACCCCAAACGTGGGTTCGTCCAAGAGCAGAATCTCGGGCTGGTGAATGAGCGCGCAGCACAGGCCGAGTTTCTGTTTCATTCCCCCCGACAACTGGCCCGCCAACCGCCCCTCGAATGGCCCAAGGTTGGAGAAGGCGTAGAGCCGCTCCAGCCGCGCGATCCGCTCCGCGCGCGGCACGTCGTAGAGATCGGCGTAGAAATCGATGTTCTCTCGGACCGTCAGGTCGGCGTACAGCCCGAAACGCTGCGACATATACGCGATGTGGTGCTTCACCCCCTCGGGATCGGCGGCCACGCTGACGCCGCGCACCATCGCGTCGCCGCCGGTGGGGCGGAGAACGCCGGCGAGCATCCGCAGCGTCGTCGTCTTGCCCGCGCCATCGGGCCCTACCAGGCCAAACAGCTCCCCCGGCGCGACTTCGAACGACAGCGCGTCCACCGCCGTCAGCGCACCAAACGCGCGCGTGAGCGCGCGCGCTTCGATGGCGGCGGCGGTGCCGGTGGAGCGTGGGCGACGTGTCACGGGCGCTCCTACGGCGCAGCGGTGATGGTGACGTCGGCGGGCATACCGGGCTTGAGCGCTTGCGCGCTGTCCCCGGTGATCCGCACCTTCACCGCATACACCAGCTTCACCCGCTCCTCCGTCGTCTGCACGTTGCGCGGGGTGAACTCGGCTTCGCTGGCAATGAACGCCACGCGGCCCGGATACGTGCGGTCCGCATAGGTGTCGGTGGTGATGGTCGCGTCCGCGCCCAGCTTCACCGCGCCCAGCCGTGCCTCCGCGATGTAAATGCGCACCCAGCGGTCATCAAGGTTCGTGATCGTCACCACGGGCGCACCGGGAGCAACCGTCTCGCCGGGTTCGCGCTGGCGGACGCTGACAACGCCGGCGAACGGCGAGATCACCACCGCGTTCGCCAGCTGCGCCGCCACCTGCGCCACCATCGCCTGCGCCGATTGCACCATCGCGCGCTGCGCGGCAATCCGTTCGGCGCGCGGCCCGGCCTGCACCAGCTTGAGCTGCTGGGCGGCCTGCTCGCGGGTGCGCGCCGCGACGTCGGCATTGAGTGTTGCCTTGTCGAGGGCCTCGCGTGAAATGCCACCTTCTTTATGAAGGAGCTGGGCGCGCGACGCGTCGCGCAGTGCAACGGCGAGCCGCGCGGCGGCCGCGGCGTCGGCCTCCACCGCCTGCCGCAGTTCCTCCGATCGCGCCCCGCGTTCCAACTCCGTCAGCGTCGCACGCGCTGCGGTCAGTTGCGCCTCGGCCTGCGCACGACGCGCGGCGAGTTCGGTCCGATCGAGCGTCGCCAGCGTGTCGCCGGGCTTCACGCGGTCACCCTCGTGAACGCGGATCGCCTCGATCCGCCCGGCCGCCTGGAAGCCAAGCGCCGCCTCGGTTGCCTCAATGGTTCCCGAGGCGCCAAGCCCGCTTCCGGAGCGGCCGCCTCGCGACAGTACGAAGACGACGCCGGCGATGACGGCGAGGGCAATGACAAGAAGAGGGGCGCGTTTCATGGCTGCGGCTCCAGCGAAATGGTCATCCAGTGGCGGGTGAGTTCACCCTGCGCGCGCGCGAGTTCCACGCGCGCTCCGATCATGGCGTGCCGTGCCTGCACCAGGCTGCTGCGCACCCGGTAGAGCAACGATTCGGCCAGCAAGTACTCCGTCTGCGTTCCTTCGCCCACATCGCGGGCCAGTGCCGTGATGCGTGCCACTTCCGCGGCTTGCTGCACGGCGGCATCGAGCGCAGCGGCCCGGGCACTCGCCGCAGCAAACGCCGCCTGCGCCTCATCCACTTGCTGATCAGCATTCAGACGCGCCAGGCGCAGCTGCTCCTGCGCGGCGCGTGCGGTGGCCTGCGCGCGAGCGATCGCGCTTTCGCGCGCGCCGCCGGTGAAGACGGGCCAGGAAACACCAACCCCCACCTGCCACTCCGACTGCCAGCGACCCGTGATGTTGCTGCGGTCCACCAGCGCGGTGGTGGCATTGAACTGCGGAAGCCGCGCCGCCTTGGCGCTCCCCACCGAGGCCGTGGCGGCATCGGCGCGCCGCGCGGCGGCCATCACGTCGGCATTGCCCTGAGGGTTGCCGCTCGTGCGTGCGTCGGCGGCTTGGGCCGCGGCCGTCGCCTTCGCGGCACGCACGGAGACAAGCCGCACCGGCGCGAGCGACGCGTTGCGCAGACTCCCGGGAGCGGCACCAATCAACCGCGCCAGATCGTGCTCGGCCATCTCCACGGTCGCTGCGCTGTTTACGCGGTCCGCGATGGCGCCGGTGAGTTCCGACGCGGCGCGCAGGGTGTCGACGCGCGCCGACTTGCCGGCGGCGAACCGGTCGCGCGCACGTTTCGCTTCGGCGCTCAGCGCGGCGACGCGCTGGTCATCGGCCGCCAGTACGCCGCGCGCGGTAAGGACGCGCAAGAAGGCGCCGATCGTGCGCGTTGCGAGTTGCTGCTCCGTGGCGCTCAAGACCGCACCCGCGGCCTCGCGCTGCGACTCCGCGGCGCGAACCTTTGCACGGCGGGCGCCGAAGTCGAAGAGCGTGTACGCGGCGCCAATGGACGCCTGCGACAACTCCGTGTCGAAGAGCGGCGGGTTCCGCAGGTCGAGCGCGTGCAGCGGATAGACGACCATCGGCTTCTGAAACTTGCTGACGGCGCCGTCGAGCGAAACCGCAGGCAGCCAAGCGGCGCGCGCCTGACCAATCTCGGCGCTCGCGGCGTCGGCCGTGGCTCGCGCGGCGGCGACGGACGGGTGCGCACCGAGCGCGCGGTCGACGGCGTCGCCGAGCGTCAGGCGCGTACTGTCTTGCGGCGCCAGCGCGAGCGCCGCGGCGGTGATCAGGATCGGGATCATGTCCGGTCCTCGGGGGTGGAGGCGAGACTGCGAGTGATGCTGGTGATGACGTGCTTCACGAGGCGCTGCTGCATGGCGGGATCCTCGCGATCGATGCCCACGACATCGCGCGCAATGCGGCCGGCCATACGAAGCAGGAACGGCTGTGCCATCACGCCGAGGGCCATGAGCTGCGGATCGCCGGGTCGAATGCTGCCGTCGGTCTGGCCTTCATGAATCAACGAGGCCATCACGCCGAGATTGCGTCCCATCAGCTGCACCACGGCGGGAGGCAGCGGGCGGTCGTTGGCGAGTTCGCGCAGGACCATACTCGGGGCAGGGAGCACCCGCTCGGTAAGGACCATCGTGACGATGCGCGCGATGCGGTCGATCGGTGAGCCAGCTTGCGCTGCCAAGTCGGCGAAGCGCTGCGCGAGCGGTGTGCCAATGCGGTCGAAGACCGCGTGAAAGAGCGCTTCCTTGGACCCGAAGTGATAGGTCACGGCGCCCAGGTTGGTCTTCGCCTTGCTCGTGATGTCGCGCACGGAGACGCCGTCGAAGCCGTGGCGCGCAAAGAGGTCGCTGGCGGCGTCGAGGAGGCGTTCGGGGGCTGGCTGTTTAGAGTTCATACGTATGTATGAAGTGACTCGTGCGTGCCGTCTGTCAAGGTGGGCTGGATAACCCTCGTCGAGGGGTGCCACAAGACGCGAGCCCTCATTAGGTTATACAGGTTGTGCGCCGCTTCGGCGCGTGTCTGAACCCTAGCCATTCGTACGATGACGAAGACCGGGGGCGCTGCCCGTCCGCCCATCTCTGCCGATCCCGATTCGCTGCTCGACACCTTTCAGCTGTACAGCAAGCAGCTGACCATTGGCGCCATCGCGATCGCCGCAATTGTCGGCGGCGCCTTTCTGTGGCAGGCCAACACGGCCCGCAAGAACACGCAGGCCGAGAAGGCGTTCTATGACGCGATGAGTCTCGCCAGCCAGCGGGATCCCAAGGCGCCCGAGGAACTCTCCAAGGTTGCCACGCGCTACCGCGGCACGCCGGGTGGCGTGCAGGCGGCCCTGTTGTACGCGCAGGCGAAGTTCGACGAAGGGAAGTTTGACGACGGGCAGAAGGTGCTCGACGGCATCTCGTCGCCTGGCGTCTTTGCTCCGGGCGTGGAAGCGCTGAAGGCCGCGGGGTACGAGGGCCAGGGGCAGTTCGACAAGGCCGCGGAGCACTATCTCGCCGCCGTCGCGAAGGCTCGCCTCGATGGAGAGAAGGATTTCCTCAAGGGCGAAGCGGCGCGCGCGCTGGCCGCGGCCGGCAAGAAGGTCGAGGCCGCCAAGATCTGGAGTGAACTCGCCGAGAAGACCGACTCGCCGATGTCGAGCGAGGGGCGCATTCGCGTGGGTGAGCTGACGGCGGCGCCGGCCAAGCCGTAAGCTCTACCGGCGGGCGAGCAGTACGCATGGCGGGCGCGACACTGGGTGTCGCGCCCGTTTGTGTTTTCGTGGCGCCTCCGCGCCGTGCCTACGTTCATCGCGCCGCGGTCAGGCAACGTCCGCCGCACAACCGGTGTCCAATACGCATGATCTTTCCCGGACTTCTCGTCTCGCTCGCGCTCTGCTCGCCATTTCCCGGCGCCGCGCATACCAGCGGCCAAGACAGTGTGCCGACGTTCAGCACGCAGCGGCTGGCCGAAGGGGTCTTCGTCATCCGTGCCAATGAGCCGCCCGGCCTTGGCGGCGATCCCAATGCGCTCGTGGTTGTCGGGCGCGCCGGGACGTTGGTCGTCGACGCGCAGTTCAGCGCGACCTCCACCTCGGCGGTGATGGTCGAGGTGCGGAAGGTGGCAAGCTCGCCCGTGCGATGGCTGGTGAACACCCACTGGCACGACGACCACGTCAGCGGCAACGGGGTGTGGCGCCAGGCCTATCCGTCGATCGAGATCTTTGGGCATCGGCATATGCTCGAGGATATGCCCAAGGCCGGGGCCGCCAATCGCGCCGGAATGTTGAAATCGGTGCCAGGCACATCGGCCTTCCTTCGGGAACGCGAGGCCGCAGGGACGGGAATCGACGGCAAGCCGACCGATGCCGTGGAGCTGCGCGCGTACGCCGCCTACCGGGCGCTGATCGGGCGGTTCGCTGCCGAGAGTCTCTTGACGGTCCCGGTCCTACCGGATCGGGTGGTGGATGACTCGCTCGCCATCGATCTTGGGGGCCGGCGGGTGATGCTCCGGTACTTTGGGCCGGCGCATACGCGCGGCGATCTGGTGGTTGAGGTCCCCGATGCTGGAGTTCTGGCGGTTGGGGACATTGTCTCGTGGCCGGTTCCGCTGATCGGCACCACGTCGTTTCCGCGGGAGTACGGCCTCACGCTGGACCGGCTGCTGGCCGTTCCGCACCGGCAGCTGGTGCCAGGACACGGCCCGGTACTCGCCTCGGACGAGTACCCGCGGCAGATGCGCCGTATGCTGGGGCACATCCGGACCGCCGTGGATTCGATGCGGCTGGCGGGGGACTCGCTAGGTCAGGTGCAACGCACGGTGCGGCTGGACGAGTATCGGCGGCTCTTCGCGCGCGACGACCGGCTCCTCAACACGCTCTTCTCGAACTACGTGGTGCAGTCCGCGATCCCGAAGGCGTATGCCGATGGGGCGAGCGCGGCCGCCGCCCAGCGGCCCTGATGTGCGAATCGTTACCGGGGGAGTAGCCGTCTAGCGAGTGCGCTGAGCATCCCTGGGCGCCAAATACCTGAGAAACTGTACGTATAATATGTATTATGTAAACTGCTGAGGGTGGACAACTCTCCCCGGGGTGGATAGCCGAATCCACAGCCATGCAAGAAGTTAGACAGACACTGCC
>JARIEY010000077.1 GCA_031127085.1 Gemmatimonadota bacterium | reverse complement strand
CGACTGGTGCCACAAGAAGGGCGTGCTGTACATCAACACGTCCACCGAGCTGTGGGACCCGTACGCCGGCGGCGAGAAACAGCATCCCACGGAGAAGACGCTCTACTGGCGCCATATGAACGTCCGCCGGATGATGGCGCAGTGGAAGACCAAGGGCCCCACGGCGGTGCTCGAGCACGGCGCCAACCCGGGACTCATCTCGCACTTCACCAAGCAGGGGCTGCTCGACATCGCCGCCGCCTCGCTTGCCGACAAGAAGTTCAAGGGCAAGAAGGCGGAACTCGTCGCCGAACTGGCGCAGACGCAGGCCTGGAACCACCTGGCGCACCAGCTGGGCGTGAAGGTGATTCACTGCTCCGAGCGCGACACGCAGATCAGCAACAAGCCCAAGCGGGTGGACGAGTTCGTCAACACGTGGAGCATCGAGGGCTTCCGCGAGGAAGGGCAGACGACGGCCGAGATGGGCTGGGGGACGCATGAGAAGGAGCTCCCCAAGTTCGCCTTCACGCACAAGCACGGCCCCAAGAACCAGATCTGCCTGGCGCGCATGGGCATGGACGTCTGGGTGCGCACGTGGGTTCCGAACTACACCGTGCTTGGCATGGTCGTGCGTCACGGCGAGGCGTTCACCATCTCCGACCACCTCACGGTGTGGGAGAAGGGGAAGGCCGTCTACCGGCCCACGGTGCACTACGCCTACTGCCCCAGCGACGCGGCCATCGCCTCGCTCAACGAGATGCGCGGCTACAACGGCAAGCTGAACGACAATCAGCGCATCATGAACGATGAGATCACGACGGGCGAGGACATCCTGGGCGCGCTGATCATGGGCCACCCGTATAGCTCGTGGTGGTGCGGCAGCGATCTGAGCATTCAGGAATCACGCAAGCTGGTGCCGCACCAGAACGCGACGACGATGCAGGTCGCGATCTCGGTGGTGGCCGCCACGTGCTGGATGATTGAGAACCCCGATCAGGGCGTGGTGGTGCCGGACGACCTGCCGCACGAGTACATCCTCGACCGCGCCAAGCCGTACCTCGGCAAGTTCATTTCGACGCCGTCAGACTGGACGCCCACCAAGAACTACCGTAATCCGTTCCCGGGCTACGCCAAGCCGGACTTCGACCGCAAGGATCCCTGGCAGTTCAAGAACTTCCTCGTCAAGGACGGCGAATGATCTCCAAGGTCCGGCTCAAGCAGCTGGCCGAAAAGCACGGCACGCCGCTGCTCGTCATCGACCACGACGAGCTGCGGAAGAACATCCGGATGTTCCGGCGGTACCTGCCGCGCGTGCAGCCGTACTTTGCGGTGAAGGCCGGCGCCGACCCGGCCATCGTGCGCACGCTGTTCGAGGCGGGCTCGAGCTTCGACGTGGCGTCGATGCCCGAGTTCGAGCTCGTCTACGAGAACATCAAGGGAATGCCGGCGAAGGAACGGCAGCAGTGGATCTGGGACAAGATCATCTACGCCAATCCCATCAAGCCGGTGGAGACGCTGCGCGAACTCGACCAGTACAAGCCACTGGTGACGTTCGACAACTACGACGAGATCGAGAAGATCAAGCAGCACGCGCCCAAGGCGGGGCTCGTGCTGCGGCTCAAGGTGTCGAACACGGGGGCGATGGTCGAACTGTCATCCAAGTTCGGCGCGCCGCCGAGCGAGGCAGTGGATCTGATTCTCGAGGCGGACCGGCAGGGGCTCGTGGTCGAAGGGGTGAGCTTCCACGTGGGTTCGCAGACGACGAACTACGAGAACTACGTGGAAGCGCTGAACCTGACGGCCGACATCTACGCCGAGGCGCAGGCGCGCGGCTATACCAAGATGAATCTGGTGGACATCGGCGGCGGCTTCCCTGCCCCGTACGATTCCACCGTGCGCCCGTTCAAGGAACTCGCGCGGATCATCAACTCCGAGATCAACCGGCTCTTCCCCAAGCACATTGAAATTCTTGCGGAACCCGGCCGCTTCTTCGTGGCCACGGCCGGCTACTCCGTGTCGAAGATCATCGGCAAGTCGGTGCGCGAGGGGAAGCCGTCGTACTATCTGGATGACGGCGTGTACCACACGTACTCCGGGCAGATCTTCGACCACTGCAAGTACCCCGTGAAGTCGTTCAAGCGCGGCAAGACCAAGCTCTCGGCGGTCTTTGGGCCGACGTGCGACGCGCTCGACGTCATTTCGATGGCCGATCCGCTCCCCAACCTGGAGCGTGACGACCTGGTGTACAGCGAGATGATTGGCGCCTACACGTGGGCGTCGGCGACGACGTTCAATGGGTTTTCGCCGGCGAAAGTGGTGCATGTGAACGAGTAGATGGCGGATGTCCGACGGTAAACGACGGGGCCCCAGCGCTTGGCGCGGGGCCCCGTCGTTTTTCCACTACGATTTCCGAGCGTCACACCGCGCCGGTCCCGTTGGGGTACCACTCCCAGAGATAGAAGTCCTGACCGAACCAGTGATTGGTGAGCGTCGCGACGCGCACGAAGCCGGCGCGCTCGAGCACGGCTTTCGACTCCACGTTTTCCACGCGCGAATCACACCACACCTTGTGCGCGCCGCGGCCGGGAATGGTGCGGCCGAGCGCGGCCAGCAGCGCGGCCCCGATGCCGCGTCCGCGGGCATCGCTCGCCGTACCGAACCACGAGAGCCAGACGGTCGCGTCGTCGTACCGGCTGACGCAGAACCCAACGAGCCGCGCGCCGTCGCGGGCCACGAGCACCGCCGCCGGATCGTCGGCGGTGAGCGTGCGCAGCCCGTCGGCGTCGTACTTCATCAACTCGGCGCGCTTGGCCCGCGCGTTGTAGTAGCCAAGCGGCTCAATGACCGCGCGCATCAGCGCCGCCAGCGCGTCGATCTCGTGCGCCGCCGCGGGGCCAATGTTCGCCGGCGGTTCCGGCGTCGGGGCGGGCTGCGTGGTCATCACGAGCCGCGCGCGTGCCAGGCGGCGAGTGCCTTGGCCTCGAGCTCCGGCGTAATGGTGAACCGCGGCTTCAATCGCCGAGCTTCGGGGACGGTGGGCCACCAAGCCAACGTGTCGCGCACCGTGTCGGCGAGCGGACGAAAGGTCAGGCCGGCGGCGATCGCGCGCGCGTTGCTGATGCTCATCATTCCGTCGTTGTTGCCGGCGAGCATCGCCCACGGGATCGATTCCTCGATGCCGTGCGACCGAAGGAACGCGTAATCATCGACGAACGTGAACCTCACGTCGGCGTGCAGCGCGGCGGCCGCAGCCTCGTAGAACGCCCGAATGGTCATCGGGCGCGCCGGACCGACGGCGTTGAACAGCCCGGCACGCTGCTGCTCCACGAGGTGCACCATGAACTCGGCGAGGTCGCGCACGTCGATGCACTGCGACGGATCGTCGGCGCGCCCCGGCGCGAGCACTTCGCCGCCGCGCGCGAGCCGCGTCGGCCAATATGGGAACCGATCGCTCGAGTCGCCGGGGCCCACGATGTAGGTGGGACGCACCACAAGTCCGCGCTCGCCAAACGCGTCCAGCACATATCGCTCGCCCTGCGCCTTCATCACGCCAAAGGCTTCCTCGCCGTCCTTTGGGTCGCGCAGGTCGTAATGCACGGGGTCCGGCTCGCTGAGACCGCGCCGCAGATACGGGTAGTACACGCCGGTGGACGACGTGAAGAGGTATCGCCCCGCGGCGTCCTTCAGCAGCGCCGTGGACTGACGCACCCAATCCGCGTTATTGCCCGAATCGTCGATCACTGCATCCCAGCGCTTCCCCTCAAGCGCCTGCAGCTGGCCGTTGCGGTCGCCGATGAGATGCGTCACCGATGCCGGCAGGTCGGCCTGCCGACGTCCGCGCGTGAAGATGGTGACGCGATGCCCCCGCGCGACCGCGTGCCGCACGAGAAACGGTCCGATGAAGTTGGTCCCGCCGAGGATGAGGAGATCGAGCGGTACGGCCGCCGGAACCGGGGCCGGCACGGCACCAGACACGGGACGGACACCTGCCAACCAGGCACCGCCAGCGGCAGCGGTTGAGACCAGGAAGGTGCGACGATTCTGCACGGGCTGACTCTCCAATGCCGAGAGGTGCGAGGCGAGCGCGGGCGAAAGTGCGGTCCCGCCTCCGTAATTACGGCAACCGCTCCCGACCAACGCCAGAGCCCCGCCGGCGAGAGCGCCGGCGGGGCCGTGGTGCGGACGTCGCAGACCTCACGGGCGCGGCGTCGCGCGGCGGGCGGCCCGGTCGAGCTCAGCCGACGGCCGGGAACTCGAGCGTGAAGGTGGTCCCCACCCCTGGCGAACTCACGACATGCGCTTCGCCACCGTGAAGGCGCATGACGGAGCGAACGATGGCAAGCCCGAGTCCCGCGCCAGGCGCCTCGGGGTTCTCCTCGGCGCGGTAGAAGCGCTCGAACACGCGCCCGAGATGGTGCTCAGCGATACCGCTGCCGCTGTCGCTCACGGTGACCAGGGTGCCCCCGCCGGGGCCAGTCTCAGCGCGCATCGTCACCGTCCCGCCGGACGGCGTGTGCCGGAGCGCGTTCGCGAGCAGGTTGCTCAGTGCGCGCCGCACCAGCATCGGGTCCCCGGTCACCATGGCGTCCCCTTCGACCACGACACGCACGCCTCGCTCGGCGGCGAGCGCTTCATAGAAATCCTGCACCGCCGCCAGCTCGCGCTGCAGCGGGAAGATGCTGCGCTCAATCGCCTGCCGCGGATCCTCGCTGCGTGCGATGAACAACAGACCGTCGATCAACCGTGACAGACGCTCCAACTCCTCAAGACTGGAACCAAGGGTCTGCTGATACTCCTCGGCCGTGCGGACCCGCGAAAGCGTCACCTCCGCACTGCCGCGCAGGTTGTTGATCGGATTCCGCAGGGCATGTGCAAGATCGGCAGCGAACTGCGAGAGACGGGTGAATGAGTCGCCGAGTCGCGCCAGCATTTGGTCGAAGTCGCTGGCCAGCCCCTGCAGCTCGAGCGGCCACGGGCGAGAGGCGAGATTCGGCCCGTCATCGAGGTGACTGGCGGTGATGGCGCGGATGCGACTGGCAATGTCTTGCACCGGCCGCACCGCCATCCGTGAGACCACGAGGCTTGCCCATGCGGACAGCAGGACACCGAGGCCGAGCACGATGACGAGCGTCCAGGCATACCGATGCAGCACGTCGGCAGTGCGCTCGACGTCAAGCGCGACCTGCAGTTGCACCGGCTCAGTCAGTCCGGCGCTTTTCACGCGTCGCGTGGCCATCAGGTACTGGCCGTCGGCAGACACCGCGCACTCTGCGCACTCAGTCGCCGCCACGCCCCCTCCCTCATGGCCCGCGAACGCGGCGACGGGCAGCGCAGCGGGAATACCAGGCGTCTCCTGCAGCACGCGGGCGTCCGCATTCAGGATGCGGATATAGTAGCGCAACGGGCCCTCATCCCCCGCCTCATGTTCCACCTCGCTTTCGATGGCTTCCGAGTGCAGCGGGTACGTCTCGACGAGGTGCTCGAGAACATTCAGCTTGCTCGCGACCAGCTTGGCATCTTGACGGCGGAGTTCCCGCACGAGCCCCATGTACAGCAATCCCCCAACCGCCGCCACGATCAGCAGCGTCTTGAGGGCGTGCAGCCACGACATGCGCCCGGCGATCGACCAGACCGGGGATTGTCTGGCCGCAACTTCGTCAGGCGGGTTGGTCAACGACATATCCGACGCCTCGTACGGTGCGAATGAGCTTGGTGGCGAACGGGTCGTCCACCTTCGCGCGCAACCTGCGAATGGCTACGTCCACGACGTTCGTATCGCTGTCGAAGTGCATCTCCCAGACGAGCTCGGAGATGAGCGTGCGCGACAGCACTTCCCCGCGACGCCGCACCAGCAGCGAGAGCAACGCAAACTCCTTGGGCGTAAGATCGAGGCGCTGGCCAGCGCGGCTCGCCCGGTGACGGGTCACGTCGAGTTCGAGGTCGGCTACGCTGAGAATATCCGGTTGCCGCGCCGGCCCACGACGCAAGATCGACCGCGCCCGGGCAAGCAGTTCGGAGAAGGCGAAGGGTTTGACGAGGTAGTCGTCGGCTCCCTCCTCGAGGCCGCGCACGCGGTCGCTCACCGCATCCCGAGCCGTGAGGAAGAGCACGGGGGTCTGCCGTCCCGCACGACGCATCGAGGCGAGCACCTGCCAGCCGTCGCGGCGCGGCAAGCCGACGTCGAGGATGACCAGATCGTACGGTTCCTCGAGGGCGAGGTGCAACCCATCATCGCCATTGTAGGCCACGTCGACCACGAAGCCCGATTCGGTGAGCCCGCGGTGCAGGTACTCAGCGGCCTTTCGCTCGTCTTCGACAACCAGGATGCGCATGTCGGTAGAGGAGAACGGTGGAAGACGCGTCCTAACGGGCCGGAGGCGCGAACGGCCGGCGAGCGCAGGAAGTCGCCCGCCGACCGTACGTGTCCCACCCCAAATGTAGCATGCCGGGAATCTCAGGAGGGTGCTGTCTTGACCGGCGGGCGTCCGGCGAGGCCGCCCGACCTTCGAAGGAAAGATGGCTCGGAACGCCCGACCAGAGAATGACCGACAGATTACAGTTCCGTCATTTGCCCGTCGTCCGTCCCCCTGCATCGAGGCCCCGGCGCGTGAGCACCGGGGCCTCGATAGTTCGCAGGTGCGAAATCGCTACTTCGCGCCGCCGAAACCGTAGGTGATCCCGACGTACACCGACGTGCCGGCGAAGCTGGGCGCCAGGTACGAGCCAAGATTCGGCAGACGGTTGCCCCACTGGTGCGAACGCGACGTATCGCGCAGCAGCAAATCGGTGCCGCCGACGGTCTCAAACTGCAGCGTCCCGGTGCTCTGCTGCCAGTCGTCCAGCGTGAACTTCTCGTTGCGCAGCCCGATGCGTCCTTCCATCCGGCCGAAGAGCGGCGCCACGAGCGACAGGTCACTGACCGTCATGCGCTGTTGCACCGTCGGCGGCGTCTGGAAGCCGTACTCATTGTTCGAGGCAATCGGCGTCCCGTCGAAGCTCACCAGGCCGAAGCCGCCGTACACGATGTCCATGTCCGCGCGCGAGGAGCTCACCGTGGCGGCCAGGGTCATCTTGCCGGGGACCAACTCATACGTACCCCCGAACATGGCGAACACGTTGCGATCATCAAACGCCGCCGTCCACTCGCTGGACTCGCGCGTCCATGGACCGAGGATCGCCGTGTTGATGGCACTGGGATTCATCTTGTTGTTTTCATTGAACTCGATGCCACGCATGTCCGACGTGCCCACATCGCGGCCGTAGGACGCGCTGACGGCAAGCCGCTCCGTCGGCGCGTACGTGACATCCAGCGACAGCTGTTGCTGCGTCCGCTTGAGCAGGCCCAACTGCTTGCCAGGCGTCGCGGCCATCTGATCGGCCACCGCAAGGCCCATCAGCGGCTTGATCGACGTCACGTCCGAGTCGAAGTCATCGTCGCGCGACTTGAAGCGCGTGGACACGCTGAGGGCGGATGTCGGCGTGACCGTCAGCATCAGATCCACGTCGGTGCGCGCGCGGTCGGCCATCGTGTACGCCCGCATGTCCGGGTGATTCTCGAACGTAAACCGCGGATTGTTGTTGTCGTTGGCTTCTGCCGAGGAATACCAGTAGCTCGCGCTCGCGGCGCGCCAATTGTACTCGCCAGCGTCCAGCGTACCGCGCAGCACCTTAGCGCGCAGCGCAAGCCACTTGGTCGGACGGCCATTCCATCCCAGCCGGAACGTGTTCTCGCCCGTCTCGGCCGCTTCAAGGTGCTCGCGCCCGAAATCTTCATGCTCGAAGGCCACCACGAGACTGCCCTTGAGCGCCGGCACGCGGATCGTGGACTCCACGCCGAGATTCGAGCGATCCCAGGCAAACTCTTCGTTGACGCGCTTGTTCACGTACGAGACGGTTCCCGTCAGACTGGGCGCATCCTGCGTGACGTACTGCCACTGCGCCGACGGGGTGTGGTTCGCGAGTTCAAAGTGTTTCGCGAAGCCGCGCACGTTCACATACGGCAGCGGCGCGATCGAGTACTCGGCCGCCAGCGCGGTCGTCTCCATCTTCCCCTGCGTCGAGCTGCGCGGCAGCGTCTTGTTGACCAGCAGGTCATTCTGGTAGGCGTACGGCAGCAACGCCCCGTCCTGCTCCATGGTGCCTCGCAGGACGCTCGCCGTCAGCCGGCTGGCGAAGGGAAGCGCCACACCGCCGGAAAACATCACGGACTGGTACGTATTGTCAGGCGCGAGCGGGCGGACGCCGTAGACCGCCACGGCACGATCCCACGTGTCGTAGGCGGCGCCGGCCGGGGCCGAGGCCCACACATTCCGCCACTTCAGGACGTCGATCTCGTTCTCGAACTCCGACCGGAGGTACTCCGCGCGCACCTGGTAGCGCGGTGTCACCCACTCGGCCGCGGCCTTCAGATCACCCGTGGCATAGTCCACCGGCTCGGCGAACTGGATGTTGAGCGAGCGCGGCGGCCGGTCGCCGATCGGACCATAGCCGATCTTGCTGCCGGACTTCGCCCGCTGCGTGTAGCCGAAGGTGAAGTTCATGGCCTTGATGCCGCTGTACTGCAGCTCGAAGCCACCGTTCTTGAGTGTCGTGCCCAGTTCCACGGGCCGGGCGAACTGCGTGAGATACGCGGCCGCGATCGCATCGCTCGCCACGACGCTCGGTGCGTCGGCCGATCCCGTCGCCAGCTTCTTGAACGTGATCGCCATCGTCTGCGATAGGTCGAGCACGCCGGGCGTGGACGACGAGTAGGGCGACATCGCCTTGTGGCTCAGGTCGTGCGGGAGTTCGTCCCACGTTGCCTTCAGGCGCCAGATACCCGGCTTCCCAACCGCCATGCCGAGGCTCTGGTCGGAGCGCGTAACGTCGGCGCCCGCGACGCTGAAGTAGAGCCCGCTCGCAGTCTTGGCGCTGTAGCGCAGCGCAAGCGGCGTCCGTCCATCGCGCAGGTCACGGTACTCCGTGAGCACGCTGGAGTTGGTGTTGTTGTCCACCTGCTGGAATCCAATAGAAATCGTGCCGCCGTTCCCGGCGGGGGCCGCCGTCGCGGTCGCCTTGGTCGGCGCCTTGACCGGCGTCGCGGCGCCCTGGGCCGCAACCGCGACCGGCAGGGCCGCCAGCGTCAGGCATGCAATGAGTGTGCGCATGGTCGGGGTCTCCTTACCGGGTAAACTTCGGGCCCGACGGGTGCTGCGACCCGTGGATCGTCATGTGGCAGTTCACGCACCCCTCGCCCGACGGATTGCTCGTGCGGTTGTAGCGCGGAAGGTTGATGTGGCCGCCGTAGCTGTGGCACGACAGGCAGAGGAACGATTCCTTCTTGTTGAGGAGCTTGCGGTTCGTCGTCCCGTGCGCGTCGTGGCACGTCGCACAGCTCTCGCGCACCGGCGCATGCTCCCAAAGGAATGGGCCGCGCTTTTCGGTGTGGCACGAGTTGCATGTGTCGTTGAGTGACGCCGTCTTCAGCAGCGACGTATTGGACCCGTGCACGTTGTGGCATGACACGCAGTCCATGCGTCCTTCGCGCACCGGGTGATGTGAGGTCTTCGCCATTTGCACACGCGCCGTCGGGTGGCAGCCGTAACAGCTCTCGGTCGCGCGCGCCCGGGCAAGCACCGCGGTCTGTCCGCGCGGATCCTTGGCCGCGTGGCACGACGTGCAGCTCACGTCACCCGCCTGGTGGGCGCCGGTCATGTAGGTCATCCGGCTTCCGCCTGCATGGCACTGCATACAGATGCCCGATTGCTGTGCCTTGGTCAGCGAGCGCCACTGCGCAACGGGAGTGCCTTCATCCACATGCTTGCTGCGCGGCCCGTGGCACGACTCGCAGCCACCCGCCAGCGCCGTCTTGCCCGCCTTGAAGTACTCGGCGTGCGCGCTGAGGCCGAACTTGTGGTTCGCCGCCTCGTGGCAGCTCTCGCACGATTTGTCGTTATTGACGAACGACGCACCCTTGAACGCGGGATTGAGCTTCACCCAATCCACCTGTTGCGCTCCGGCCGTCACTACGAGCGGCCCAACGACCGTCGCGACCAGCGCGAAGACCCATCTTCCCAAAGCACGTCGCATGGCGTGTTTGCTCCATTGAGTGAAATCCAAGCCCCGCGCCGCGTGGCGCGACGCCCTCTCCTCGGTCCTGCGGCTACGACTGCATCAGGGAGAGTGGCATGCCGACCCGGACCGCACGATGACGGTGGGATTACATCTTTGTCATTTTGGGAACATCCACGCCCGCCCGACGCGTCTATCGCTCCCGCTACTGCCCGTTGCTGCGTGCGGCCTCCGCAGCCTTGCCACCCGGGATCATTTCGCCTGTCTCCGGCGTTTGTCTAACAGTTGCGTTTCACACCCCGCCGCACCGTCTCGGAGCGAACCATGGACAACAAGACGCCAGCCCCGCAGGGCAAGTGCCCCGTCATGCACGGCGGCAGCACCGCCACGCCCGCCAACAGCCGGACGAACCGCGATTGGTGGCCCAACCAACTCAACCTCGGCATCCTCCACCAGCACTCGCCGCTCTCCAATCCGATGGGAACGGCGTTCCGCTACTCCGATGCGTTCAAGACGCTCGATCTCGACGCCCTCAAGAAGGACATGATCGCGCTGATGACCACCTCGCAGGCCTGGTGGCCAGCCGACTGGGGGCACTACGGGCCGCTCTTCATTCGCATGGCGTGGCACAGCGCGGGCACGTATCGCACGGGTGACGGCCGTGGCGGCGCGGGCGCCGGAGCGCAGCGCTTTGCTCCGCTCAACAGCTGGCCGGATAACGGCAACTTGGACAAGGCGCGCCGCCTGCTCTGGCCAATCAAACAGAAGTACGGCAACGCGATTTCGTGGGCCGACCTGATGATCTTCGCCGGCAACTGCGCCATCGAGTCGATGGGTCTGCGGCCCTTCGGCTTTGCGGGTGGCCGCGCCGACGTGTGGGAGCCGGAAGAGGACATCTACTGGGGCGCCGAGGCGCAGTGGCTGGGCGACAAGCGCTACGAGGGCGAACGCGAGTTGGAGAACCCGCTCGCGGCGGTGCAGATGGGACTCATCTATGTGAATCCGGAAGGACCGAACGGGAACCCCGACCCGCTCGCCTCGGCGCGCGATATTCGCGAGACGTTCGCCCGGATGGCGATGAACGACGAAGAAACCGTGGCGCTCGTCGCCGGCGGGCACACCTTCGGCAAGGCGCACGGCGCGGGCGACCCGTCGCTGGTGGGTCCGGAGCCTGAAGGAGCAGCCATCGAGGAGCAGGGGCTCGGCTGGAAGAACGCGTTTGGCTCGGGCAAAGGGATTCACACGACGACGAGCGGCATTGAAGGGGCGTGGAAGCCGAACCCGACCACGTGGGACAACGGCTATCTGGACACGCTGTTCGGCTGGGAGTGGACGCTGACCAAGAGCCCGGCCGGCGCGCATCAGTGGACCCCCACGGATCCGGCCGCGAAGACCATTCCGGATGCGCACGACCCCACGATCAAGCACGCGCCGATGATGACGACCGCGGACATGGCGCTGCGTGTGGATCCGATCTATCGCGAGATCGCCGAGCGATACCGCGCGAATCCCGCGCTCTTCGCGGATGCGTTTGCGCGCGCGTGGTTCAAGCTGACGCATCGCGACATGGGGCCGCGCGCCCGGTACCTCGGCGCGCTCGTGCCCGCGGAAGAACTGATCTGGCAGGATCCCATTCCGGCCGTGAACCACCCGCTCATCGATGCCTCCGACATCGCGACGCTAAAGGCCACGATCCTCGGGGCCGGGCTTTCCACGGCGCAGTTGGTGACGACGGCGTGGGCATCGGCCGCGACCTTCCGTGGCTCCGACAAGCGCGGCGGCGCCAACGGCGCGCGCATTCGCCTGGCCCCGCAGAAGGACTGGGAGGTGAATGAGCCCGCCACACTCGCCACGACGCTTGCTGCGTACGCGGCGATCCAGGCGGAGTTCAACCGCGCACAGACGGGGGGCAAGCGCGTCTCGCTGGCCGACCTCATTGTGCTTGGTGGCTGTGCGGCGGTGGAGGCGGCGGCGAAGCGTGCTGGCGTGACGGTAACGGTGCCGTTCACGCCCGGACGAATGGACGCATCGGCCGAGCAGACCGACGCCGAGTCGTTCGGCGTGCTGGAGCCGATTGCCGACGGCTTCCGCAACTATCAGAAGTCTGCCTACCGTGTGAGCGCTGAAGAGTTGCTGGTGGACAAGGCGCAGCTGCTCACGCTGACGGCCCCCGAGATGACCGTGCTCGTTGGCGGCCTTCGCGCGCTCGGTGCCACGCACGGTGGGACCTCGCACGGGGTCTTCACGAGCCGCCCGGGCACGCTGAGCACGGATTTCTTTGTGCACCTGCTGGACATCGGCACGATGTGGGCGCCGACCACACCGACGGCCGAGCTGTTCGAGGGCCGCGATCGCGCGACTGGTGCGTTGAAGTGGACGGCGACGCGCGTGGACCTGATCTTCGGGTCCAACTCACAGCTGCGCGCGCTGGCCGAGGTGTACGCGCAGTCTGATGCGGGCGAGAAGTTTGTCCACGACTTTGTTGCCGCGTGGAACAAAGTGATGCAACTGGATCGGTTCGACCTCGCCTGACGGAGGAGCGACGATGGCGACGGTTGGGATTCTGGGTGCTGGCAATGTGGGACTCGCCCTTGGGGCTCGTGCGGCGGCCGCCAACTGTGCCGTCCGCTTCGGCGTGCGCGATGTAGCGGCAGTGCGCGCCGAGCTACCCGCTACCTTGGCTGCGGCCTTCGTTGGCGCACCGGCCGACGCCGTGCGCGACGCCGACATCGTGCTGTTGGCAGTGCCTGCCGCGGCGGCCCTTGCCGTGCTCGGCGCGGCCGGTGATTTGACAGGGAAAACGGTCGTGGACGCCACTAACCCGCTGCGCTGGGAGGCCGGCCCGGTGTGGAACCCTCCGCACGAGGGGTCGATGGCCGCCGCGATTGCCGCCGCTTTTCCTGGCGTGACGGTTGTGAAGGGGTTCAATCACTTTGGCGCGGAGATCCAGGCAGATCCGGGAATGGCGCACGGCGCGGCCGAAGCGCTCTTTGCCGGTGACGACGCGGACGCCAAGGCGCGCGCCATCACGCTGGCGCAGGCGATGGGGTTCGCAGCACGCGACGCCGGGCCGCTGCGCAATGCGGCAGCGCTCGAGCAGTTGGCGGTGCTCTGGATTCACCTCGCGACGGTGGGCGGCGCCGGACGCCAGATCGCGTTCCGCATAGAAGGGCGCGCCTCCTGACGTGCGTCGCGCCGCAGTGGCGCGCCGCAGC
>JARIEY010000076.1 GCA_031127085.1 Gemmatimonadota bacterium | reverse complement strand
GTACGTCACCGTGCCCGGGAGCAAATCGGCACGGATGCCCCCGTTGTTCATCACGGCGAAATCCGCCGATCCCGCCGCGCGCTGCGCGTCCGCGATCAGGCGCCCGAGCGCATACTCGTCGCCGCGCCGCGTGAGCGGCGCACGCAGTTCGCCGTACGACTGCGCCATACGCGCCGAGATCCCGGTCGTGGCCGCTGCCACCAGCGCGCTGATGTCCGGATCAGCCGGCAGCGTGTCGCTATCGACGTTGCGCACCGTCGCGCGGGCCCGCCCAGTGACCACACCGTCCGCACCGAGCGGCAGATCGACAACGGCGATCGCGCGCCCGCCCGAGCGCGCCTGCACCACGGGAATGCCGTTGACCACGGTGTTGAGCATCGAGTGCGTGTGGCCGCTCACGATGGCATCCACTTTCTCTGTGATCCCCTGCGCCAGTTGCACCACGTCGCCAGTGCACGTGAGGGCGTCACCTCGTCCGTTGCAGAAGGCGCCATCGTGGGCAGCCACGAGCACGATGGTCGCGCCGCGCGCGCGCAGGGCTCGAGCCCGGGCGTCCACGACCGGCGCGCCGGGTGCAAAGCGCAGATCGGCGACATTGGAGGCCTTGGTGGTGCGCGGCGTCAGCGGCGACGCGACACCCACGATGCCAATCTTCACGCCGTTGCGCACCACGATCGTGTCGGCGCGCAGCCACGGGACCGGTCGACCGTCGGCGTAGGTGACATTGGCGGCGAGCACGGCGTGACGCAGCTCGCGCAGCCGTGCGCGCAGCGAATCCTGTCCCCAGTCAAACTCGTGATTACCCAGCGCCCCGGCCGCAAACCCCATGGCGTTGTAGAACTGCGCCACCGGTCGCCCATACGCCAAGTTCGACGCCGCGGTCCCCTGGAACATGTCGCCGCCGTCGAGGAGTACGGTCACGCACGACGGCGCGCATTCCTGCTGCGCGTTGCGAATCGCCCGCGCCACGTGCGCCGCGCCACCGCGGTTGCCTTGTGTGCCGTCGGGACGCGGCTCGAGCGCGCCGTGAAAGTCGTTGATGCTGATGACGCGCAGCGTGGTGGGCGTGCCAGCCGCCGCCGCGGACGAAGTCGCAGACGGCATCGCCGGGCCGCCATCGGTCGGCGCCGCGCGCCGGCCCGTCGGGTGCAGCGCCTGATAGGCCGCCGCAGCATAGCCCGCCGGCTCAATACGCCAGTGGCGATCGGTGTACGTTGACGCGTTCAGCGTCTTCGCCCGCTCGACGGCCTGGGTCAACAGGTCGCGAATCTCCACCTGCGTATCGCGCAGCACGGGGGCACCACGAAGCATGCCGTAGCCGCCGCCACCACCCGCACGATAGTTGTTCACTGCGAAGGTGAAGGAATCGCCGGGCGCCACCGCGCGTCCCCGCACCGTGAGCGAGGTGATACGCCCCCCAATCGGCTTGGCCAGGTCGATGACATACTCGGCGCCGCCGACGATATCGAAGTTGTAGCCCGGAATCTCGGGGTCGATGCTCACCGACGGCTCAGCGCCTGGCTTCACCACGAAGTAGCGCGCGCTCTGCTCCAGATAGGCTCGCAGCGTTGCGCCGCTGATCTTCAGCAGTTGCAGTGTGTTCTCGTACGGATACAGCCGCGCCAGTTGCGCCGCCGTGATAGCGCCGGGGCCCAGCGCTGCACCCAGATCGAAGGCAGCGGTGGACGACAGGTCGGCGCCGAAGACGCGGCGCTCCACGTCGAGGATGAAGTCGACGATCGGTGTGTCGTGCGTGCGAGCAGAATCCGAGCGCCACACCGTGGGCGTGGTGCCGACGGAGCGCGCCGCCTGCGCGCGCGCCGCATCGTGCGCGGTCGCCACAGCGGCCACCACGGCCGGTGCCTCGTCGTGGCCCCGAGCCCGCACCAGCTGGCCGCATTTCTCAATGACGCTCCACGACGAACCGCGGTTCTGCAGACGGATGGTAGCCACACCCAGACTGCCCGCCCACTGGCGCGGCTGCATGAGCATCACGCCGTTGATCGTCGTGTCCGCCACTTCGCGATGCGAATGGCCAAACACGATCAGGTCAATCCCCGGCACCTGACGCGCGACCGCGCCCGCGACGTTTTCCTCGCCGACGCCGGTCGTGTCGTAACTCGCCGCGCCGCCGAGCCCCGTGTGCAGGACGGCCACCACCAACTCCGCCCCCGCCGCGCGCGCCGAGTCGACCGCGAGACGCACCGCCGGAATGATGTCTCCCGCGACCAGACGCCCCTTGAGGTGGGCGCGGTCCCAGATATTGGCCCCCGGGTTTGTGGCGCCGACGATGCCAACCTTGACCCCGCCACGCTCAATCAACGTGAAGGCGGGGAAGGCCCGCCGGCCGTCGGTACGACGGGCGTTGGCGGCGAGGAACGGGAAGCGGGCCTGCGCGACCGCCCGCTCGAGCAGCGGGAGGCCGTAGTTGAACTCGTGATTACCGACGGCCGCCGCGTCGTACTGCATCGCGTTCATCGCGGCGATCACCGGATGTGGCGCCGTGGGGGCCCGCGACGCGGCAAAGGTGAGCGGGTTCCCTTGCAGGATGTCGCCCCCCTCCACCAAGATGACCCGCCCCGGATGCACCCGTCGCAGCGAGTCAACCGCGGTCGCGAGCCGCGCGAGGCCGCGCGTTGACTCCGCGGTGTCGGCGAAATAATCCCAGGCGCGCAGGCGACCGTGCACGTCGGTGGTCGCCGCCACCACGAGCTCAACGGGAATGCCCTGTGCGCGAACGAGCGGCGGGGCGAAGACGATTGCGGCGCTCGCAAGGAGCGCCGCGCGGGCCGATGGCAACATGGAGGAAAACTATAGAGCAGGACGCGCCGGTGGGAGCGGTCAACTGGGCCGGTTGACGGCGGCGTGCGCCGCACGGCAAGCTTTCCCTGTCGTTCCGTCCGCCGATACAATTTCGTGACGCGGCTCCCACTGCCGGGAGCGCGTACGGACGGGCATCCTGCACTCGCATGTCCCGGGTCTCCGCTTTCTTATGAAGCCTCTCATCATCGGCATCGCCGGCGGCACCGGCTCGGGCAAGTCCACCGTGGCGCGGCGCATCGCCGAGGCGCTCACACCGGCCTCCGTCGCGTTCATCGACATGGACGCGTACTACCGCAACTTCGTCGAGCTCTCCATTGACGAACGGCGCAAGGTGAACTGGGACCATCCCGACGCCTTCGACACCGACCTGCTGGTGCACCATCTGGACCAGCTCGCGGCGCGCGTCCCGGTCAACAAGCCCGTGTACGATTTCGTGCATCATCTGCGCGCTGCCGAAAGCAAGCCGGTGCCGCCCGCGGACGTCATCGTGATCGACGGCATTCTGCTGTTCGTCGACCAGCGCGTGCGCGAGCGCTGCGACGTGAAGGTCTTCGTGGACACCGACGCCGATGAACGCCTGATCCGCCGCATTCGCCGCGATATGAAAGTGCGCGGCCGCCCGCTCGAGGAGATCCTCGACCAGTACCTGACCACTGTGCAGCCGATGCATCTGCAGTTCGTCGAGCCCAGCAAGCGATACGCCGACCTCGTGGTGCCGCGCGGCGGCCACAATGCCGTCGCCATCGACCTCATCATCGCCACCATCCTTCGCCGCCTGCAGGATCAACCGTCGTGACCGACGCCGCCCCGAACCCCCGCATCCTCGTCGTCGACGACGAGCCAGACATCGTCGCCCTCGTCGCCTATCATCTGGCGAAAGAAGGCTACCGCGTCGCGACGGCGGCCACGGGGACCGAGGCGCTCGCCACGGCGCGCCGCGAGCGACCGGCCCTGATCGTCCTTGATCTGATGCTCCCGGGACTCTCGGGCTTCGAGGTACTTGAGCAACTGCGCGCGGATGCCGCGACCTCGGGCATCGCCGTGCTGATGCTCACCGCCCGCCGCGAGGAGCCGGACCGCATCAAGGGACTCTCGCTCGGCGCCGACGACTACCTGACCAAGCCGTTCAGCCCGCAGGAGCTGGTGCTCCGCGTGCGTGCCATCCTGCGGCGCAGCGCGGCGGCACCGGCTGCCGGGGACCTGCTGACGATCGGCGCGCTCTCAATTGACCGCGCCGCGCACACCGTCGCGGTGCGAGGCGTCGACATCGACCTCACGCCCACCGAGTACAAGCTGCTCCTCCTGCTCGCCGAACGCCGGGGACGCGTACAAGGCCGCGCCCAGCTGCTCGAGAGCGTCTGGGAAGCGGCGCCCGATATTCAGACGCGTACGGTCGACATGCACGTGCAGCGCCTGCGCGCCAAGCTGGAGACGGCGGGCGATCTCATCGAGACGGTGCGCGGGTTTGGCTACCGGCTCAAGGCACCGCGAGACTCATGAAGCTCATCCATCGCAACCTCCTCGGCGCCCTCGGCGTCGTAGGCGTGCTCGTGCTTCTGATGATCGTGCAGGTGGACCGCAAGCTGGCGGTGCGGCTCACCGGCGAAACCACCGCGCGCCTGACGACTGAGGCCCGCCTGGTTGCCGGGCAGTGGACCGCCAACGTCGATGCGGACGCGCTCGCCGATCGACTCGGGCGCGAGTCCACCCACCGCATCACACTCGTGGATTCCGCCGGACGTGTGATCGGCGACTCCGAGTTCGACCGTCCCGAGCTCGACCAACTGGAGAATCACGCCAATCGACCGGAGATTGTCGCCGCGCGCACGTCCGGCGTGGGCTCGGCTCGCCGACGGAGCGCCTCGGCGGGAAATGAGGAGCTGTACGTCGCGGTGCCCGCCGCGCAGGGCTTTGCCCGCGTGTCGCTCGCGACAACGTCCCTGGAGGCGATTCTCAGCGCCGCGCGCCGCGATGTAGCGGTGGCGGGGCTCGCTGCGCTGCTCGTCGCGGTCGTCCTCTCGTGGTTCTTCGCGCGCAGCGTCTCGCAGCCAGTAGTCGAGCTCAGCGAAGTGGCGCGCGCTCTTGCCGCTGGCGACTTCAGCCGGCGGCCGGCGCGGGCTGCGCCTGGCGAAGTCGGCGCTCTGGCCGTGGCGGTCAACCGCCTGGCCGAGCAGCTGAGCGCCCGCGTCGAGGCGCTACGCGCCGAGGAGACGCTGGTGCGCGAGCTCGCGGAATCGCTCAACGAGGGGATTCTGGCTCTCGACGCGCGACAGCAGGTGGTGCGCGTCAATGAGACGGCGCGCACCCTGCTCAACCTTCGCGCGCCGCTTCCTTTCGGCGCCGAGTTGCTGCCGCGCGACCGCGCCTTCCGTGACGCAATGACCGCCGCGCTCGCGGGCGAGACCGTCCACGACGCCGAAGCCGCCATTGGCGGCCGCATTCTCAACGTCACGGCGAGGCCGCTCGATCACGGCGGCGCCGTGGTGGCGCTGCTCGACCTCACGCGCCTTCGCCGGCTTGAGACCGTGCGCCGCGATTTCGTGGCCAACGTCTCGCACGAGCTCAAGACCCCGCTGACCGTCGTCCGCGGCTTCGCCGAAACGCTGGCCGATGACGACCCGCCGGCGGAGACGCGCCGGCAGTTCGCCCAGAGCATCGCGTCGCACACGCGGCGGATGCAGCGGCTCGTCGACGACCTGCTCGACTTGTCGCGCATTGAATCGGGCGGGTGGGTTCCCGAGCCGCAGGTGGTGGATTTTGCGGCAGTCATCGCCGACGACGTCAGTTCGATGCGTGCGACCGCGGACCGCAAAGGCATTCGACTCGACGCCACGGTGGATGCGGGCGCGGAGGCTCTGTATGTCGATCCGACCGCGCTCCGACAGGTGGTCGGCAACTTTGTCGACAACGCGCTGCGCCACACGACGGTGGGCGGCGTCACCGTGCTCGCGCGCCGCGACGGCCACGGGGTGACGGTGAGCGTGGCCGATACCGGGTGCGGCATTGATTCGGAGCATCTGCCACGCATCTTCGAGCGCTTCTACCGCGTCGACCCCGCGCGCTCGCGCGAGCAGGGGGGCACCGGTCTCGGCCTGTCGATCGTCAAACATCTCGTGGACGCGCACGGCGGCCGGCTGCACGCCTCCAGCACGCCCGGCGTCGGCACAACGCTCAGCGCCTGGTTCCCGGATCGCCCTGGCGACGCCTGACCGGCAGCAGCCTCGTCCCGTGATCGTGGCACGACCGTTACAAATCCGAGATGGGATCGCGACGAGCGGTCGTGATAGTCAAGGTGCTGGCTCGGCCACACGACGTGGCACCAGCATCACGACGACACCATTCCGGAGCTGCACGTGCGCTTTCGCACTCTCGCTGCCCTTGTTGCCTTCCCTGCCGTTGCCCTGACCGCCGGCGCCCAGGCGGTGGATCTCACCGGCGCCGGCGCGACGTTCCCGTACCCCATCTACTCGAAGTGGTTTTCCGAGTACGCGGCAAAGACCGGCGTCCGGATCAACTACCAGTCCATCGGTTCCGGCGGCGGCATCCGCCAGCTCTCGGAACAGACCGTCGACTTTGGCGCGTCGGACGCCCCGATGAGCGATGCCGAGTTGGGCAAGGCCAAGGGCGGCAAGGTGCTGCACTTCCCGATGGTCCTCGGTGCCGTGGTCGTGACGTACAACCTGCCGGACGCCGGCAAGACGCTCAAGCTCTCGGGTCCAGTGCTCGGCGACATCTTCCTGGGGAAGATCACCAAGTGGAATGATCCGCGGATCGCCGCGCTGAACGCCGGCGCCAAGCTCCCCGCGAAGGACATCCTGGTCGTGCATCGCTCCGACGGCAGCGGCACGTCGTTCATCTTCACGGACTACCTGACGGCCGCCAGCCCCGCGTGGGCGGCTGGCCCGGGCAAGGGGAAGGAAGTCCAGTGGCCGGTCGGCCTGGGCGGCAAGGGCAACGAAGGCGTGGCCGGCCAGGTGCGCCAGATCGTCGGGTCCATCGGCTACGTGGAGCTCGCGTATGCTCGGCAGAACAAGCTCTCCTACGCCGAGATCCAGAACGGGGCCGGCAACTTTACCGCGCCGACCATCGAGGCGATCACCGAGGCCGCCGCCTCGGCGGCCAAGAAGCTTGAGAAGGACACGGACTACCGCGTCTCGATCGTGAACGCGCCGGGCAAGAAGTCGTACCCCATCTCGTCCTTCACGTGGCTGCTGGTCTACGAGCAGATGCCGAACGCCACGAAGGCAAAGAAGCTGGCTGACTTCCTGAAGTACGCCTTCAAGGATGGCCAGCAGTCGGCCGCGGCCCTCGACTACGCCCCGCTGCCGACCAACCTCATCAAGCAGCTGGAGAAGCGTGTAGCCGGTCTGACGACCGGTCGATAATAGAAGGCAGCCAGTCTACGCCACGCCGTGGCGGCGCAGATGTCGCGCCGCCACGGTGACGTATTTCATCCCCAACTCTCCACCACCATGTCCGCCCACTCACTGTTCCGCCGCGCCCTCGCGATTGCGCTGTTCGCCGCGCCCTCACTCGGGTCAGGCCAGTCCGCCCCCGTCACCAAGCTCGACTTCTCCGGCGTGATGTTCGGCGCGTACAGCTACCGCACGAACGCCGGCGCGAAGAACACCAACCGGTTCGATCTCGAGCGCGTCTATCTCAACTTCAAAATGCCGGTCGCGGAACGACTCAGCGTGCGCGTGACGCCCGACATTTCCGCGCAGGTGGGCGGCACCGGATACGTCTACCGGCTCAAGTACGCCTTCCTCCAGGTTGACCGCCCCGCCAACGCGGCGGGATATAGCGGCTTTGTGCGCGCCGGCGCGCTGCAGACGGTCACCATTGAACACCACGAGACGTTCTGGCCGCGCTGGATGGGCACCTCACCCGTGGAACGCTGGGGCTACTTCTCCTCGGCTGACGTGGGGGTTTCCGGCCAGCTCAACCTTCCCAAGAAGAAGGGCGAGTTCTACGCTGCCGTGACCAACGGCAACGGGTATGCCAACCCCGAGTCCGACCGGTTCAAGAGCATCGCCGCGCGACTCACGCTGACGCCACTGATGGCCGGCAAGCACGGCGTCTGGACGACGCTCACCATCTCGCCGTGGATCGACATCAACAAAGGGGCCAGCAAGTTCGTGAATGGCGGCGCGGGCCAGTCCGGCGCCGTCGGCGAAGGCCTCACCAAGAACCGCTACGGCATCTGGGCGGGCATCAAGGACCCCAACCTCGCCCTCGCCGGTGGCTGGTCACAGCGGATCGACGGCGTCGAGAGCGGCGCCAACACGGCGGCGTCGCCCCGGACGGTCAACGATGTGACGGGGCAGTTGCTGACCGGATTGGCGGTCATTCGTCCGTTCCAGCTGGCAGACGCAAAGTCCAAGGCCCCGATGTCACTGATGTTCCGGTACGACATGGGCAAGCCAAACACGGATGTCGACCAGTCGAACCATCTGTTCGAGGCGTCATTGATCTTCGACATCGCCGGAAGCCGGAAGGCCCAGCTGGCGTTCGACTTTCAGGAGAATCTGGGAGACGTGCCCGCAGCGACGGTCGCCCCGGACAAGCGCCTCCAGGTCCGCCTGACGACCTCGTTCTAGGAGACGGGCGCCCGGCGTCGTGACAAAGCCGTTACACGGCGCCTATAGAAGGGTTACACGGCCAAGGGATGTTTCAGCGAGGGCGGCGGAGGCTTCCGCCGCCCTCGACTCCTTTTCGAGCCCGCTTGCCCTCGACATCCCTCCACGGCGCCTCGCTCGGCGACCGGATCTATCGCTTTACCACGACGGCGTTTGCCGCCAGCGTTCCGCTGCTGCTCGTTCTGCTGGGCGTGGAAGTGATGATCGCCGCCTGGCCCGCGTTGAAGGCCTTCCATTTCTCGTTTCTGACGTCGAGCCGGTGGGATGCGGTGGAAGGCGTTTTTGGCGCCGCGCCTGCCATCTACGGCACGATCATCTCGTCGGTCCTCGCGCTCGTCATCGCGACCCCGCTCGCCGTGGGCGTTGCGATCTTCCTCTCCGAGTTCGCCCCCCCCTGGCTGCGGCAGCCCGTCGCGTTCCTCGTCGACCTGCTGGCCGCCATTCCGAGCGTCGTCTACGGGCTCTGGGGCATTTTCGTGCTCGTCCCGCTGCTGCGGGAACAGGTGATGCCCTTTATCACCGACCGTCTGCACCTCGGAAACACGCCGCTCTTCTCCGGGCCAGCGTACGGCCCGTCGATGCTGGCCGCCGGGCTGATTCTCGCCATCATGGTGCTCCCATACATCAGCTCGGTGACGCGTGAAGTGCTGATGGCGGTACCGCGGTCGCAGCGCGAGGCCGCCCTGGCACTGGGCGCGACGCGCTGGGAAATGATCCGCGGCGCGGTGCTCCCATACGCGAGCTCGGGAATCCTCGGCGGCGTCATTCTCGGGCTCGGCCGCGCCCTCGGCGAGACGATGGCCGTCACGATGGTCATCGGCAATCGGCACGAAATCTCTTCGTCTCTCTTCGCACCGGGATACACGATGGCCTCGCTGATCGCCAACGAGTTCTCCGAGGCGACCAACGACATGCACCTCTCGGCGCTAATGGCCGTCGGCGCCGTGCTGCTCGCGCTGACACTCGCCGTGAACATGCTCGCCCGCTGGCTTGTCTGGCGCGTGGCACGGCAGGGGCGCTGAGATGACAGCTTCCAAGGCACCCCGTCGCTCGCTGCGACTGCGCCGCGCGCGCAGCGCGGCAATGATCACGCTGACCGTGGTCGCCGCCCTGCTTGCCACGCTGCCGCTCGTGTTCATCCTTGCCCTGCTGCTGAAGCAAGGGGCAAGCTCGCTGAACTGGGCCTTCTTCACCAACATGCCGAAGCCCGTCGGCGAGACGGGTGGCGGAATGGCGAACGCGATGATGGGCACAGTGATGCTCATTGGCGTCGCGTCCGTGATTGGCCTCCCGGTGGGCATTGGCGCCGGCCTGTATCTCGCCGAGCACCGTGGGGCCCGGTTCGCGTCGGTCGTCCGTTTCCTCTCCGACGTGCTTAACGGGCTGCCGTCCATTGTGATCGGCATCTTCGCCTGGCAGTTCCTCGTGCGCCCGGTCAAGCAGTTTTCGGCGCTCGCCGGTGGCATCGCATTGGGCGTGATGATGATCCCGCTGGTCACGCGGGCCACCGAAGAGATGATCCGGCTGGTCCCCGATGCGCTGCGCGAGGCCGCGCTCGCGCTCGGCTATCCGCGCTGGCGTACGTCGCTGACCATCGTGCTGCGCACCGCGCTCCCCGGCATCGTGACCGCCGCGCTCGTCGCGGTGGCGCGCATCGCCGGCGAAACGGCCCCCCTGCTCTTCACGGCGTTCGGCAACCAGTTCTGGTCGACGTCGTTCATGCATCCGATCAGCGCCCTTCCTCTACAGATTTTCTCCTATGCCATTAGCCCCTACGACGAGTGGCACGCGCTCGCGTGGGCCGGCGCCCTGGTCCTCCTTGCCCTCGTCCTCGTCATCAGTCTCGTTGCCCGATTCGTCACCCGCTCGAAGTTCGGCGCCGGGCATGACTGAGCCGCGCGCGGCCGCGCCAACCTTCCGCGTTGCCACCAACCTCACGGCCGGCAGCGCGGCGGCGACCGCCACACCGTCGATTGTCTCGGTCAAGTCGCTTGACGCTTATTTCGGAGCGACGCGCGCGGTGCGCGACGCGACCCTCGACTTTCCCGAAGGGCAGGTCACGGCGATCATCGGCCCCTCGGGCTGCGGCAAGAGCACGCTCCTGCGCACCCTGAACCGCATGCACGAGACGGTTCCGACGGCGCGCGTTGAAGGGGAGGTGCTGCTCGAGGGCAAGGACATCTACGAACGATCGGTCAACCCCATCGAAGTGCGGAAGCGCATCGGGATGGTCTTCCAGCGCCCCACGCCGTTTCCCACGATGTCGATTCGCGACAACGTGGTTGCAGGCTTCCGCGCGGCCGGCCGCTCCGCACCGCCCCGCGCCGAGCAGTTTGAGATTGCCGAGTGGGCCCTGCGACGGGCCGCGCTCTGGGATGAGGTGCGCGATCGACTCGACGAGAGTGCGACCGCCCTCTCTGGCGGGCAGCAGCAGCGGCTGTGCATTGCGCGGGCCCTGGCGACCCGTCCGCGGGTCTTGCTGCTCGACGAGCCGACCGCGTCGCTTGATCCGCGCAGCACGCAGAAGGTCGAGGAGCTCGTCTACGAACTGCGCGGCGACGTCACCGTGGTCATCGTCACGCACAACATGCAGCAGGCGGCGCGCGTCTCCGACCGCACGGCCTTCATGCTGCTGGGCGAACTGGTGGAAGTGGCGCCGACCTCGCGCCTGTTCACCTCGCCATCCGACGAACGCACGGAAGCGTACATCACGGGACGGTTCGGATGACCACGACGCTGAGCGGCGCGGTGGCCGTGGAGAACTTCTCGTTCTGGTACGGACCCAAGCAGGCGCTGTTCGATATCTCGCTCGACCTCGCCCCGCACGCGGTCACGGCGCTCATCGGGCCCTCCGGCTGCGGCAAGAGCACGTTCTTGCGCAGCATCAACCGGATGCACGACCTGCTCCCGGGGGCACGCAGCACGGGGCGCATCCTCCTCGATGGCGAGAACGTCCTCGACCGGTCGGTGGACGTCGTGAACCTGCGCCAGCGGGTTGGCATGGTCTTTCAGCGCTCCAACCCGTTCCCGAAGTCGATCTACGACAACGTGGCGTGGGGCCCGCGGCTCAACCGCAGCCCGTCGCGCAGCGAACTCGACGATCTGGTGGAGCAGGCGCTGCGGCGGGCCGCGTTGTGGGACGAAGTCAAGGACCGCCTCCGCCAGAGCGCCATTGGCCTGTCGGGCGGGCAGCAGCAGCGCCTCTGCATCGCCCGTGCGCTGGCGAATGAGCCCGAAGTCCTGCTGCTCGACGAACCCTGCTCCGCGCTCGACCCCATTGCGACGCAGCGAATCGAAGAGCTGCTGTGGGAACTCAAGAAGGACCTGACCATCGTGATCGTGACGCACAACCTGCAGCAGGCGGGGCGCGTCTCGGATCGCACGGCGTTCTTTTATCTTGGCAAGCTCATCGAACACGGCGCCACCGACCAGCTCTTTACGGCCCCCCGCGAAGAGCGCACCGAAGCGTATATCACCGGGAGATTCGGATGACCCCCGACACGACCGCCGGCTTCCGGCATTTCCACGACCAGCTCGGGGCGCTCAAGCAGCGCTTGCTCGACATGTCGGCGCGCGCCGAAGAACTCGTCGCGCTCGCGGTCGACGCCTTGCTCACCCGCGACACGGGCAAGGCACAGGCCGTCATCGAGGCCGACCGCGAGATCGACCGCATGGAACTGGAGGTCGAGCAACTCGCGGTGGAGTTGCTCGCCCTGCAGCAGCCGATGGCGCGCGACCTGCGCTTTCTGATCGCCGCCATCAAGGTGACCAGCGACCTGGAGCGCGTGGGCGACCACGCGGTGAACATCGCCCAGAGCGCGCTGCGCATTCACGACTTGCCCACCCGGGTGACACCGGAACCCTCGATGGCGGAAATGGCGAAGCGAGCCCGCGCCATGCTGGCCGATGCGCTCGACGCCTTCGTGCGCGCCGATGGCGCGCTGGGTCGTGACGTCTGCCGCCGCGACGACGACGTGGACGCGATGCACGACGGGCTCTTCCGCGTCTTGCTTACCCATATGATGGCGGATCCGCGGACCATCAATCCGGGCCTCGAGCTGCTGCTCGTCAGCCGTAATCTGGAGCGCGTGGCCGACCTGGCCACCAACATCGGAGAGGACGCGGTCTTCCTCGCCGAGGGCAAGCAGATCAAGCACCGGGCAGAATCGCCGCAGTAGCGGCGCAAGGCAGGCTTACGCTCCGCTTCGACGCTGCGGCGCCGGCACTCCCCACGGAGCCGGCGCCGCTTCCGTTACCTGCCTGTTGCCGACCCGTGGACTGATCGTGGCGCGGCCGTGGGAGCTTTCGTGGCGTCAGGAGCCACTAGCCGCCCCACTTCTCGCCCAGCCATGACTCGACTTCTCCGCTTGCTGTTCGCGCTCACCGGTGTCATCCAACTCGTATCGCCCGCTCCGGTGGACGCGCAAGTGCGCCACGGCCGGCTCGTCGGCCGCGTGATCGACGCCGCCACCGGACTCGGCCTGCCCGACGTGGGCGTGCAGGTTGTCGGCACCACACAGGGAACCGCGACCGGAGTCGACGGCCGATTCGCCATCGGCAACGTCGACGCGGGCACGGTCACCATTCACCTGCGACGCATCGGCTTCGCCCCGAAGACCGTGACCGGCTTGATGCTCGAGCCAGGCCAGTCGCTCGAGCAGAACATCACGCTCGAACCGGCGACGTTTCGCCTGACCGCCCAGGTGGTCACCGCAGCCTCAGAGCGCGGCACGGTCAGCGAGGCGCTGGACCGTCAACGCAACGGCAACGGAGTCGTGAGCGCCGTCACCGCCGAACAGATCCAGAAGAGCCCCGACGGCAACGCCGCGCAGGCGGTACAGCGCGTCAGCGGCGTCACGGTGCAGGACGGCAAGTACGTCTTCGTGCGCGGGCTGGGCGAGCGCTACACGACGAGTTCACTGAATGGC
>JARIEY010000002.1 GCA_031127085.1 Gemmatimonadota bacterium | reverse complement strand
CAGCAGACGCGCCAGCCGCCGCGAGATGGAGAGACCGAGTCCCGTACCGCGGCGCATCGAGTCCCCGCGCGCCGCCGCGTTCACCTGCTCGAACTCCTCAAAGATCCGGTCGTGGTCCTTCTCCGCGATACCGGTGCCCGTGTCGCTGACCTGAAGCGCAATGAACGAACCGCCTTCGGCGAGCAACGGCCGACGGCGGGACTTCCCGACGAGTTGCGCCACGGAACCATCGGGCACCTGCACCGCGCGCACCGTGATCGTGCCGGATGGCGTGAACTTGATGGCGTTTCCCAGCAGGTTCACCAGAATCTGGCGGAGATGCGTTGGATCGGTGTCGACCTTTGGAAGTGAGGCCGGTACGGCGATGCTGAAGGTGAGTCCTTTTTCGTTGAGGAGCGACTCGACTTCACTGGCCACGTCGATGACGAAGGCGCGCAAGCTCAGCGACTCCGTGGACACTTCCAGGCGGCCAGCGGCCAGCTTGGAGAGATCGAGAATCTGGTCAACGAGTTCGCGCAGGTGATTGGCAGACGACTCGATGCGCTCCACCGGTCCCACCTGCCGTGGATTCAACTCGCCGTACGCTCCGTCGCGCAACAGGTCGATAAAGCCGACGACTGCGGCGAGCGGGGTACGCAGTTCGTGTGACACGTTGGCCAGAAACTCGCTCTTGGCACGATTGGCGCGCAGGAGTTCGGCCGAGAGCCGCTCGAGTTCGTCGGAACGGTCGGCGATGCGCCGGGCCTGCGAGCGCTCGTGCACCAGCGCGATGACCAGCGCGGAGAGCGCGCCCAAGGCGCAGGCCCACAGAATGATGCGGTCGCGCAGCAACTCGGACGGCGAAGCCGCGGCAAGCACGGGATCGGAGGCGTGCCGCGCCAGATGGTCACCCACGACCAGTCCAGCGACCACGCACACCACCACGAGGGCGAGGGCAAACAATGACAGGCGCTGGCGCGCTCGCCGCTCCGGCATTGACCGCTCGTTCACTCCCCGGTAACCTCCGCCTTCATGGATTCCCACACGACGCTCGTCCATATGCTCGCGGAGCGCTCGGCGCGCCGCGGATCGTTCACGCTCGCCTCGGGCCGCCAGTCTGACCTGTATATCGACTGCCGGCTCACCACGATGAGTCCCGATGGCCTGGCCATCATTGGCCCGCTTGCCCTCGAGCGCATGCGCGCGCGGGGCTGGACACCAGATGCCGTCGGCGGCCTGACCCTCGGCGCGGACCCTGTATCATACGCGATCGCCCACGCGAGCGCGCTCGCCAAGACTCCCGTCCGCGCATTCACCGTGCGGAAGGAAACCAAGGCGCACGGCACCGGCAAGTTGATTGAAGGGCCGTTTCAGGCGGGAGACCGTGTGGTGGTGATCGAGGACGTGATCACCACCGGCGGCTCGGCGCTCAAGGCCACCGATGCCATTCGCGCCGCGGGCGGCGTCATCATCGGTGTCCTGGCCGTGGTCGACCGGGAAGAGGGAGGCCGCGAAGCGCTGGAAGCGGCCGGACTCGCTGTGGAATCGCTGGCCACGGCGCGACAGATCGTCGCCGTGATGGGCAACTAGCCGCCCGTTTCACCACGCGCGAGGCCCCGAGGCAGGGTTCGCCGGCCACGTCCGTCATCGCGAAAAACGGCGGACGCCGCTCATCAGCGTTGCCACGTTGAAGTTGATCAGCAATCCGCGCCGGTAGTCGCCAACCTTCAGGTAGGTTAGCAGCGGCGCGCAGTGCATGGGAAGGACGATGTCGAGCGACTTGAGGGCCACCGCCACCTCACGCTCGATGATGAGGTCCATGTGGAGGGTGCCATCCAACGTGGCCCCCTTGTACCAGAGCGGAAGGTGGACGTCGCTCTCGTAGGCGATGCCGCGCGCGAGCAGCTCGTGCTCCATCGCCGCGAGATAGACGGACTCGACCAGCCCCGGGCCGAGGTGCCGGTGCACCTCAATGGCAGCCCCCATGACCCGCTCCGCGAGCACGTCCACGTGCTCACGGACGCCCAGTGGGGTGCGAACCACGAACGACAGGTCATGGTGCGCGCCCACCGGTCACCGCACTTTCTTGCGGCGTCCATTGGGACGGCCACTCAAAGGACGCAACTCGAGCAGCGCTTCGCGGTGCGGCCGCAACAGTTCATCGCGAAAACGCTGCAGCATGGCGCGGCCGTCGTGCGCGCGCCGGAACTGGCCCGCGGTGATGCCCAGTGCGGTCTTGACGTGCCGACCAAAACTCTGCGCCGACGAGTACTCGAGCTGCAGCGATGCCGCCGCGATGCTGAGCCCCGGGTTCTCCATCAAGCGCGCCGCGCGAATCAGGCGCACCCAGGCGAGATATCGCTTGGGCGCCGGCAGCTGCGCGCGGAAGAAACGACACATCATCGTGCTGGGCTGTACGCCGAGCGCCTTCGCCAGGGCCCGAACCGTGGTGATGGTGGGTTGTGATTGGAAGAGCGCCTCGAAGAATCGCCAGCAATCGTCGGACACCCCGGACAGTTCTTCGCGCATGATGGCCAACGCCTGCCGGTCAATCTCCGCCACCGCTTCGTGCGCCACGAACTCCCGCAGGCGGTGCCATCCCGAGGAATCGCGCACATCCACCAGGTTGCGGATGCCGCAGTTGCCCAGATTCAGCACCGCGTGCGGGGTTGTCTGGTCGACGCGCGCGAGCAACCCGACCATTGGCACGCGGGGAAACTCGCGGACCAATCGAGCGACGCCAGGCGCGTGGTCGGCGAGCGGACGCCCAATCGACATCAGCACGGCGGCCGGGGCGGCACGACGCACCTCACGGCGCAATGCATCGACCGAGTCGTGGTGCACGGCACGGTAGACGCCGCTCCCCGCCGCGTCGACGCGCGGTCGATCCGAGGGATCGACCCACGTGAACACGGCAGCGGCGGACGGGGGCGCGAAACGATCGGTCATAGCAGCCTCCGGGTAGAGTGTCTGCCATGAACGCTCTGCACGCGCGTCACCTGATCGTCACATCCGCCCAGCACGCTCGCCCACCACGTCACGCATCGACAGGGCCCACATCGCTCACTTTCCTCGGCGCGTGCTATCTTTCCAAGGGATGTCGGTCGGCCGGACGGTCGCGTCGCGTGAAAGCGCGCCGAGGAAAGTCCGGGCTCCATGGGCAAGCTGCCAGGTAACGCCTGGGCACGCTGCAAAGCGTGACGGACAGTGCAACAGAAAAGACACCGCCTTTGCGCAAGCAGAGGTAAGGGTGAAATGGTGGGGTAAGAGCCCACCGCGCGCGTGGCAACACGCGTGGCAAGGCAAACCCCAGCTGGAGCAAGGCCAAATAGGCGGCGAGCAGCAGTCCTCTGCGATCAAGACGCCGCGGGTTGGCTGCTAGAGTACGTGGGCGACCACGGACCGAGAGAAATGACCGTCCGGAACTTCGGTTCCGACAGAACCCGGCTTATAGGCCGGCCGTCATCCCGCCCCGTTGCACGCGTCAGCGTCAACGGGGCGCTCGCTTTACGGCGAGTCGCTTTCGGTGACCGGTGGCCGAGAGCATCTTCCGGTACCCCTATGCGACACCGTCTTTTCTCTGCCTTCACTGTTGTCGCCGCCGCCGCCTGCGTTACCCCCAGCGCGCGACAGGCGCCCGCTCCAGCGCCCACCGCCACCACAGGCCCCAAGGCCCCCAATGTGGCCGGCCCGTGGGCCCTGCAGGCCTTTCCGGCCTCGCACCGGATTGCGCTGACAACACAGGCCACCGTGACGATCACCACCGATGGAACGACTCGTGTCGACACGGTACAGGCGGTGCTGGGCGCATCGTACGCGTGGGCCTCGCGAAGCCGTCTGCGTTTGGATGGATCACTCACCGACTATCGCGTCGCGTTCGGCACCCAACCGCCGGCAATGCCCTCTGGACTGCAACTCCCCCGTGCCTTTACGGCGCAGGCTGCCAAGACATCGGAATCTCTGGCTTTTCAGCTTCCCGCAGAGAGTTCGGCGTGCACCGATCCGGCCTTCAGCGCAATGCAAGGCCTCCACGAAGCCTGGATTCGTCTCCCTGATACGTTGAAGACCGGCGCTGAATGGAGCGACACGGTGCGCACACTCTCGTGTCGCGACCGCATTCCGCTACGCGGCATCGCCACTCGGCGCTTTCGCGTCGTCCGTGGCGAGTTGGAGGCGAACGGCCGGGTCGTGGTGCTGATCGATCGTTTCGCGCGTGGGCGGACAGTAGGCGATGGGGAGCAGTTTGGTGAACTCGTCGCCCTCTCCGGAGAATCCAGTGGCACACTGCGGTATGCGGTAGATCCGGCAACCGGTCAGGTGCTTCGGGCGGCCGGAACGAACGTGCTGACGCTCGCGCTCACGAGTAGCCGGCGTAAGCAGCACGTCCGTCAGGAAAGTCAGATTGTGCTGACCTGGAACCCATAAGGTGTGACCGACCGGAAAGGAGAACGGGCCACGCACTTTCGTGTGTGGCCCGTTTGATTTTCAGGTGCCGAGGGAGCCGGCAACAGCGGTTAGTCGACGAGACGCAGCGGCATCAACAGGCAAAGGTACTTTGCCGGATCGTTCCATCCTTCAGGTTCGATCGTCGCCGCACGTTCCGGCGCCTTGAAGCTCACCTTCACTTCATCGGTGGGCAGGAAGCGAAGGATCTCCAAGAGGTACGCCGCATTGAAGCCAATCTCGAGGGGATCGCCATTGTAGCGGATCGCCATCTCGTCCTGCGCTTCGCCAAGATCCGGCGTGGAGACATTGAACTTCAGCATTCCCGCGTTGAACGACAGGCGAATGCGATGCGTCTGATCGGATGCCACCACCGACATACGCTTGAGCGCGCTGATGAAAGCGGCCTTATCGATGGTGACGACCTTGTCGTTGTCCTTGGGAATGACCTGGTCGTAGCTCGGATACGGTCCTTCGATGAGGCGCGTAAAGACGGCCGTAAACGGCGAACGGAAGCCCAGGTGGTTTTCACCCTGCGCGACTTCGAGTTCTTCTTCCGCGGGAAAGAGGCGGCGAATCTGCTCGAGCGCCTTGGGTGGGATAATCAGATCGGCCTGATCGCCCGTTCCGCGCACCGGAACTTCCATCTTGGCCAGACGGTGTCCGTTGGTGGCCACCATGCGCATCACGTCAGCGCGAAGTTCCCATAAGACACCATTGAGAATCGGCCGGCTTTCTTCGGTCGATGCGGCGAATGCGGTGTGCGCGATCAGTTTCTGGAGTTCTCCGGACGGGATCCGGATGCTCTTTTCAAAGTTGACCGCCGGGAAGCTGGGGAACTCCGATTTTGGGAGTCCGAGCAGCTTGAAGCGCGAGCGGCCGCACTCCAGGGAGATCCGCTGGTCGCCGGACGACGAGATCCTGACCGGGGCAGCAGGAAGCTCACGAGCGATCTCAGAGAGCTTCTTGGCGGGAATCGTGATGGCACCAGCCGATTCCACATCAGCTGTCACTTCCGTGGACACCGCGATATCGAGATCGGTGCCGGAAATGCGGATGCCCTTGTCCGTGGTCTGGACAAGCAGGTTGGCAAGTACCGGAAGCGTCGTCTTGGATGGAACCGACGAGGCCACGGCATTCAGCCCTTCCTGAAGCTTTTCGCGCGAGATCGTGAACCGCATGCCAATCGGTGTGCTGAGGGTCACGTGGGGATTGGCTTGGCGCTCTTAACCAATCCAAGAGAATTAGATAAACGTGGCGGTAGTAGTAGTAGCGTGTGGAAAGTGGAAAAGCAATACAAGTGGTTCATTTGCTTGCACTTTCCTACCCTTTACTGACGTTGAAACCCTGTGGATTGTCACAGGACCCGTGGGAGTAACTCTTGTGGGCTCCAGGGACGGTTCCTGGTGATGTTCACCACTGGGTATGGCGGACAGTTTCCCTCACTTTTTCCACACGTCCCCGGAAGACCGCATCTTCCTTCACCATCTCGGCGACACGTTCGAGCGAGTGAATAACGGTGGAGTGGTCGCGTCCGCCAAAGGCGGCTCCAATCTCGACGAGCTGCAGGCCGTGGATTTCGCGGGTCAGGTACATCGCGACCTGACGAGGGACGGTAAGCACCTTCGTCCGTGTCTTCGACGTCAGGCCGTCCACCGTCACCCCCCATTCGGCGGCAACTGCCTGCTGGACCTGATGGACCTTGTCCTGCCGCGTGGTGCGTGGCGGGGCAGCCGCATCGGCCGCGCGGAGCTTGTCGCGCAGGGCCTCGCGGGCCAAATCCACGGTGACCACCCGGTGCCGGAGCGACGAAAACGCGAGCAACTTGATGATTGAGCCCTCGAGCTCCCGTACGTTGGCCTGGACGTGATCGGCGATGAAGTGCAGGACTTCATCCGGGATGGTGTGCTCGAGGTGATCCATCTGCGCCTTGCGGCGCAAAATGGCGATGCGGTGCTCCAGGTCAGGGGCCGACACATCGGCGACCATTCCCCATTCGAAACGGCTCTTGAGGCGGTCTTCGAGACGCGGAATCTCTGACGGCGGCCGATCTGACGTCAGCACGATCTGTCGCCCTGCTTCATACAGGGCGTTGAAGGTGTGAAAGAACTCTTCCTGCGTTTGCTGCTTGCCGGCGAGGACGTGGACATCATCGACGAGCAGCAGATCAGACTGCCGGTAGCGTCGCTTGAACTCGTTCATCGACCGGTTTTCGATCGAGTTGATGACGTCATTCAAGAACTGCTCGGCGGTGATATAGGTGACCCGAACAGCGGGGTCGCGCTGCAGGATGCGGTGCGCGATGGCCTGCATCAGGTGGGTCTTGCCGAGTCCGGTGGATCCGTAGATGAACAGCGGGTTGTATGATGTTCCAGGGGCTTCGGCAACCGCGCTGGCAGCGGCAGCGGCGAGCTCATTCGACTTGCCTATTACGAAGTGGTCGAACGAGTACCTGTCGTTCAACTGGCTTAAAACAATCGAATTGTCTACCGATACTGGCTCTATAGTGGCTTCATTTTGAGGCACAAACAGGTCCATTTGCGAACGCGTCCTGCGTTCCTCTTGGACCTTAAGCAGCAACTTGACCGGATGTCCCAGGCAGATGGGGGCCAGGCTTTCCAGGTGCGAAGCGTGCTTGGATAGCACCCAGTCGACCGCAAACTGATCAGGGGCGGTGAGGGTGAGACGCTGCCCATCGAACTCGAGCGCCGCCAACGGAGCGAGCCACTGGTCGATCGTATGCGCCGGCAGGTGATCGCGCGCGCGGTCGAGAATGCGGGACCAGGCGTCGGTGGGAGAGAGTGACATAAGAAAGAACAGAGAAACAACAGAGAAGAAACAGACCGGAAGAATGGGAAGGGGGGGTTTCCGGGCGTGTTCTGTGGCGGGGGGCGAGGTTACGTACGCAATGTGGAAAAGTCAACGATCGTGAGTGCAAACCAAATTCACTGACTTGACCTATCTCCATCGCGCTACTACGTTTAGCGGTCTGTCTAATAAGCCGTCACGCATTTTGGAGCAAATATGGGCAAGCCGACGTACCGTCCTCGGAACAAGCGCCGCATCAAGACGCACGGGTTCCGTGCGCGGATGGAAACCAAGTGGGGGCGCGAAGTGCTCAGCCGCCGCCGCAAGAAGGGGCGGAAGAGCCTCACTGTGAAGCTCCCGTCGAAGTACGCCGGCGCCTAATCGCCTGCGATTCTCTCACGCGTCGCGTGTGACGCGTGAGGGAGACCTCGAGGCCGCACGTGTCCAGGGGAAGCGAATTCGCACCACGCAGCTTGAGGTGCGATACATCGCTTCCCCTCTGCATCGCCCTCGGGTTGGCGTGATCGTGCCTCGGTTCGGGCATACGGCGGTGGACCGCAACGGCGTCAAGCGACGGTTGCGTGAAATTGCCCGCACCGAATTGCTGCCGACTCTGGCCGCGATCGACGTGGTGATTCGTGCGTCGCCGCGCGCGTACGGTGCAACGTTCGAGACGTTGCGCGCTGCGGTCCGAACGGCCGCGCGACAGCTGCCGACGAACGCCGGGGAGGCGACGACGTGAAACTGTTCCTCGTGCTGTTCGTTCGTGCCTATCAGGTGGTGCTGTCCCCCATGCTCCCCGCCTCCTGCCGCTATTATCCAACCTGTTCCCACTATGCCATCGAAGCGCTCGAGAAGCACGGCGCTTTGCGTGGAGGGTGGCTCGCGCTGAAGCGCATTGCGCGGTGTCATCCGTTCCGGCCGGGCGGTTATGACCCGGTGCCCTGACGCGGATACCGAGTACTGATGGATAAGCGACTCTTTCTTGCCTTCGCCCTGTCCGGGGTGGTCGTCGTTCTGACGCCCTTCCTGTTTCCCCGCCAGAGCGTGCCGCCGGTTCCCGCGGCGCAAACGGATAGCGTGTCGGGTTCTGCCGCGACGACCCCCGCAGCGCCGACCGCGACGCCTGCGGTAGCCGCGGCGACGGCAGGCCCGCAGGTTGGCGCTGCACCGGCCGCCACGGCTGACGCGCCCACGACTGGCGCGCCCACGGCCGCAGTGGCACCCGCGCTGGTTGCCGCCGCCGAGACGGTGACGGTGAACACGGCAATGGCGCATACGCGGTTCTCCACGCTCGGCGCGGCGCCGCTCGATGTCGAACTGCCGGGATTCAAGAGCCTGGGCGCCTCCAAAGGCGTCGTGTCCATTGTCCAAAAGAACGAACCGTTGCTCGCGTATCGCCTGCTGACCGGCCGCGACACGATCGATCTGTCCAAGGTGCATTTCACCGCGACACGCAGCACAGTGGCGACGGGCGGGCAGTCCGTGGCATTCCGCGGGGTCAGTGGCGCCGTGGAAGTGACGCTGCAGTACACGATGTCGCCCGACAATTATCTCGCGGCGGTGCAGGCCACCGTGCGCGGGGCGGCAGCGCCTACCTTCCTGCTCGTCGACCTCCCCACGGGGTTCATCTCACAGGAAGGGGACACCGTCGGTGACATCACGTCGCTGGCGTACGCCGTAAAGCCGCAGCGCGGCAGCTCGAAGGGGATTCCGTTCCGCAGCCTGGATCCCGGTGAGAAGCGCCTGGAAGCGGGGCCGCTGTACTGGGCGGTGGCGAAGAACAAGTACTTCATGGTCGGCATGCTGGCGCCGGAAAAGACGCCGACGATCGCCGAGGCGCACTTCGAGGGTGGAGTGCGCACCGCAAAAACGGCCACGCGCGGCCACGCCACGGCGGTGCTGCCGATTGCCGCCGATGGAAGCACGTCGTTTGAGCTCTACGCCGGGCCGCAGGAGTGGGAGCGCATGCGCGCGCTTGGGCGTGACTTCGAGAACGCCAATCCGTACGGCGGCTTCATGCAGGGCATGGTGCAGCCGTTCGCGACGATCGTCATGCGCGCACTGCTGTGGATGAAGCGCACCACACAGCTCAACTACGGCTGGGTGCTGGTCATCTTCGGTGTGGTCATTCGTCTGCTGATGTGGCCGCTGAACCAAAAGGCCATGCGCGCCTCGCTCAAGCTGCAGGTGCTGCAGCCGGAGTTGCAGGCGCTGCAGGCCAAGTACAAGAGCGATCCGCAGAAGCAGCAGGCGGAAATCATGAAGCTGTACAACGAGCACGGGATGAGCCCGCTCAGTCCGCTGCTGGGTTGTCTGCCAATGCTCTTGCCGATGCCGGTGCTCTTCGCGCTCTTCTTCGTGTTCCAGAACACGATCGAATTCCGCGGCGTGGCCTTCATGTGGCTGCCGGACATCTCACTCAAGGATCCGTTCTACATCCTGCCGCTGCTGATGGGCGCGTCGATGTACGTGCTGAGCTGGATCGGCATTCGCAACGCGCCGCCCAATCCGCAGGCGAAGATGATGGCGTACCTGATGCCGGCGATGATGACGTTCTTCCTCATCAACTTCGCCTCGGGACTGAACCTGTACTACACGGTGCAGAACCTGGCGGCGCTGCCGCAGCAGTGGCTGATCGCCAACGAGCGGGCGAAGAAGACCAAGAGCTAGCGGCATGACGCCGCACGACGACACGATCGTCGCGATCGCCACCGGCGCCGGGCGCGGGGCGATCGCGATCGTGCGGCTGAGCGGGCCTGCGGCGTACACGGTGGCGCGTCGCGTCGCCACGCCGTTCCCCGCCGCGCCGCGCGTGGTGTCGCGCGGCACGGTGCACGCGCCGGACGATCCTTCCCGTCCCATCGATCACGCGTTGATCACGGCGTTTGCGGGGCCGGCCTCGTACACGGGCGAAGATGCCGTGGAGTTCGCCGTCCACGGCGGGCCGCTGTTGGGTGCCCTCGTCGTCGAGGCCTGCATCACGGCGGGGGCGCGGCCGGCGCAGCCCGGGGAGTTTACAGAGCGCGCCGTGCTGCACGGCAAGATGGACCTCGTGCAAGCCGAAGCGGTGGCCGATCTCATTGACGCACGCTCGCGCGCCGCGCATCGCGCCGCGCTACGGCAGCTCGACGGCGCCCTGTCGCACCGGCTCGCGGCCATGCGCGAGATGCTGCTGCACGTGGACGCATTGCTGGCCTATGACATCGATTTCCCCGAGGAAGACGACGCGCCGCCAAGCCTGGCGCGCGTGCTGGCCGCCTGCGATGACGCGCTGGCGCAGGTAGATCGTCTGCTGGCGACCCTTCCGGCCGCCGCCCTGGGACGCGACGGCGCATTGGTGGTGCTGGCCGGGCCGCCGAACGCGGGAAAGAGCGCACTCCTCAACGCGCTGGTTGGTGAGGCGCGCGTGCTGGTGAGCGACCAGCCCGGCACGACACGCGACGCCGTGGAAGTGCTCGTCGATGATGAACCGTTTCCGCTCCGACTGGTGGACACGGCGGGGCTGCGCGCGAGCGACGATGTGCTGGAGCGGATGGGCATCGAAGTCAGCGAACGGTTCGTGGCGCAGGCTCACGTGGTGCTGGCGTGCGCCGAGACCGACGCGGCGCTGGCGTCGACGTGCGCCGCGGTTGGTGCGCGCACGCGGGGGGTCGTGATTGCCGTGCGAACGAAGTCCGATCTACACGCCACGGCGCACGATGGCGCCGTCGAACACCCTGAACAGACGGCGCAGGTGGCGGTGAGTGCGGTAACGGGCGACGGACTGGCGGCGCTGCGCGCAGCGATTCGCGTGGCGATGAAGGAACAGGTCGCGACACCGGACGACGACACGCCAGTGATCACCCGCGCGCGTCATGAAGCGGCGCTGCGCCGCGCCGGTGACGAGTTGCGTGCATTTCGTGCGGCGTGGGCGGCCGGCGCGCTGCCGGCGCCGGTCGCCGCGACGCACCTGCGCGCTGCCGTGACCGCCCTGGAGTCACTGATAGGCGCCGTGGACGTTGAGGATGTGTTGGAGCGGGTGTTCAGGACCTTCTGTATAGGGAAATAGAGAGACAACAGAGAGACAACAGAGAAAAAGCAGAGAGACAACAGAAAAGGCGCGGGGGGATCCCCGCGCCTTCTTGCGTGTGGCTCCTGCGCCACGTCTGTTCGCTGCTCGGCTTCCGCGTCAGGCCAGTTTCGCGACCATCTCTTCGGGCGCCATCCCCAGCAGTTCCTGCGCCGAGAGGCGCAGGCACTTGGCGATGCCGTGTTCGGTGATGGCGTCTTCCACCAGGCGCGCGCCGAGGAAATAGCCGGCGCGTTCGGGAATGACATAGCGATCGACCGTGCGTGCGTCATCGCTCATACCGCCCGAGAGCCAACGCAGCCGCAGGCCGAGCGCCGCGCGGTCGAGTTCCTCGGCGACGGAGCGGAAGAGGATCGGCTCCATCTCACGCGTGCGCACGTACTGGCGCCGCTGGAAGCCGAAGTATTCCCACGGCGCGTGGCCGGGGCTGAGCAAGCGGGCCGCCTGTACGGCGAGCCCTTCGTTGACGAGATGCTCACGGAGCGCCACGTGGCGGCCCGTTTCCCAGTACGAGTAGTAGCCGCCCTGATCGGCGATGAACTGGCGCAGGGCACTGCGGCTGCGTGGCGAGGTGTAGCGCACGGCGTGCGCCAGTTCGTGCGACAGCCACATCGGCAGCAGTTCCGGCTCGAGGCCGAGGCCGCGCGTGGACGGATTGGCGACGCCGGTGAAATGTTCGAGACAGGCGAAGGCAATTCCCTTGCCGTTGACGACCAGTTCGCCGGCGTTGGCGCCGCCGACGCCGACCATCAACACGACGTCGACGCGCGAATCGACGTCGAACAGCGCGGCGCACTGCTCTTCCGCAGAGCGGGCCAGCGCGGCCACATCCACGCGATCGAGCATCGCGCGCAGGTCATCGCGATCGGCGTAGACGGCCTCGCGCACGACGTCCAGAAAGTGCGGGCCGCTCGGGTCGAGCACGTAGTTATGCCAGTACGCCTCGAGGAGCGGGCGATGCGTCTCGAAGTAGCGCTGGTAAGCCGCCACCGGATCGGTGCTTTGCAGGACCGTGAAAAAGTCCGGGACGAGATTAATGAGCATCGACTGGGGTGGCGGCGCGTCGCGGGTGACGAGCAGAACGGATCGTCGCGACGTGCGGTGAAGTTAGAACCGCACGTGATTGCGAACAAGAGCACTTGACTGCACGCAAATGACGCGCAAAGGCGCCGTCAGGTCACGGGCCTTGCTATTTGGTTCCGAACAACCGATCGCCGGCGTCGCCGAGGCCGGGCAGGATGTATCCGTTCGCGTTGAGCTCACGGTCGAGTGCGGCGGCGAAGACCGGGACGTCGGGATGCGCATCGCACAGCCGAGCGGCGCCTTCGGGAGCGGCTACAAGACACATGAACCGAAGCCGCCGCGCGCCGGCCTTCTTGAGCTGCGTCAGCGCATCCACGGCGGAGCCACCTGTGGCCAGCATCGGGTCGAGCACGAAGACGTCCCGCTGCGCCAGGTCAGGCGGCACCTTGAAGTAGTACTCGACCGGTTCGAGGGTGTCGTGATTGCGATACAGGCCAATATGTCCGACCCGCGCCGAGGGCATCAGCGCGCGGATGCCGTCCACCATTCCGAGGCCGGCGCGCAGAATGGGGACGAGCACGGGCTCGTGGCCGCTCAGCCGGCGCGCCTCCATGGACTCGAGTGGCGTTTGGATCGTGACGGCTTCGAGCGGCAGCGTACGCGTCGCCTCGAACGCCATCAGCATCGCGATTTCGTCGACGAGTTCCTTGAAGACCTTGGTGGGCGTCCCCTGATCGCGCAGAATCGACAGCTTGTGCTGGATGAGGGGGTGCTCGATGACGGTGAAGCTTGGGGGCGTCGGGGTGGTGACCATAGGCGGCAAAGCTAGTATCTTCGCGGACATGAAAGAATACCAAGCCGTGATCCTGCGCATCGCGCGCCATGTCCGCGACGACGAAGACGCGTTGACCGATCTCCTGAACGAGCGCAGCCGAGCCGGCTGGGAACCCACCATGATGACGCAGGACGAACAGCGCATCACCGTGGTATTCCAGCGGCAGGCGACCAGCGACGCATCCTGAGATCGGAGCGCCGCCATGCAGTTGACCGTCCAGGGGGCTGCGCGCGAGGTCACGGGGTCGTGCCACGTGGTGCAGGCGCACGGCAAGACGATTTTGCTCGACTGCGGCCTGTTTCAGGGACGGCGCAGCGAAGTGCAGCGCAAGAACCTCGCGCTCCCCGTGCCGGTGTCGCAGATCGACGCCGTGATCCTGTCGCACGCGCACATCGACCACGCCGGGCGAATTCCGTTTCTGGTGAAGTCGGGCTACGCCAAGGCGATTCACGCGACGCACGCCACGCGCGACCTCTGCGAACCGATGCTGGCCGACTCGGCGCATATCCAAGAGGAAAACGCGGAGCATCTGGCCTGGCACAAGCGCGAGCATTTTGAGCCGCTGTACGGACGCCGCGAGGCGGCGCGCACGATCGACCTGATGGTTCCGCACTATTACAACGCGCGGTTCGAGGTGGCTCCCGGCGTCTTCGCCACGTTTTCCGAAGCCGGCCACATTCTGGGATCGGCGTCGATCTCGCTGGAGGTGGAGAACGGCGGGCGCACGAAGAAGCTCGTCTTTTCCGGCGATCTCGGGCGGGACGGGCTGCCAATCATTCGTGATCCCGAGCCCCCGGCCGATGCCGACTGGGTGCTTATGGAGTCGACGTACGGGAACCGCGACCACGGATCGACGGAAGGGGCGCGCGAGGAACTGGCGCGTGTGGTGCGTGAGACGGCCGCCCGTGGCGGGCGCGTGCTCGTGCCGGCGTTTGCGGTGGGACGCACCCAGGAGCTCGTGTACGACCTGCATCAAATGGCGGAGTCGGGGGAGATTCCGCGCCTCCCCATTTACATCGACAGCCCGCTGGCCACCAAAGCGACCGAGGTCTTTGAGCGTAACGCGGACGTGTTTGACCAGACCGAAGGGTTTGTCCGCAGCCACAACGGCTCGTCGCTGTTTCAGTTTCCACTGTTGCAGTACACGCCGGACCGCGAAGACTCCAAAGCACTGTCACGGGCGACGGGGCCCATGGTAATCATCTCGGCGTCGGGGATGTGCGAGTCGGGGCGCATCGTGCACCACCTGCAACTCGGGGCGAGCAATCCGCGCAACACGATCCTGATTGTTGGTTTCCAGGGGCAGCACACGCTGGGGCGGCGCATTGTCGAACGGCGCGACACGATCAAGACCTTCGGTGTAGACATCCCGTTGCGGGCACAGGTAGCGGTGCTCAACGGGTATAGCGCGCACGCCGACCGCACCGAGCTCAGCAAGTGGTTGCACGCGGTGCGCGCCAAATCCCCGCGGCTCAAGGACGTCTTTTTGGTGCACGGCGAGCCTGAGGCGCAGGAAGCGTTTGCGCAGCAGCTGCGCGATCGCGGCTATCGGGCGCATATCCCCACGGCGGGCGAACGAATCTCGCTGGGCTAGACTATCAAGGGCGTCGGCCTGGCCGGCGACCCTCTCACATATGGAGTCATGCAACTACCGCTCGCGTCGTACCGTCTGCCCAACGGACTCTTGGTCACGCTGTCGGAGGACCACTCCGCCCCTGTCGTCGCCGTCAATCTCTGGTATCACGTGGGATCGGCCAACGAACGGTCGGGGCGCACGGGCTTTGCGCATCTGTTCGAACACATGCTGTTTCAGGGATCGGCCAACGTGGGCGCCAATGAGCACTTTGAACTGGTGCAGCGTGCCGGCGGCACACTGAACGGTTCGACGTGGCTCGAGCGGACCAACTACTTCGAGACCGTTCCGTCGCACCATCTGGAGTTGGCGCTCTGGCTCGAGGCTGACCGGATGGGCGCGCTGTTGCCGGCGATGACACAGGAGAAGCTGGATACGCAGCGCGATGTCGTGAAGAACGAACGGCGCTGGTCGGTGGACAACCAGCCGTACGGCACCTGGTGGGAGCGCCTGCCGGCGCTCTGCTACCCCCGGGAGCATCCGTTTCACCATTCGCTCATTGGATCGATGGAAGATCTGAGCGAGGCGAGCCTGGATGATGTGGCCGAGTTCTTCCGCACGTTCTATACACCGGACAATGCCGTGCTGACGATTGCCGGTGATTTCGATGCGGCACTCGCGCGCACGTTGGTCGAACGCCACTTTGGCGCGATTCCGCGCGGTACCGGACGTCCGGCGCTGCCACCGATGGCGCTGCCGTCGACGTTCGGCGAATGGAAACGCGAGGTGGTGGAAGACGACGTGATGGTTCCCCGGTTGTTTCTGGCTTTTCGTGCGCCCGTGTTTGGTTCGCCGGCCTACTACGCCGGGAGTGTGTGCGCTGCCGTGCTTGGTCAGCGCCGTGGCAGCCGGCTTTATCGTGCGCTCGTGCGCGAGCGTGAAGTGGCGAGCGATGTGAGCGCGTTCACCTGGGATCTGGCCAAAGGCGCCGACCTCTTTGTCGCCGACGCCACCGCGCGCCCCGGTATTGATGCCGCCACGCTCGAGAGCGCCGTGGTTGGGGAAATCGACCGACTGCGCACCGAGGGGGTGAGCCCCGACGAACTGGAGCGCGCCCTCGCGCTGATCGAAACCGATTACGTGTCGTCGATGCAGTCCGCCGGTGACCGCGCCGATGCGATTTCAAAGTTTGCAACCTTGCTGGGTGACCCTACGGTTGTGAATCGCCAGGTGGCGCAGTATCGCGCCGTCACCGCCGCCGATGTCACTGCGTTCGCCCGGGACGTGCTTGGTGCGGAGAACCGTGCCTCGCTCTTGTATGTCCCACGCGTCCAGACGGAGGTGGTGTCATGAAGGCATCGCGCCCGACGCCGGGTACGCCGCGGCCGTATGAGTTTCCGCAGGCCACGCGCGTGGTGTTGCCCGGGGGCCTGCGCCTGGTGGTCGCGCCGATGCGTCGCCTTCCGCTGGTGACTATACTCGCAGTTGTCGATGCTGGCGCCGCCGGTGACGCGCCGGGACAGGAGGGGACCGCGATGCTCGCGGCCGCCGCGCTGGCGGAAGGGGCGGCCCATCGCGATGGGCCCGCACTGGCCGATGCCTTTGAACGCCTTGGCACGGCCATCGAGAGCGGTGCCGATTGGGACGACGCAAGCATTCGACTGACGGTGACGCCCGGCCGATTCGACGAGGCGATGGCGTTGCTCTCGGAGGTGCTGATGGCCCCGCGCTTTGCTGCGGCGGACGTCGAGCGCCTCAAGGCGGAGCGTCTCGCCGAACTCCTGCAGCAACAGGTGGAGCCGCGCGGCCTGGCCGATGAGCGCTTCGCGCGCGCGGTGTATGATCCATCGAGTCGCTACGCGCGTCCGGCTGGCGGCACGCCCGCGTCGGTGCGCGCGCTGGATCCGGCGCACCTGCACGCATGGCACACGGCGCGATACAGCGGGGCGACGACGACGATCATCGTGGCGGGTGACGTCACGCCGGAGCAGGCGTTGGCGTCGGTGGAGCGGCGCCTCGGCGACTGGACCCGTCCGGTGTCGCCGGCCCTCACGGTGCAGACGATCGCACGCAGCGCATCACGAGGGGTGCACGTGGTGGCGAAGCCCGATGCGCCGCAGTCGGAACTTCGTGTCGGGCACGTGGGATTGCCGCGCACGCACGCGGACTACTTCCAGGCTGTCGTGATGAATGCGGCACTCGGCGGCCTCTTTTCGTCGCGCATCAACCTGAATCTTCGGGAAGTGCACGCCTACACGTATGGGGCGCATTCCGCGTTTGATTGGCGGCGATCGGCTGGTCCGTTTGTGGTGGGCACCGCCGTGAAGACCGAAGTGACCGGCGCAGCGGTCCGCGAAATACTGCTCGAGATCGACCGGATGCGTGAGTCGGAGATCACCGCCGACGAGCTCGGCCTGGCCACACGCTACCTCGCCGGGGTCTTTCCGATTCGCTACGAAACCACCGGTGCGGTCGCATCGGCGCTGGCCGTTGCCCGTGTGTATGAGTTGCCGGACGACTATTTCAGCACGTACCGCGAGCGGATCACTGCGGTCACTCGTGCCGACGTGCACGCGGCCGCGCGCACGCATTTGCATCCGTCATCGCTGCAGGTGCTGGCGGTTGGCGATTCCAGTGCCGTTGAGGGGCAGCTTGCCGCCCTGGATATTGGCACCCCTACCGTGACCAGTGCCGACGAAGGAGCGGGACAATGAGCGAAGCCACAGGAACGGTGAGCAGCGAGCGCATCTTCGAAGGGCGTGTGGTGACGCTCAATGTCGATCAGGTCCGCTTTCCCGACGGTCGTGTGGGGACGCAGGAGATCATCCGGCACTCCGGCGCGAGCGTCGTCGTTCCGTTTTTGAGCGACCCGCACGGTGGGGATCCCCAACTGCTGCTCGTGCGACAGTATCGCTATGCGGCCGATGGGTACCTCTACGAACTTCCCGCCGGTCGCCCCAATCCGGGCGAGACGCCAGCGGAATGCGCGGCGCGCGAGTTGCGCGAAGAGACCGGATGTGTGGCTGAGCATCTGGAGCCACTGCTCTCCGGTTATACGACGCCGGGGTTCACCGACGAGAAGCTCCACCTCTTTGCGGCGCACGGCATTTCGCGTCATGAAACGCAGTTCGATCCCGACGAGTTCGTCGAGGCTTATCCCGTGACGATGTCGCGGGCACTGGAGATGGTACGCAGCGGGGAAATTGAGGACCTGAAGACATCGCTTGGCATCCTATTTGTAGCCGGTTTTTATTGTCGAGGGTAATGCACCGCCGTTTCGATGAAGGCGAGGCCTCGCAGGGGTAGTGTCCTTTTTGGAGGACATAAAGTTCCAGACAACCAGACATTCTTGCGATGATAGTGAAACGGCAAGTCATTTATGGATAATGACTTGCCGTCTTTCTTTGGACTACAAAATCGTGGTACGGTCCCTGCTCATTACTCGGGGTAGACGCAGCATTCGTCCCCCAGGAGGAGCAGATGCGACAGACGGCTCTCAAGGTCCAGCCCCTCAATCCATTTCGACGTGCGGATCTGCAGACGCTCGACGACAATGGTCTTGTCTCGGCCTACCTCGACGGCGCCAGCTTGGCGTTCGATGTGCTCGTGGACCGCTATCAGACGCGGTTGCTGAACTTCGTCTATCGGACGGTTGGCGATCGCGAGCGTGCGGAAGACCTGGTGCAGGAAGCGTTCGTGCGCGTCTATCGTCACCTGGCGCGATTTGACCGGTCGAAGAAGTTCTCGACGTGGATCTACACGATTGCCTCCAATCTGGCCAAGAATGAACTGCGCAACCGCGCGCGCAATCCGCTGGTGCTCTTCCAGACCATGACGTCTGGGTGGGAGGACGAGGATCGTCCGCTGGAGTTCGAGGATACCGCGGCGCGCCCTGACGACGCCTTTGACCGGCGTCACCTGCGCGAACTGGTGGATGCGGCCGTCAAGCGGCTGCCCGCGCACCACCGTCAGGTGTTTGTGTTGCGCGAGCTCGAGGGGCGTTCGTACGAAGAGATCGCTGAGATGACGCAGTGCAACTTGGGCACGGTGAAATCACGCCTGAATCGCGCGCGCGCGGCCTTTGCGGACCTCGTAGGTCCTGTGCTCTAAGCGAGGCGCGACCCGCAGTACCACGGATGGCAGCGCCGGTTGATGGGCGGGGTGGAACCCCCAGAAGGGCGGCGGGTATCGAAGGTCGATGCCTCGCCGCTCTTCGCTTTCCTGCCGTCAGTTCCGCCGTCAGCACGCGGAGTATCTGGACGGTTACCTCTCCGCCGCCGCCGTGAGCGATTGCGAAGCACACGTGGAATCCTGCCCCGCCTGCGCACGGCACGATGTACAGATCCGTCGGTCGCTGCTGGCACTGCAGGCGTTGCGTGAGATCGCGCCGTCCGGAGACTTTCGCACGCGCCTGGCCGCACGGATTGCTGACGACCGCCTCGCGTCGATGGCGGCGCGTCGAGCGCCAACGGCACGCTGGGGGATGGCGGCCATGATCCTGGCCGCTTCCGTGACCCTGATGGTGATGGCGTCGGGGCGCGTGCGGCGCACGGAGCCGGTGCGGATGATCCCGGTGTTGGCGCGCGCGCCGGAACGCGCCGCACCGACACCCATACGTCCTGCCCCCACGATGACGGCGGTGGTCGCGGGTTCCGGCGCCCGGTTCGAGGCCCTGCCGGGCGAGGCGCCACTGCGCACCCCGTCAATGCCGATGCGCGCTTCGTCCATACGCCTGCAGACGGTGAGTTTCCCCGGACAATAGGTCGGCAGGGGAGGCGTCGGCGGGGTATAATTCTCCCCGATGCCGGCCTCCAATCCCCGCGCCCTGAGAACCGCATTTGACGCCGGGTCGTTCGACCCGGTGTACCTGCTGTTTGGCGACGAAGACTTCATCAAGGAAGAAGTCCTGCGGTTGCTGCTCGCGCGCGCCGTGGAGGCGTCGATGCGGGACTTCAACCTCGATATCCGGCGCGGCGGCGAACTGGATGCGGCGACCCTGCGCGGACTCCTGGAGCAGCTGCCGATGATGGCCGAACGTCGCGTGGTGGTGATTCGCGATGCTCACGCGCTCAAGAAGGCGCCGCTGGCGGTGATCGACAAGTATCTCGCCAAGCCGTCTACCGACACCGTGCTCGTGCTGGCGCTTCCCGCCGGCGAAGAGCCGGAGAAGTCGTGGCCGGCGCGTTGCACCGTGTGCGAGTGCAAGCCGCTGAGCGAAGACAGTGTGTTGAAGTGGATTGCGCACCAGATGAAGGAGACGCTGCGGGGGAGCATCACCCCATCGGCGGCGGCATTGCTGGTGAATCACGTGGGCAACGATCTGGCGCAGCTGTCGGGCGAGCTGGACAAGCTGATGAGCTACACGAACGGCGCGGAGATCGATGCCGATGCCGTGCAAGCCGTGGTGGGCATCCGCCACGGTGAAACACTGGCCGACCTGCTCGATTGCGTAGCGGTGCGCGATGCCAAGCGCGCGCTGGCGATGTTGCCTCGCGTGATGGCGCAGCCGAAGACGACCGGCGTCTCCGTGGTGATTGCGCTCACGGCACAGACCTTTGCGCTGGCGTGGGGGTCGGCGGCGCGCGCCGGCGGCATGTCCACGGGAACGCTGAGTCGTGCCTATTTCGATCTGCTCAAGGAGGGCGGCGCATTTGTGGGCCGTCCGTGGGGCGAGGCGATCCAAGGGTGGATGAAGGCGCTTCCCCAGTGGGATGCGACGCGCTGTGATCGGGCGCTCGACCTGTTGCTCACGACCGATCTTGCGCTGAAGGACACACGCACGTCGAGTGAGGAGCAGGTGTTGGAGACACTGGTTTTGGCACTCTGTGTGTAGGAAGGGGAAGGGAACAGGGTGTAGGAAGGGGAAGGGAACAGGGAACCATTCAGGCGAGAAACTGGGACACGCGGGGTTGATGCGAATCTTTCGAGCTTTCCTTTTGCTCCTTGTCTGCGCGGCCTCCGGGTCGGCGCAGGGGGGCGATGTTATTGCGCGGGCGCGGCGCCTGGTCAACGACGGCAACGCGGCGGCGGGGCGCGCGCTCGTTGACTCGGCGCTCGCGGCGGCGCCTGCGGGGTCGCCAGCGTATGCGGAAGCGCTCTACTGGCGCGGGGTGCTGGCCGAGAACGGCGACGGGGCGCGCACCGATCTGCTCCGGGTGGCGATTGAGTTCCCGCTGTCGCCGCGCGCGAGCGAAGCGTTGCTTCGGCTTGCGCAGCTGGAGTTCACGCGCGGCGATCGGGTGGCCGCGCAGCGCCACCTCGAACGTCTGGCGCGCGAGCATCCTGATGCGCCGTCGCGCGCAGCGGGCCGCTACTGGATGGGGCGCCTGCTCCTGGAGGATTCGCGCCCGCTCGACGCCTGCGTGGCGCTGCGCGATGCGCGGCGGCTGGTTGTCGCCGGCGACGTGGAACTGATCAACCAAATCGAGTACTACGCGCGCCCGTGCGACGCCGTCGAACTGAATGCCAAGGCAGTGGCCGATTCGGTGGCGGCGGATTCGCTGCGCGCGCCGGCCGAGGAAAAGCCGGCACCGGCAGCGAAGAAAGGACGCTGGTCGGTGCAGCTGGCCGCGTACGGGAGCCGTGACGAAGCGCTGGCGCTCGTGAAGAAGCTGAAGAAGCGCGGGCACGACGCGCGCGTGACACCCGAGAAGCCGTGGCGCGTGCGCGTGGGACGGTTTGCAACGCGGGCCGAGGCGGCCGAGGTGGCGCGCGAGTTCAGCACCAAGAAGTCGAAGGCGCTGGTGGTGGAAGCGGAGGGGCGGTGAGCCGCGATCAGGCCACGCCGTTGATGCAGCAGTACCGCGACATCAAGGCGCGGCACCAACACGCCATCCTGTTCTTCCGGATGGGTGATTTCTACGAAATGTTCTACGAGGACGCCGAAACGGCGGCGCGCGTGCTGGGACTGACGCTGACGAGCCGCGGCGATGGGGCGCCGCTGGCCGGCGTGCCGGTAAAGGCGGCCAGCGATTATCTGCGCCGGCTGGTGCAGCAGGGATTCCGCGTGGCGATCTGCGAGCAGGTGGAAGACCCGAAGCTCGCCAAGGGGATCGTGAAGCGTGAGGTGATTGAGACGATCACCCCCGGCGCCGCCTTCAGCGACGATCTGCTCGATGGCGCGCGCAACAACTTCCTGTGCGCGATGCGCGTGGATAGCGGTGCACTCGGGGTGGCCGCGGTTGATTTGTCGACCGGCGAGTTTCGCCTGGTGCGCGCGCCGCGCGCCGAAGCCGGCGCCGTGCTGGGCCGACTGGCGCCGCGCGAGGTGCTGGTTGCCGCGGGGGACGCTGCCGCCCAGGAGACGCTGCATGGTCTCGATGTGCTGCTGACGGAGCGCGACGCGTGGGAGTTTGACACCGGGATGGCGGGTGACGCCCTGGCGCAGCACTTCCGCGTGCAGTCGCTGGAGGGGCTGGGATTCGGCGCGGCCGATGCCGTGGCGGTTGGCGCCGCGGGCGCGCTGCTTCGCTACCTGCGCGAACTGCAGCCCGGTGGCATTCCCCATCTCGCGCGGCCGGTCATCGACCGCCCCGGCGGCACGATGCCGCTGGACGAGATGACACGCCGCAACCTGGAGCTGGTGGAATCGCTGCGTGGCGGCGATACGACGGGCACACTGCTGAGTGTACTGGATCGCACTCAGACTCCAATGGGCGCGCGCCTGCTGCGGCAATGGGTGCTGGCGCCGTTGACGGACGGCACGGCGATCGATGCACGACTCGACGCGATTGGCGCCTGGGTGCACGATGCCACCGCGCGCGCGGCCCTGCGCAGCGCGCTGGACGGCGTGCGCGATATCGAGCGCTTGTCAGGCAAGACAGCGGCCGGCCGCGCGACGCCGCGCGATGTACGCGCCCTCGGGGATTCGCTGGCCCAGTTGCCGGCGGTTCGCGCCGCGATCGCGCGCGTGACGCCGGCCGGCCTGCTGCAGCTGCTCGTGGACCGCTGGGATGATACGGCGTCGATTGCGTCGGCGATCACCACAACGCTGGTGGCGCGTCCGCCGATCGTGATCGGGGACGGCGAGACGATCGCCGCGGGAGTGGACCCCGACCTCGACGAACTGCGTGCGATCGCCGCGGGCGGCAAGGACGCGATTGCCAACTTGCAGGCGCAGGAACGCGCACGCACCGGGATTGCGTCGTTGAAGGTGGGGTACAACCGCGTCTTCGGGTATTACCTGGAAATCACGAACGCCAACAAGGATCTGGTGCCGGCCGACTATCAGCGTCGCCAGACCCTGACGGGGGCCGAGCGGTACGTAACGCCCGCGCTGAAGGAGTTCGAGGAGAAGGTGCTGCACGCCACCGAGCGCACTGAACTGCTGGAGCGGCAGCGGTTCGAGGCGTTGCGCGCGGCAGTGGCGGCTGAGATCGGACGCCTGCAGGGCGTGGCATCAACGCTGGCGCAGCTCGACGTGCTGGCGGCGCTGGCCGACGTGGCCGCGCGCGAGGGCTACGTGCGTCCGGAGGTGAGCGATGACTTTGCGCTCGAGATCACCGGCGGACGCCATCCCGTGGTGGAGCGGATGATGCCGCGCGATCAGTTCATCCCGAACGACGTGGCGCTGACCGCGGATGCGCGGATGATCATCCTGACCGGCCCCAACATGGCCGGCAAGAGCACGATCCTGCGGCAGATCGGACTGATTGCGCTGATGGCGCAGATGGGGAGCTGGGTGCCCGCGACGCGCGCCCGGGTGGGGATCGCCGACCGCGTGTTCACGCGCGTGGGGGCAAGCGACAACCTGGTGCGCGGGCAGTCGACGTTCATGGTGGAAATGTCGGAGACGAGTGCGATCCTTCACACCGCGACGGCGCGCAGTCTGGTGCTGCTGGACGAGATCGGGCGCGGGACGTCGACGTGGGACGGCGTGAGCATTGCGTGGGCGGTGAGCGAGCACTTTCACGACCGCGTGGGGTGCAAGACGGTGTTCGCGACGCATTACCACGAGCTGACGCAGTTGGCGGACGAATTAGTATCAGTTCGCAACTATAACGTGGCCGTGCGTGAAGTGGGGGACGAGGTGCTGTTCCTTCACCGACTGCAGCCGGGCGGGGCCGACCGGTCGTACGGCATCGAGGTTGGCCGGCTGGCCGGGCTGCCGGCGCCGGTGATCGCGCGGGCGCGGGCGTTGCTGCGACTGCTCGAGGGGGAAGACCTGGCGGCGGCCCTCGCCGGTACGGCACCCAAGAGCGCGCCGGGTGCAGCACCGGTGCCTTTGTTGCGAACGAAGAGCGCGCCAACGGCGCAGCTGGGGTTGTTTGCGCCGCCGCCGCATCCGGTGCTCGAGCAACTGGCCGCCCTCGACCCGAACCAGATGACACCGCTCGACGCGCTGGCGCGTCTGGCGACGCTCGTGGCCGATGCCCAGCGGGCAGTGGGCGCTGCGCCGCCCTCGGAGCGCGCGTGATGAGCGCGCGGCGAATGAACGGATGGAGCACGGCTGCGGTTGGCGCGCTGCTGCTGACGGCGTGCATCGATCAGTCGGGCGCGCAGAAGGCGATTGACGCCATCCTGCCCGGCGGGGCGCGCCCCGAGGTGATGCCGCGCCTGCTCAACCGGGTGTCGCCGTTCGTATATCCGCGCGCCGCCTTTGATGCGCGACAGAGCGGCGATGTGCTGCTGCGCCTGTGGATCGATACCAGCGGAGCGCCGGTTGGTGATTCGACCACCGTGCAGGAACATGCAGCGCTTGCGGCATTCGACAGTGCGGCGCTGGCGGGCGCGGGCCAACTGCGATTCTCACCCGCCATGCAACAGGGGCGCCCGGTGCCGGTGTCGGTGCTGTTGCCGGTACAGTTCCGGCCTCCGACACCATGACGTCCGCCACAGCGCACGATATGCGCCGCCTCGCCAGATTACAGCGGTCCCGGACGACTCCGGCACGGCCCCCACGCGCCTTCCCACCCCGGGCTTCAATCCATGACTGAACACGAACGCCACCGCCAGCCATACGACAACGTCCTCGATACCATCGGATGGACGCCGCTCATTCGCCTCACGCGCGTCACCAAGGGGATCGTGACGCCGGTCTACGGCAAGGCGGAGTTCTTCAATCCGGGCGGTTCCGTCAAAGACCGCATCGGCCTGCCGATCATCGAGGCAGCAGAACGTTCGGGTGCGCTGAAGCCGGGTGGAACCATCGTTGAGGGGACCAGCGGCAACACCGGCGTCGGCCTGGCCATTGCGGCGGCGCTGAAGGGCTATCGGTGCATCTTCACGATGCCCGACAAAATGTCGCAGGAGAAAGTTCGGCTGCTGAAGGCGTTCGGTGCCGAGGTGATCATCACGCCAACGGCCGTGGCGCCGGACCATCCGGACAACTACGTGGTGATGGCCAAGCGCCTCGCCAAAGAGACGCCCAACGCGGTCTTCGCCAATCAGTTCTACAACGACGCCAATCCGGACGCACACTTTGCGACGACGGGGCCGGAGTTGTGGGAGCAGACGTCGGGGCGCATCACGCATTTCGTTGGTGCCGCCGGCACGGGCGGCACGCTGACCGGCACGGGGCGCTACCTGAAGTCGAAGAATCCCAAGGTGCAGATCGTCGGCGGCGATCCGGCCGGCTCGATTCTCGCCGAACACTGGCGCAGCCAGGGTGCTTCGCACGGCGAAGGTGCGCCCTACAAGGTGGAAGGGATCGGGCAGGACAAGGTGCCGGGGACACTCGATATGAGTGTCATCGACGAGTGGCAGACAGTCAGCGACCGTGACGCCTTTGCGATGGCGCGCCGGTTGACGCGCGAGGAAGGGATGTTCGTGGGCGGGTCGGCCGGGCTCATCACGCACGTGGCGCTGAACGTCGCGCGCCGCGTCAACGATCCGGACGCCCTGGTGGTGACCTTCCTCTGCGACACGGGCGAACGGTATCTCTCCAAGCTGTACAACGACGAGTGGATGCGTGAAAACCAGATGCTCGACAGCGAGAAGGCGACGCTTGGGCAACTGCTGGGCGCCAAGACGGGTGACACGCCAATGGTGGTGAGCACGGCGGCCGGCGCCACCGTGCGTCAGGCGCTGCGCCTGATGAGCCAGCACGATGTGTCGCAACTGCCGGTGCTCGATGGCGCGAACTGCGTAGGCTCGGTGAGCGAGAGCGTCCTCGCCTCGCGCGGGCTCGAGGACTCCAAGGTGCTCGACCGCACCGTCGGCGACGTGATGGATGCGCCGTTCCCGGTGGTCGACGACGGACTGCCGATCGATCAGGTGGTGAAGCTGGTCACCAAGAACAACCCGGCCGTGCTGGTGCGGCGTGGCGGAACGATTGCCGGCATTCTCACGCGGTCGGATTTGCTGCATTTCCTGATGGCGCGGTAACGGCATGCAAATCACGGTGATGATGGGCGGCACATCCGCCGAGCGCGACGTCTCGCTGGCGTCGGGCGTGCGGGTGGTGCAGGCGCTGCGCGCGCGCGGACACGTGGTGACGCCTATGGATCCGGCGGCCGGCGTGTTGAGCGAACCGGCGTTTGCCGCATTGCTGCACGGCGCGATGAAGCGTGAGCCTCCGACCCTGGAACAGCTGCGCAAGCTCGAGCGCACCGAACTGAGCCCCATTCTCACCACGCTGCCGGTGGTGCGCGAGGCCGACGTAGTGTTCCTCGCCCTGCACGGCGGGCACGGGGAGGACGGCACGATCCAGGCGATGCTCGATGCCATTCACGTGTGCTACACGGGGAGCGGGCATCTGGCGAGCGCGCTGGCGATGGACAAGGATCTCTCCAAGACGCTCTTCCGTTCGGCGGGGGTGACGACCGCCGACTGGCTGATGGCCCCGGCGACCGAGGAGCAGGTGGAGGCGGTGATGGGCTGGCCGGTGATCGTGAAGCCCTCCAAGCAGGGCTCCACGGTGGGACTCACCAAGGTGGACAAGCCGTCGGAACTCGCCGCCGCCGTGCAGGAAGCGTTTCTGTACGACGACGAAGTGATGATCGAGCGGTTCATTCCCGGACGCGAGCTCACGGTCGGGATACTTGGCGACGACGCCCTGCCGGTGGGCGAAATCATTCCGAAGCACGAGCTGTACGACTACGAGTGCAAGTACACGGCCGGTATGGCGCGCGAGGAGTTTCCGGCGAAGCTGACCAAGTCGCAGGTGTCGACGGTGCAGGCGCAGGCGCGTCGCGCCTTCCGGTCGCTGAAGCTCGACGGATACGCGCGCATTGACTTTCGGATGACAGAAGACGGTACATTCTACTGTCTCGAGGCAAACACGCTGCCGGGGATGACGGAACTCAGCCTCATTCCGCAGGCGGCCGCGGCGGCGGGGATAGACTTTGCGTCGCTCTGCGAACGGATCGTGCAGCAGGCGCTGCGTACACACGGAGGAAAGTCCTGATGACGTCACCGCGAATGGCTGCTGCCGCACTCGCCGGAGTTCCCGCGGGCGTGCAGGCGCAAGGCGTGTGGATGGGCCGCCGACAGCTCTTTGTCCGGTTTGCGGGCGAGGCGGAAACGGCGACGATGTACACGTCGACGGCGCTGCTCCGGGAGATCGATCGCCAACTGGGGCGCACGAAGTTCCACTCGATCGCCATCGGCGGACGCGATCCGTTGGGCAACCTCGAGTTCCTCACGGCGGCATTCGGTACTGCGCCGATGGCGCTTCCTCTGATGCTCGACAGTGACGGTCAGCGCCCTGAGGCACTGGCGCTGCTGGCTCCGCACTTGGCGATGGCGCAGGTGACGGTGGATTTCGTGGGACCCGACGGAATGCGGGCGAGCGCGATAGAAACCCTCGCGGCGGCGTCGGGCGCGGGCTGTGCCCACGCGCTCGTGCTTTGCCCGCAGGGCGACACGAGCGACAGCCAGCTGCTGCGGCTCATCGAACAGGCCCACGCGGTGAGCGCGGAAACTCAAATCGTTGTTCACCCGTTGCTCACAGGGGAGCCGCTTTCGCTCGATCGTCGCTGGTCGACGCTGCTCGAGCAGGCGGTGGCGTTGCACGCCGACACGAGGCTGGCCTTGCGCCTCCCTCCACCGACCGGACTGCGCTGACGATATTCCGAGTATGTCCCCCCACGAACCGCCAGCCATGAGTTTGCAACCGTCGCGCCGCGTGGGCGCGGCGGTCGCTTGGCTGTTGGGCCTGAATGTCGCCGTGTACTTCCTGCAGGTCACGGTGGCCAGCCCGGACGACATGTTTGCGGTACTGGGGTTCCACTCCCGCGATCTGGGGGCGCTCGGCCGCGCGTGGTGGACGATTGGCACCTACATGTTCGTGCACGGGGGCTTTTGGCACCTCGTCTTGAACATGTACACACTCTGGCTCTTTGGGCCGCGCGTCGAAGCGGCGTGGTCAGCAGGCGAGTTTGCGCGTTTCTACCTGTTCTGCGGCATCGGCGGCTGGTTCCTGCATCTCTTCATGGCCGGCGATTCGGTGCTGATTGGCGCCTCGGCGGCCGTGATGGGCGTGATGCTGGCCTATGCCACGCTCTGGCCGCACGACACGGTGTACCTGTTTGGCCTGGTGCCGATGTCGGTTCGCTGGCTGATGCTGCTGGTGGTGTTGATGAACCTGCTGGGCGGCATCTCGGCGTCGCCGAGCGGTGGCATTGCCTACCTCGCCCACCTCGGCGGGCTCGGCGCTGGGTGGCTGTATCTGCGCACCTCGGCGCGTATGAGCCTGGCCGGCGTGCGCCGGCACGTGGAACCGGTGCCCGATCTTCCTGAGGAAGACCTGCCGCGCGCGGTGCCCAAGTCGCACCGCCCGCCGCGCGGGCACGATGCCGATGATGCCGTGGCCCGCAGCAAGGCGATGACTGCGCGGCGGAACACGGCGACCAAGCCGCAACGCCCCGCGGCGCCCACGCCGGGCGTTGATCCCGATGCAGCAACGCTAAACCGGGTGCTCGACAAGATTTCCGCGACTGGGCTGGGAAGCCTGTCGCCCGAAGAACTCCAGCTGCTCGACGCTGCGTCGAAGCGGCGCCGCCAGGACTGATATGCCGCGTACTGACCTGCTCGAGACGTTTGCGAATCCGTATCCGGGTCGCGATTACGAAATCACGATGACCTGCGACGAGTTCACGTCGCTCTGCCCGCTGGGCGGGGTCGAAACCGACGCTGCGGAACTGGAGCTGCTCAAGGGCGGCGCGCCGGATTTCGGCACCATCCACGTCACGTACACGCCTGCGGCGGCGTGCCTCGAGCTGAAGAGCCTGAAGCTCTATCTCTGGAGCTTCCGCAACGACGGCATCTTCTACGAGCGCGCGGTGAACCGCATTCTCGATGATCTGTCGGCCGCGTGTGCGCCCGTGTCGATGCGAGTCGTGGGCGACTTCAATGTGCGGGGCGGCATCAAGTCCGTGATCACCGCACGATACGCGCGCTAGTGTGTCGGGGTTGGTGATCCGACGCGCCACCCGATAGACCCGCGGCGCCCGGGATTCCAGCGGGGGAACGTGCCCAGGACGCGCAACTTGCGCGCGGCGGCGGTCATTTCGCTGAGGACGCGTTGCACGATGGGCTCGCCCAGCGAGTGATCAAACTCCAGGAAAAACAGGTAGCTCCACGGATCGCCGGTGGGGCGCGATTCGAGCCGGCGAATATCCATACCATGCCGGGCCAACGGCTCGAGCACGCGCAGCAGTGATCCCGGGCGATCCTCGTGCGTGATGATGACGGCCGTGCGCACGGGCGTCCCCTCGGGGTGCGGCTCGGGCGCGCGGGCGACGACGAGAAAACGGGTCTGGTTGTCGGGCCGGTCCTCAATGTCGGGCATCAGGACCTGCAGTTTGTATCGCTGGGCTGCGTTGCGGCTGGCGACGGCGGCGATCTCGGGATCTCCCACGTTGGATACGTCGAGTGCCGCACCGCCGGTGTCGTAGACGGCGTGCACTTCCAGGCGCGGGAAGCGCGCGAAGAATGCGCCGCATTGCGCAAGCGCCACGGGATGGCTGAGCACCATCTTCACGCTGTCAAACGTGGCGCCCGGCGGGCCGAGCAGGCAGTGATGCACGTTGACCACGGTTTCCGCCGTGACGTGCACATCAGGGGCGGCGATGATCGCGTCGTGGGCGGCGGCAATACCGCCTACGATGGTGTTCTCGATGGGAATCACGCCACGATCCGCTGCCCCCGACTGCACCGCCGCGATGACATCGCTGAAGTCTCGGTGCGGCATCGGTTCCGCCTGTCCCAACCAGAGTTGCTGGATGGCCTCCTCCGAGAAGGCCCCCAGCTCACCCTGGAAGGCGACGCGCAGCGTACCGTCGGTCATTTCAGCGGGCGACCTGCTGTGCGTCCAGCAGCGTGATGTCGCCAAGCTTGAGCGTCTCGATGGCGGCGCGGATCTTCGCGACGTCACCGACCACGACGAGCGTGGCCGAACTTGCCGGTAGATACTGGCGGGCAACCCGCTGCACATCGGCGGCCGTCACGAGTCCGACCTTGGCCACGAAGTCGCCGAGCGACGTGAGCGGGAGGCTGTACTGGCCGAGGTCGACGAGCTGCGCGGCCACCTGGGAGTTGGTCTCGAAGCGCTGCGGCACGCCGAGCGCGACGTATGCCTTGGCGCGTTCCAGTTCCGCGGCGTCGACGGCCAGATCGCGGAGCATCTTCATTTCCTTGAAGATCTCGACGAGCGCGCTGTCGGTGACGTTGGTGCGCACGCCGCTGGAGATAGTAAAGGGACCGGCGAGCGGGGCCCACGTAAAGCGCGAGCTGATGCCGTACGTGTAGCCCTTGGTTTCACGGAGATTGGAGTTGAGTCGCGATGAGAACGATCCGCCCAGAATGGTGTTCATCACCATCAACGCGGGATAGTCGGGATGCAGGCGATCAGCCCCTGGCGCGCCGAGGTAGATGACGGACTGCGCCGCGTTGGGCTTGTCGACCAGGTAGATCTTCACGGCACTGTTGGCGACCGGCTTGGCGGTCACCGCGGCCATCGTGCGTGCGCTCGTGCCGCGGGTCCAGGAGCCAAAGCGCTTGGCCAGCAGCGCGCGCATCTCGGGCGCGGTGACGTCGCCCACGACGACGAAGCGCGCCCGTTCGGGGACGAACGTCTGGTCGTAGAACGCCCGCACCATCGCCGAGTCGAGCGCGGCGGTGGTGGAGGAGTCGCCGTCGGAGGGGCGGTGATACGGATGCCCCGCAGGAAAGACGAGTTGGTTGAAGGCGAGCGCGGCCAGAAGATTGGCGTTATCGCGCCGCTGGAGAATGCTGGCCAGGCGCAAGTCGCGCTGGCGGCGCACATCGGCGGCGCGGAAGGTTGGACGCAGGATGACATCGCCCAGCAGATCCAGCGCTTCGCCCAGCGTGCGCTTGGGTACGTTCAGCGAAATCGTGAACGCATCGGTGCCGGCGCTGGCGCCAAGTTGCGCGCCGAGAAATGCCAGCTCGCCCTGAAGGGCATTGGCATCGCGCGTGCCGGCCCCTTCGGTCAGCATCCGCGTCATGAATGAGGCGAGTCCCGGCTGAGCCGCATCGAGCTTGGTTCCGCCGGCGATGACGAGCGTGAGCTGCACCAGCGGGAGTTCGTGCTGCTGCACGAGTTGCACCGTAACGCCGTTGGGAAGCGACACGCGTTCGAGCGATGGGAGCTTGAGGGCGGGCGGCTTATCGAGCGCCGGCACCTGCGTGCGGTCAAACTGCTGGGCCCCGGCGATGACCGGGGCGAGCAGGATCAGGAGATGTGTGCGGAGTTTCATTACTGGATCACTCCCTTCTTGGCCGCGAGTTCTGGCTTGCCCTGCGGGACGACGGAGGCCATCACGCGGTTGGCGCGCAGGTACTGCCGGACCACGCGCTGGATGTCGGCGGCGGTGACCGCCTTGTAGCGATCGAGGTCGGCCTGGAACGAATCGGGGGTGCCGGTCTGGTAGAAGTAGGCGTTGAGGCGGTCCGCCTTTCCGGCCACCTGCTGAATGCCGCGCAGGAACGCTGCTTCGGCGGCGTTCTTGGCTTCATCGAGCTCACGGGCGGTCGGACCGTCCTTGGCGAGGCGGGCGATTTCGGCGTCCACCACTGCGCGCAACGTGTCGAGCCCGCGTCCGGGACGAGCGGTGGTGACGATGGAGAAGTCCCCATCGAGCCGCTTGCCGTCCTGATAGGCCTGTACGTTGGTGGCAATCTCGCCCGTGTAGACCAGCGCCTGTGTGAGCCGGCTGGTGCGTGACCCGGCGAGTACATAGGACGCCAGATCGAGCGCGGCGTCATCGGTGTGCCACGCCTTGACCGTGTGCCAGTTGAGATAGAGGCGCGGCAACTGCACGCGATCCTCGAGCACAATGGCCGTGTCCTTCACCACAAACGGCGCCGGCGTGGGGCGGTCGATGGCCGGGCCGCGGGGAATGTCGGAGAAGTACTTCCTGACCAGGGCGCGCACGTCATCCGGCTTCACGTCGCCGGCGACAACCAGCGTGGCGTTGTTGGGCGCGTAGTAGCGGCGGAAGAAATCCTTCACGTCTTCGAGAGAGGCCGCCGAGAGGTCGGCCATCGACCCGATGACGGGCCAGGAGTACGGGTGCGATGCGGGATAAAGCAGCTTGGGAAGGTGGTCGCTGACCATTCCGTACGGCTGGTTCTCGTAGCTCTGGCGTCGTTCGTTCTTCACGACGTCGCGCTGCAGATCGACCTTGTCCTTGTCCATCGGCGGGAGAAGCCATCCCATACGGTCAGCTTCCAGCCACAGCATCAGCGGCAGTGCCGAGCTGGGGCCGTCCTCGTAATAGTTGGTCCGGTCCTCGGTGGTGGAGCCATTGTTGTTGGCGCCGGCGGCCTCGAGGAGGCGGTCGAACTGCGGATAAGGGGCGTTCTGCGAGCCCATGAACATCAGGTGCTCGAACAGATGGGCGAAGCCGGTACGCCCGGGCTTCTCATCGCCGGATCCGACGTGGAACCAGACGTTCGCGGTGACGATGGGAACGGAGTGATCCTCGTGGATGATGAGGGTCAGTCCATTTGGAAGCGTGTCGACCGTGGCCGGGACACGCAGCGGGGCCCCCTGCGCAGCGGCGATGGCCGGCGCGAAGGCGAGTGCGAGAGCTGGGATAAAGTGGCGCATCCTTGGATAATACGGGCTGGAAGGGGAAGAGGCACGGGCTTTCCGGGACGGAGTTTCCGCAGGCAACCTGTTGGTCCCCCTTGGCCCAAGGCCTTGGCCCGACTACAATTACGGACTGCGGCCAGGTAGCTCAGTTGGTAGAGCAGCAGACTGAAAATCTGCGTGTCGGCAGTTCGATTCTGCCCCTGGCCATTAAGTGCAGATGGGAGATAGGAGACAAGCATGAAGCGCCCGGGCAGCGACGCCCGGGCGCTTTGTGCGTGAAGGCGGTGGGCTATTCGCAGCGAAGCGCGACGATCGCGCCGCCGACAGCCCCCCTCCGGTGACCTGCGGCAACCATAAATCGTTGTTCGGTGACAAAGCCGGAGTGGCGCCGAGACCGGGCCGACCTCGTGCCGAAGGTCCGTTTTCCTTGCTCCTCGTTCCGCCGGCGTTCTCACAGGGCGCCGAAGCTGCCGCGCGTCATCTTCCACCCCGGGTGTCCTATGCTCATCGGCCGCGCTCTGCTGCGCCTTGCCGTGCTCTGTTGCTCACTGGCTGCGGCGGGGACGCCGCTTCGCGCGCAGGGAAGTGGACCGGCCGCGGCTGACACCGCGCAAAACTCGGCGGTGCGGGCGTACCTCGATTGCCACGAGTGGGGATGCGACCGCGACTACTTTGTGACCGAGATGAAATGGGTCAACTGGATGCGCGAGCGGCTGGACGCCGAGATTCACCTGTTGGTGACGTCGGAAGCGACCGGCTCCGGCGGGCGGCGGTACGCCGTCACGGCGATCGGGCAGAAGCAGTACACCGGGCGGGCGGATACGCTCTCCTGGACGGCCAACTCCAACGATTCCGACGATACGCGACGCAAGGGGCTGTTGCGTGTCATCAGTCAGGTGCTGCTGCCCTATGCCGCCAAGACGCCGCTGGCGTCGCAGCTGAACGTCAGCTTTGCCGCCCCCACTGGGGCCGCTCCCGCCAACGCGGCGGCGCGCGACAAGTGGAATTTCTGGACGTACAGCATTTCGGCCAACGGCTTTGCCAACGGCGAAAAACGGCAGTCGTCGGGCAACTACTACAGCAGTATTGACGCAAACCGGACCACCGAAGCGTGGAAGATCCGCCTGAGCGGAAACTTCAATTACGATCAGAGCAAGTACTCGTTCAGCGACGGCACCACGTACACGTCGCTGCAGCGCAGCTTCGGGTTGAATGCGCTGACGGTGAAGAGCGTCAATGCGCACTGGTCGGTAGGCGCGCGCGCGAACGCCGAGCGGTCGGACTATTTCAACACCGATCTGGACGCCACCGTAAGCGGGGCTGTCGAGTGGGACTACTACCCGTACAAGGATTTCACCCGCCGGAAGTTCACGGTGCTGTACTCCCTCGGGGCGCAGCACTATCGGTACCGCGAGACATCGATCTACGACAAGGACACCGAGACGCGGCCTGTGCACTCACTGAGCGTTGGCATTGCCCGACGCCAGCCCTGGGGATCGGCCAACGTGTCGATCAACGGCTCGCAGTATCTCAACGCCCTCAAGTACTACAACGCCGGCGTGCATGGCGGCGTGGATGTGCGCGTCGGCAAGGGGTTCAGCGTCAACCTGTCAGGCAGTGTGTCACGGGTGCGCGACCAGCTCTACCTGCCGCGCGGTGAAGCGTCGGACGAGGAAGTGATTGCGCGCCAGCAGGCGCTGTCGACCAATTTTCGGTACTTCGTCTTCGCGGGATTGCGCTATCAGTTCGGGTCGATATTCAACTCGGTGGTGAATCCCCGCTTTGGCAGCATGGGTGGCGGCGGGCAGACGATTTCGATGAGCTTCTAGCTCGGCCGCCTTCGCGGCGCGCTTACGGCGCAGATGGGAGAACACAGGGGGCGCCGAGTGGCGCCCCCTGTGTGCGGATGGGAGTTGATCGTGGCTTATCGATGCAGCTGAACCTGCAGCGGGAACTCGACCAGCTGACGCACCTTGCGTGGTCCGACACGCGCCGGAGTACACCGCAGGCGGGGTTGCCTCGGCGCTCTCCTGCTGGCACGTTCCGCGCACGAGGATTTCGACCATGACGACTCCGACGATTGCCCACGACCCGGCGCTCGACGCGCTGTGGATGCCGTTCACCGCCAACAAGGCGTTCAAGGCGCGCCCGCGCCTGCTGGTGAGCGCCAAGGACATGCACTACCAGTCCGATGATGGCCGCCAGATTCTGGACGGCACCGCCGGGCTGTGGTGCGTGAACGCGGGGCACTCCCGCGCGCCCATTGTGGAGGCGATCAGCAAGGCGGCGGCGACGCTCGACTTTGCTCCCGCCTTTCAGATGGGACACCCGGGAAGCTTTCAGCTGGCAACCAAGCTGAAGGGCATTCTGCCGGCTGGCATCGACCACGTCTTCTTCTCCAACTCGGGCTCGGAGGCGGTGGACAGCGCGCTGAAGATTGCGATGGCCTACCACATCGCTCGCGGTGAACCGCAGCGTTCGCGCTTCGTGGGGCGGCTGCGCGGTTATCACGGCGTGGGATTCGGCGGCATCTCCGTGGGGGGCATCGAGCCCAACAAGAAGCCCTTCGCCGCGCAGCTGCTGCCCGGCGTAGACCACCTGCCGCACACGCACGACCTGTCGCAGAACGCGTTCTCCAAGGGCCAGCCCGCCTGGGGAGCGCACCTGGCGGATGCGCTGGAGGAGATCGTGGCAACGCGCGGCGCCGACACGATTGCCGCGGTGATCGTGGAGCCGATGGCGGGATCGACCGGCGTGCTGATTCCGCCGGCGGGCTATCTGGAGCGGTTGCGCGCGCTGTGCGATGCGCACGGCATCCTGCTGATCTTCGACGAGGTGATCACGGGGTTTGGCCGTCTAGGGACGCCGTTCGCGGCTCAGGCCTTCAACGTGATTCCCGACATGATCACGCTGGCCAAGGGCGTGACCAACGCGGCCGTGCCGATGGGCGCGACCTGCGTTCAGGGAAAGATCTACGACACGGTGATCAACGCGACGGAACAGGGGATCGAGTTCTTCCACGGCTATACGTACAGCGGGCATCCGCTGGCGGCGGCGGCCGGGCTGGCGACACTGGATCTGTATGCCGCCGAGGATACGTTTGCGCGTGCGGCGGCGATGGCGCCGTACTGGGAGGCGGCGGTGCATTCCCTGTGTGGCGCGCCGCACGTGATTGACGTGCGCAACCTGGGGATCGTGGCCGGCGTCGAACTCGAGGCACGCGCCGGGCGGCCCGGGTCGCGAGCGTACGATGTGTTCGTGGATTGCTTCTTCAACCAAAACCTGCTGGTGCGGGTCACGGGCGACATCATTGCGCTGTCGCCGCCGCTGATCATCAGTCGGGCGCAGATCGATGAGCTGGTGGGCAAGCTGCGGCGCGCGCTGGACGCCACGACATAGTATCAATTCGCTACTAATAGACCGCCGGGTTGTTCGCGCTGGACACGCCCCCTCCGGAGGACGCATGCGTCGTACCATGCCGCTCGCGATGGTGCTGGTCATCACGCTCCTCGCCCCTGTGGCGGTGGACGCCCAGAAGCCGCGCGCGCGCGATCTGGGCATCTCGTCCCTGATTGGCGGCACGCCGGGGCCGCTGGACGCCATCACCGACGTCGCGGGTGTGGAGGTGGGGCAGACCACGATCATCCGCGGTGACGCCGGCCCGTTGCGCGTGGGCACCGGCCCGGTGCGCACCGGGGTGACGATTGTGCATCCGCGCGGTCGCGCGAGCGCCGACCCGGTGTTCGGCGCCTGGTTCACGCTGAACGGCAACGGCGAAATGACCGGGACCACGTGGCTGCAGGAAGGCGGCTATCTGGAGGGACCGATTGGCATCACCAACACGCACAGCGTGGGAGTGGTGCGCGACGCGATTCTGCAGTGGCAGGTGGGTAGGCCGGGGATGCAGCCCTGGGGTCTCCCGATGGTCGCCGAGACGTACGACGGCGGACTGAATGACATCAACGGCTTTCACGTGACGCCGGAGCATGCGGTGGCCGCGCTGAACGGCGCGCGTGGTGGAACAGTGCCGGCGGAGGGCGCCGTGGGCGGCGGCACCGGCATGGTGTGCGAGGGGTTCAAGGGTGGCATCGGCACGGCGTCGCGCACGCTGCCGGCTGCACAGGGCGGCTACACCGTTGGCGTGCTCGTGCAGTGCAACTTCGGTTCGATGCGTGATATGCGGGTGGCCGGTGTGCCGGTGGGGGCCGAACTCAGCGACTTGGCCCCCTGCATCGCGGGCGAAGTGCCGCCCGGATCGCCGCGCCGCGCGTGCGGCGCCGCGCGGCCATCGGGCGCATCCGAAGACGAGACCGAGCTCGGGTCGATTATCGTCGTGGTTGCGACGGACGCGCCGCTGCTGCCGCATCAACTCAAGCGCATCGCCACGCGCGTGTCGCTGGGAGTGGGGCGCACCGGTGGAACGGGCGGAAACGGCTCAGGGGACATTTTCGTGGCGTTCTCCACCGCAAACGCGCGAGCCGCCGTTCCACGCGACACGGCACGGGTGACGATGCTCTCGAATGAGGCCATCTCGCCGCTCTTCGCCGCGACCATTCAGGCGACGGAGGAAGCGATCCTCAACGCCATGCTGGCCGCCGACACGATGACAGGGGCGAACAACCTGCGCGTGCACGCGCTTCCGGCAGACCGCCTGATGGCGATCCTCACGAAGTACGGTCGGTCGCCGTAGCGCGTCTACTTGAGCAGTGGCATCGTGAACGAGGCCGCGTCGGCGCTGGCGGGCCAGCGGGTGGTGACGGTCTTCACGCGGGTGAAGAAGCGCACGCCATCCATACCGTGCTGGTTCTGGTCGCCAAAGGCCGACTCCTTCCATCCACCGAACGAATAGAAGGCGAGCGGCACGGGGATGGGGACATTGATGCCCACCATCCCGCATTGCACGCGGTGCGCAAATTCGCGCGCGGCGCCCCCGCTGCGCGTGAAAATCGCGACCCCGTTGCCGTAGCGGTGGGTGTTGCACAGATCGAGCGCCGCGTCCGCTGAGTCGACCCGAACCACGCACAACACCGGGCCGAAGATCTCTTCCTGGTAGATCTGCATGGCCGGCGTGACGTGATCGAAGAGCGAGCCGCCAAGAAAGAATCCGTCACCCTGCGCGGCGGCGTGCGCGCGGCCGTCGACCACCAGTGTGGCCCCTTCGTGCGCGCCCTGTTCCACGAAGCCGCGCACGCGATCGCGGTGGGCCGCCGTCACGAGTGGCCCCATCTCGCTGGTGGAATCACTGGGAAGGCCAACCCGCAGAGTGCGCACACGCTCGGCGAGTCGCGGCACCAGGGCATCGGCCGTTGCGGTGCCCACGACGACCGCCACCGAGATGGCCATACACCGTTCGCCGGCCGATCCGTACGCCGCGCCCATCAGCGACTCGACGACCTGATCCAGGTCGGCATCTGGCAGTACGACGAGATGGTTCTTGGCGCCGCCCATCGCCTGCACGCGTTTGCCGTGCCGCGCGGCGGTCTGGTACACGTGGCGTGCCACCGGGGTGGAGCCGACGAAACTGACCGCCTGAATACGCGAGTCCGTGAGGAGCGCATTGACGGCTTCGGCATCGCCATTGAGCACGTTGAACACGCCGGGCGGACCGCCGGCCTCAGCGAACAGTTCCGCGAGCCGCAGCGGACAGGACGGGTCGCGCTCCGACGGCTTGAGCACGACAGTGTTTCCGCAGGCGAGGGCCGGGGCGATCATCCACAGCGGAACCATCGCCGGAAAGTTGAACGGCGTAATGCAGGCGACGACACCGAGCGGCTGCCGCAGCGCGTGCATATCGATGCCGGTGGAAACGCCGTCACTGAACTCGCCCTTCATCAGGTGCGGAATGCCCACGGCGAACTCGACCACCTCGAGCCCGCGCTGCAGCTCGCCGCGCGCGTCGGCGAGCACCTTGCCGTGCTCGCCGCTGATCAGCGCGGCCAGCTCGGCGGCGTGCGCGAGGCACAGTTCGCGGAAGCGAAAGAGGACACGCGCGCGATCGAGCGCGGAACGCTCGCCCCAGGCGGCAGCGGCGCCCTGCGCATCGGCGATGACGTGCTCAATATCGGCGAGGTCGGCGAGCGCGACAGTGGCGGCCTGTCGCCCGGTGGCGGGATCGTACACCGGGGCACTGCGCGCGCTGCGCGGTGCGACGCGCGCGCCGCCGGCGAAATGTCCGAGCAGGGGCGGCGTCATTGCTAGAACCCTCCCATTACGTCGAGCCGTGGATTGACGATCGTGTTGTAGATGGAGCCGAACGTGTACGAGACGCTCAGCGACCCGCCGCGCACAAAACTGGTGGCAAGGGCGCGCTGCTGAGTGAGAATCTGCTCGTCGGTGGCGTCGCCTGCCGGCAGGTAGAGCTGATCGCGCACGCGGCTGGCGAAGCCCCCAAAATTCAACGACAGGCCGCGTGTGATGCGCAGCGAGGCATTGCCGTTGATGCCCATATGGCTCTTGGACAGGTCGTTCAGGTACTGCGACCAGTTGGCCGAGAGGTCGATATTGCCCCACGGCTGTCGCGTGCTGCCAGCGATGATCGCCGAGTGGTGCGGGCGCGTCTCGTGGTCCTTGAGATAGATGGTGGTCTGCTGGTACTCGAAATGCTGGACGGCCAGCTGCCAGGCGGCGACCAACTGGCGGGTGGTGGCCTGGCTCCACGGGAAAATGCTGTACTCGACCGTCGCGCCAAGTCGTGCGTAGGTGTCCTGATTGGCGTAGTCCGTGTGTCCGATGTTGCCGATCACGCCGGTGGACCAGTGGGCGCCCGAGTTGCGCACGATGCGCCCGCGGCCGCCGTAGTCGCGCAGGATGTACGTGGAGCGCGTGCTGTCGCTCAGCTGGTAGGTAGACTGCCGGTAGTTGCCGTTGGCGGCGACGTTGATCTTCCACGCGTCGGTCACGCGTCGGGCATTCAGCGACGCGCCGGCGTTGCCGCGCGAGGAGCGGCTCTCGGCGTTGGCTCCGCCGTTTGCTCCCACGGAGATGACCCAGAAGTTCCACGGATCGGCGGCGCGCAGTTGCGCGGTGCGTTGCGCGGCGGGGACGCCGCCATCATCGAGGCGGAGCCCTGCGGCGGTGGCGGTCTGCATCGCGTAGCGAACGAGGCCGAGCTTGGCGACGCGGATGATCTCGCGTCGCGTGCGGTCATCGGCGACGTTGGGGGGGAGCGCGGTCACGACGGTGTCGGCGCGTCCTTCGAACGCGCCGGCGCCGATGAAGCGCAGCGTGATCTGCCGTCCCCCGGCGCCGTTATTGAGCGCCGTGACCAGCAGATGCACATCGGCGTCGGCACGGTCGCGCGTGAGCGACACAAATCGCACTTCGGTGAGGAAGAGGTCGCGGTCGCAGCCCCACGTGCGGCAATCCAGGTAGACGCGCAGCATCTGGGCGTCGGCGGGACGCGGAGGGTCCTGCGCCGGCAACGCGGCCGGGAGCAAGACAACGAGGGCGGCGTACAGCGCGCGCACCGTGGGAAAGAAGCGCATCAGCGTCGGACGGAGGTGTGACGGGAACCGGTGGGCCACGGAAACTTATGCGCGCCGCCACCCACATGACGCATCAGTCGCGCTGCCTGAGCCCCAGGCGCAGGATGCGCTCGAGCAGGTCGGAGTATGCGACCCCCGCGTGGCGCGCCGACGCCGCAAACTCCTCGCGCTCGGCGATTTCCGGATTCGGATTCGCCTCGAGGAAGTAGAGGTCGCCGCGGGCGTCGAGGCGGAAGTCGAGGCGGGCGAAGCCGCTGAGTTCGAGAATGCGATAGATGCGCTTGCTGATATGCGCGGCCTCGCTGGCGAGCTCCGGCGGCAGGTCGGCCGGCCGGATGTCGATCCCGTGGCGCTCCTGATACTCGAGGTCGTGCTTGGCGCGCGCGGTGGCAATGAGCGGCTCGTCGGCCGCGCGCTTCTCGGCCACCAGCTCAAACGCCGGAAAGGCGACGAGGCGTTGGTTGCCCATGACGCTCACATACAGTTCGCGGCCGTCGATGAACTGTTCGGCGATGGCGTCGGTGCGAATGCGTTCGTGCACAAAGCGCACCCGTTCGGCGAGCTTTTCGTCAGAGTCGACGATGGAGGCCTTGGCGATGCCGACCGAGGAATGCTCGATGAGCGATTTGACGATCAGCGGGTACGTGAGGTGCGACGGCCGGCGCACCTTGCGACCCATCGGGAAGACCGCGAACTCCGGGACGCGAATACGGTGATAGGCGCAGAGCTTCTTGGACAGCGCCTTGCCGCGCGAGAGCATCATGCCGCGCGGATTGCACCCCGTGTAGGGAATCTTGAGCAGTTCGAGATAGCTGACGACGTTGTGGTCAAAGACGACTTCGCCGTGAAACTCCTCGAGCAGGTTGAAGACGAGATGCGGCTGGAACTGCTCGGCGGCCTCGCGCACGGGGGCCAGTTCGTACTGCACGCCGAGCGGACTCACCTCGTGACCGCGCGCGCGCAGATGTGAGACGACGTCGAACTCCGTCTTCCAGCGGTTGATGTCCTTCTCGCTCTGTCCGTCGAGCGAGTCGGGGGGAACCAGCTGCGGATGCATGAGGGCGAGCACTCGGAGCTTTCTCATACGGCAATCCACTCCCGGCGGCCGTGCTTGGAGAGGAACTCCATGGTGCGGGCCGTCAGCAGGACCATGAAGTCCATCAACAGCTGCCGTTCGCGGCCCACGACCCGGAGTTTCAGCTCGCGGCAGCGGCCGATCATATCGGACAGGACCTGATCAAGCGTGAACTGGTATTCGCCGGTCCATCGGGAGACGACGCGGCGAATCTCGCGGCGGTGGCGCCGCAGAAAGAGCCCAGCGGCCTCGTGGTCGCGGTGCTTGGGCGCGTCGGAGAACAGGCGCAGCAGGTCCTCGTCCCACGTGGTCGGATGCTCGACGGAGTACAGCGCGCGCCGGTAGGTATAGTGCTCGAAGAGGGTACGCGTGAGCGAGCGTGCCGGGTCGATGACCACGCGCGTGGTGACGCGGGGCTTCTGGCCGGCGAGTTCCGCCATCAGTCCGTCGACGTACTGCAGCTTCTGCAGGGCGGGCCATCCTGCGTAGCGACGCTTCCAGTCGGCGCGCGGGGCAAGCCAGACGGCGAACGTTTCGGCAAAATCCTCGTCCGGATGACTTTGCGCGTACCAGCGGCGCAGATGCTGCACGAACTTCTTGCTCGCCGGGTTGGGGCGGTAGGACTCCGGATACTTGGTGGACGACTTGCCGAACAGGCGCTGCCACTCGCGCCGACGGTGCAGCTGGAAGGCGTGCTGCACAGCGTGGCCGCACTCGTGCCGCAGGATCTGCATGCACTCCGTGTAGGTGCCGCCTTCGACCTCGAGCAGCTGGGAGCGCTCGAGCTTCATCAGGCGCGGATGCGTGAGATAGAAGGGGATGGCGATCCCCGGCACGTTGCCTGGCGAGAACCATTCGTCGCTGATCCAGACGTGCGGATGGATACGGAGTGCGCGCGCGTCGAGCTCGGCGTAGAGGTCGTTGACGCAGCCCTCGAGCCAGGTCCCCTCGATGCCGACTCCGAGGTCCTTAATGCGGAGCTGCAGCAGTTCCTTGGTGGGCCAGATGGCCCAAGGGAAGCGGCGAGAGGAGGGCATTGGGGTCAGAGGGTACGGCCTCACTCGGCCAAGTGCAAGGGAAGCGCCCGCGAGGGGGCACCCGGACGGTGTGCGCCGGGAAAGAAGCTCCTGCTATTCTTCCCCGCATGGCTTCCACGCCCACGGGCCCCTACGCCGCGCTGCAGCACCCGAACTTCCGCCGCTATATGGTGGCGCTGCTGGCGTTCACGATGGCGGTGCAGATCCAGGGGACCGTGGTGGGGTGGCAGATCTACGAGCTGACCCACGACAAGCTGGCGTTGGGACTCATTGGCTTGGCGGAGGCGCTGCCGTTCATCACGTTCGCCCTGTATGCTGGGCACGTGGCGGACCGGCACGACCGTCGCCAGGTGGCCCTGATTGCCCTGTCGGTGTTGGTGGCCTGCTCGGTGGCCCTGTTGCTGCTCCCGCTGGCGCTGCCGAACGCCCCTCGCCGAGTGACCACGTTGATCTACGTGACGATCGTGGTGAGCGGCGTGGCGCGCAGCTTCCTGCAGCCCGCGCGGCAGGCGCTCAGCCAGGAACTGGTGCCGCGGGAGCTCTTTCACAACGCGGTGACGTGGCGCAGCGGCGCCTGGCAGCTGGCGTCGGTCATTGGCCCGGCGGTCGGTGGCGTGCTGTACGCCGTGGGCGGGACCACGGCGGCCTATTCCGGCGACGTGGCGCTGATCGTGATCGGCTTTCTGGCGATCGCCTCGATTCGGCATCGCAGCGTCATTGACCGCGATCACACCAACGATCTGGGTGAGAGCTTGGCCAGTGGCATCCGGTTCGTTTTTCGCGAGCCCATTCTGTTGAGCGCGCTCTCGCTGGATCTCTTTTCTGTCTTCTTTGGCGGCGCCACGGCGTTGTTGCCCGTGTTCGCCGACGAGATCCTGAAGGTGGGGCCGCAAGGGCTTGGCCTCCTGCGCGCGGCGCCGGCCGTCGGCGCCGTGGTGACGTCGATGATCATCGTGCACCGACCGCCCTTTCAGCGCGCTGGGCGCACGCTGGCGTTGGCCGTCTGCGGGTTCGGGATCTTCACGATCGGTTTTGGCCTCTCGACGTCGTTCTGGCTGTCGGTGGCCATGTTGGCGCTGGCCGGCGCCTCCGATATGGTGAGTGTGTCGATACGCTCGAACCTGCTCCAGACCCTCACGCCGCAGCACCTGTATGGCCGCGTCTCATCGGTCAACAGCGTGTTCGTTGGGTCGTCCAACGAGATTGGCATGTTTGAGTCGGGGGTGACGGCGCAGGTCTTTGGCACCGTCCCATCCGTTGTGTTTGGCGGATGCGCGACGCTGGTTGTGGTGGCGGTGATCTTCGCCAGAAACACCGCGCTGCGGACACTGGGTCGCATTCACGAGCTGCGGCAATTGTAGTGCGGGCCGTCAGGGGCCGATCCTCAAGAATTGGAGGGTTCATGGTCCCGAAGATCCAGGCAACAACGACGGCCGATTCGGTCGCCCCGGCCCCGCCGGCGGCGCCGGATCCCGCACAGACGATGATCCTCCAGATGCTGGAGGAGACGTCGTGGGCGAACGATTTGGACCAGCGCAACTTGTCGCTCCTGGCCCGGTATATCCGCGTCATGTACGCGGACAAGGACGTGCGGATCTTCTCCGAGGGAGAGCACGAGCACTTCCTGACCATCCTCGCCGATGGGAAGATCGACATTCTCAAGGAAGACACCCACGGCGACCGGCACGTCGTGGTCACGCTCAATCGCGGCAAGACGTTTGGTGAACTGTCTCTGATGGACGGCGGTCCACGCTCCTCAACCGCGGTCGCCAAGGTGTACAGCACGCTGCTGATCCTGGATGAGGATTCGTTCAACGACATGGAGGACCAGCATCCCGCGCTGGCGGCGAAGATCCTGCGGGTACTGGCCCGGCTCCTGTCGCAACGCCTGCGGATGACGAGCGGGCGTTTGGTGGATCACCTCCAGTAGCTCCGGGTGGGCGGTTTCCCGCCGCGTGATTCGCCACGGGGGAACTTGCGCGCCCCGTGGACGGTAGAGGCGACATGAGAGAGATTTCCTGATCATGCGTCCTGCCATCAGACAACTCGTTCTTTTTGCCGCATTGCTCGGCGTCGCTGTCCCAGCGACGGCGCAGCAGCGCGCGCGCACGCTCCCCTCCGGCGCCGCCAAGTCCAAGCCAGCAGATCCTGTGGCGGCGCAACTGGGGGTGATCGACGGACTGGTCACTGACTCCGCCCTGGCGCCTATGGCGGCTGCGGAGATCGGGATCCTGCGGACGCCCGTCAAGATCACCACCAACGGACAGGGGCGGTTCCGGATCACCGATGTGAAGATGGGGACGTACATCCTCATGCTTCGGAAATTCGGATACAGTCCCATCGCGTCAGTGGTATCGGTGACGGCTGGGGACACGACGAAGCTCATGTACTCGCTCCAGCGCCTGACGGCCGGCAAGCTGGACACGGTGCGCATCACCGAACGGCGCGAGTCACGGACGATGATGGAGTTCGAGCGTCGTCGCCAACTGGGCGTTGGGCGTTTTATGACCCTGGCCGAGATCGAACGGCGGGGGTCCATCGACGTGGGGACGCTCCTGCGGACGTTTACGGAACTGTCGGTGGTGCGCAACGACGCGACCGGTGTGACGTCGCTGCAGAACCGTCGCGATCAGGGCAACATGCTGACCGCCACGGGGGCTGGCGCGTGTGCCACGCAGGTGGTGGTCGACCATGTGCCGATGCCAGCCGAGGTGGATGTCGAACTGTTGCCGCGTCCGTCCGAGATTGCCGGCATCGAGGTGTATGCGGGACCGTCGGGGGTGCCGGCGCAGTTCAGCGGCACGAACCGGCAGTGCGGGATGGTGATCATCTGGACGAAGGACGGAACGATTCGGTAGACCGGGCGGAGCGCCGACTCGTGTGCGGGTGACCGCGAGGCCGGCGTGCCCGGGGGAAACGACAGCGGGCCCCGAGTTCCGGGGCCCGCTGTCGTGTCTGCGCCGCGCACCGCGCCGGCCGTTTGGCTAGGCCAGCAACGCTTTGACGGCTTCGCTGACTTTCTCCGCGGTCAGTCCGAACTCCGTATAGAGCTTTGGGGCTGGCGCCGAGGCCCCGAAGCTCTCGATGCCGATAACCGTGCCGTTCGATCCGACCCACCGGTACCAACTCATCGGATGGCCGGCCTCAATGGCGACGCGTGGAATGCCGGCCGGCAGTACGGTGTCCTGCCATTCGCGCGTTTGGGCGGCGAACAGTTCGAGCGACGGCACGCTGACCACCCGCGTGGGGACGCCGGCGGTGGCGAGCTGCTGCTGCGCGGCAAGCGCAATGGCGACCTCAGATCCCGTGGCGAGAATCATCGCCTTGGGCGCGGTGCCATCGAGCGTATCGCCGAGCACGTAGGCGCCGCGCGCCACGTGGGCGGCGGCCGCGCGTGCGGTGCGATCGATGAACGGCAGCTTCTGACGCGAGAGGACGAGTGCCACTGGTCCCGTCTTGTGTTCCAGCGCGACGCGCCACGCCTCGGTAACCTCACCAGCATCGGCCGGGCGCAACACCAACACGTTGGGAATGCACCGCAGAGACGTCACGTGTTCGATGGGCTGATGGGTGGGGCCGTCTTCGCCCAAACCGATCGAATCGTGCGTAAAGACGTAGATCACGCGCTGCTTCATCAGGGCCGCCAGACGTATGGCGGGGCGCATATAGTCGGCAAAGACCAGGAAGGTGCCGCCGTATGGGATGAAGCCGCCATGAAGCGCCATCCCGTTCATGATGGCCCCCATGGCGTGTTCGCGGATGCCGAAGAACAGGTTGCGTCCTTCGGGATGTTCCGCGCTCACACCGGCGGCGCCCTTCACAACGGTGAGGTTTGAGCCCGCGAGGTCGGCCGAGCCGCCCAGCAGTTCGGGGACGTGCGGCGCGATGGCGTTGATCACGGTACCGCTCGCCGCGCGGCTGGCGACGCTCCCGCTGGTCGCATCAAAGATCGGGAGGTGGCTGCTCCAGTTGACGGGCAGGTCGCCGTGCCAGCGTCGGCCGAGTTCCTTGGCCGCAGCGGGGTGCGCTTTGGCGAAGGCGGCGAAGCGCTGCATCCACTCCCGCTGCGCAGCCTCGCCGTGCGCGGCGATCTGCGCGCGCCAATGCGCGAGCCCGTCCTCGGGAACGACGAACGGTTCGGTGTGCGGCCAGCCGAGCGCCTGCTTGGCGAGGGCGATCTCGTCCTTGCCCAGCGGCTCGCCGTGGGCCTTGGAGGTGCCGGCGCGATTTGGGGCGCCGAATCCGATGATGCTCTTGGTGATCACCAGCGTGGGGCGCTGCGTGTCGGCCTTGGCGGCGGCGACGGCCGCGTCGATGGCGGCGAGATCGTTCACATCGGCGATGTGCAGCACCTGCCAGCCGTACGCTTCGAAGCGGCGGGCGGTATCGTCGCTGCAGGTCAGGTCGGTGCGGCCGTCAATGGTGATGCTGTTGTCGTCGAAGAAGCCGATGAGCTTCCCGAGCTTTTGGTGCCCGGCAAACGACGCGGCTTCATGCGAAATGCCTTCCATCAGGCACCCATCACCGGCAACGAACCACGTGTAGTGGTTGATGACCTCGTGTCCGGGCTGGTTGAAGGCTGCGGCCAGTGACCGCTCGGCGAGCGCGAGGCCCACGGCGTTGGCGATGCCCTGCCCCAGCGGGCCGGTGGTTGTTTCGACGCCGGGGGTATGTCCCACCTCGGGATGTCCGGGGGTCTTGCTATTCCACTGCCGGAACTGCTTCAGGTCGTCGAGCGTGAGCTCATACCCCGACATGAAGAGCGTGCCGTAGAGCAGCATGGAGGCGTGGCCGGCGGAGAGCACGAACCGATCGCGATCCTGCCACTGGGGATTGGACGGCGCATGCCGCAGATGGCGCGTGAAGAGCGCGTAGGTCAGCGGGGCCAGCGCCATGGGAGTCCCGGGGTGCCCCGAGTCGGCGGCTTGCACCGCATCCATGGCGAGCGTGCGAACGGTATTGATGGCGAGCAGATCGAGGACGTCGGAAGCGGCCACGGGCCGAGACTCCGGCTACTGGGGTGGGTGATGCGCAAAATGGGGCGACGTCGCTAAAGCTAGCCGGGCGGCGACGGGGGTGCGACGCCGCGAGTCCTTCCACGCTCTCTGGCCGGGGCACATATTCCGCTGTGATGAGCCGCGTCACGACGGTTGGCGAATCCGCCGCCCTTTCCCGCGAGTTGTCAGACTTCCTGATCGAATTTTCGATCGGTCTGCACAAGAACGCGATCTATCCGTCCGGCCATCCGTTGCGGGATTCGGCCGCGGATCTCATCACGCGCCGGCTCAACGCGCTGTTGCAGGAGCGGTCGACGCTCTCGTTGGGCGTGGCGCGACACCAGTTGATCATCGAGGGCGTAGCGACCGAGGAGAACAACCCGGTGCTGCGCGACCTCGCGCTGCGTCTGCATCGGCATCACCTGGGGGCAGTGAAATTCAGCCAGGGCGTCTCGGCAGAGGAAGTCACCGACGTGCTGGCCACGGTGGCGGTGGAAGCCGGCCGCCGGCCGCGTCCGCTGGGGCTCGAGGATGACGATGTGTTGGCGCAATGGCCGCACATTCGGTTGTATCCGCTGACGTTTGAGCAGCTGCAGTTGCTGGAGGAAGAGGAAGAGGAGGCGGAAGGCAAGGCCGAGATGCGCGGCAGCCGCAGCCGCGCGGCCCAGCTGTGGATCGGGTTGGCGCGCGCCGCACTGGCCAGCGATCTGGACGACGACACCCTGGAGCAGGCCGACTCGGCCGACCCCGTGGTGGTCGCCAAGGCGATTGACGATCACAAGCGCGACGCGGCCTATGACCAAGTCGTGGTGGGTTATCTCCTGCAGATCGCCGAGGAGCTCAAGTCGAAGGGAGGGAAGGAAGCGGCGGCGCTGCAGAAGCGCATCTCGCGCCTGGTCTCCACGCTGCAGCCAGATACCCTGCACAACCTGATGGAGATGGGCGGCGACGTGGCGCAGCGCCGCAAGTTCGTGCTTGATGCCACGCAGGGTATGGCGGTAGAAGCGGTGGTCGACCTCGTGCAGGCGGCGGCCGATTCCTCCGACCAGACCATCTCGCATTCGCTGGTGCGTATGTTGTCGAAACTGGCGGTGCACGCCGACGACGGCGCGCCGCTCGCGCGGCCGGCGGCCGACAGCGCGCTGCGCGATCAGGTGCATCGCTTGGTGAGCGGGTGGAACCTCGAGGATCCGAATCCGGACAACTACCGGAAGGCGCTCGAGAAGATGTCGCTGGAGGCGCCGGCGTTCCGTGGCGAGGACAGTTTTCCGGCCGAGCCGGAGCGGTTGCTCGCGATGGGATTTGAGATCGAGGTTCTGGGGGAGCCCGTCTGGCGGTCCGTGGACCAGATGACGGCGCGCCCCGACCTGAACCCCCTGTTCGACCTGCTGGATGCGGCGAACGACGGGTGGATGAAAGACGCGCTGTGGCGGCATGTGGCGACGCCGGAGCGGCTGGAGGAGCAGCTGGCGATGGCGCCGGTGAACATGCGCGCCGTGGGGCGCATGGTGGCGCGCATGAAACTGGCGGCATCGGAGCCGCTGATTGCCGCGCTGGCGCGCTCCAGCGATACGCTGGCCGGACCGCTGCTGGAGCAGCTCGCGTCGATCGGCGCTGAGGTGGGGCCGCTGCTGATCGCACGACTCGGCACATCGCGCTGGAACCTGGTGCAGCACCTGCTGGCGGCGATCAACCGCATGGAGCAATGGCCGGAAGGCTTTGACGCGCGCGAGTTCGCGCGGCATCCGGATGCTGCCGTGCGGCGCGAGGCCGTGCGTCTCCTGATCAAGGTGCCGCAGTTCCGTGAACAGGCCATCACGACCGCGCTTGCCGATCCCGAAGAGAAGAATGTGCGTTTGGCGCTTGGGGCGGTGATGCAGGGATGCACCGCTTCGCAGGCCAATGTGTTGATGGCGCGCGCCAACGACGAGGCGCTTTCGCCCGACTTGCGCGCGCTTGGGATTCGTGCGCTGGCCGGGCATCGATCCATGGAAACGCTCAATTGGCTGTTGAATCGCGTGGCCGGCAGCAAGATGCTGCTGTTCCGCCGAAGTCTGGCGTCGAAGTCACCAGAAATGCTCGCGGCGCTGACCGGACTGGCCGCGCACTGGAGCACCGAACCGGCCGCGAAAGAAGTGTTGACGCAGGCCAGCAAGAGTTCTGATCCCGAAATCAGCGACGCGGCGACGCGGCGCGGGGGCGCGCGTTGAGCGAACCGGCACGTTTTCTGACGTCACTCGCCCAGGCGCTGTCGACGATGACACTGTACGCGGACGGCCATCCGGCGCGCACGAAGGCGATCGACAGTGCGTTTGAGCACCTGCGGTCGCTGCAGTCCACGGATGCGCATCCCCAGTTCTCGTTTCTGGGATACGACGTGGTGTACGGCAACATCGCGCTGCGCGAGTTGAAGGAGTGGGACTGGGGGGCGCGGCTGGCCAACGCAGGGATTCAGCGTCTCGAGTTCGGCTACGATGTGACGCGCGACGACTTTGAGTACTTCCTCGACGAGTGTCTGGCGCGCCTGACGCTGCAATTCATCGACTCAGCGACGCGCAATCAGGAGCGGAAGACCAGCATCAAGTTCGGGGCGATCGGGGTGCGCGGCGCCGAGGGCGTGATGCGCCCTGACGAGCTGCTGCCCACGGCGACCATTGCCTACTCGCTGCAGGAAGAGGCCGACACGATTCGCTGGCTGCACGATGAGGTGGAAGTGCGCGGCGAACTGCCGCTGCTGGAGGCGGAGTCGGTGGTGAAGTCGCTGTCGGTGGCGATGCACGGCGACAAGGAGATCATCATCCCGCTGCTGCAGCTGAAGGAATTCGACCAGTACACCACCACCCATTCGCTGAATGTGTCGGTCCTGGCGATGGCGCTGTCGGAATACATGGGCATGGGACCGAAAGACGTGCGCGGATTCGGCGTGGCCGGGTTGCTGCACGACCTGGGCAAGGTGCGCATTCCCAAGGAAGTGCTGACGAAGCCGGGCAAGTTGACGGACGATGAATGGGCGATCATGCGCCGGCATCCCGTGGATGGCGCCAAGATCATCTATGAGAGCGACCGCCAGCTCGACCTCGCGTCCGCCGTGGCCTACGAGCATCACATCATGATCAATGGCGGTGGGTATCCCCACCGGCACTTCCAGCGCGACTGCCACAAAGCCAGCAAGCTGGTGCATATCTGCGACGTGTACGATGCGCTGCGCACCAACCGGCCCTATCGCGAGGCGTGGGAAGCTGACCGCATCCTAGCGCAGATCGAAAAGGGAATCGGCTGGGACTTCGAGGAAGACATTGCACGCGCCTTCATCCAGATGATGGGCCAGTGGGAACGGCGCGTTGCGGTGGTGGATGACAAGACGCCGCTCCCGCAGTACACCGAGGCGGCGGCCGCCGCCGCGGCATCCGCGCCAGCCCCCGGCGAGGCCGCCCCAAGTGGTGGAGCCGCGAACGGGCCTTCGACTGGATCGACCGAATCATCTCCGGTGCCGTCGCCATGACCTCTCTTACGCCTGCCGCCCTTCGCTACCGGTCGCTCCGGAGCGCTGAAATGCTCGGTGCGCTCGTCGAACAGTTGCGCGAATCGTTCTACATCACGAACGCGCGTGGTGAGGTGGTGGATGCGAACCCCGCGTTCTTGGCGATGCTTGGGGTTCGCACGATGGAGGATCTGCGCAGCTACTCGCTGTCCGATATGATTGCCGATCCCAAGCGGCGCATGGAGGAACTCGACATTCTCGATGCCTCCGGCTTTGTGCGGGATTTCGAGATTGAGATCGTGCGCCCCGACGGCGCCGTGCGCACGGTCCTCGACAGCAGCTATTCGTGCACCGACCCGGAGACAGGGGAGGTGTTCTATCACGGCATTCTGGTGGACATCACCGACCGCAAGCGCCAGGAAGACGCGCTGCGGGAACAGAGCGTCCGTGATCCGCTGACCGGCTGCTACAACCGGCGGTATCTCGAGCAGATCGAACCGGAACTCGAGAGTGCCGAGTCCCCGTTTGGCTGCATCTTCATCGACATTGATCACTTCAAGCAGTACAACGACCAGCACGGGCATGCGATGGGCGACACGACCCTGGTGCGCATGAGCCGGTTCCTGATGCGGCAGGTGCGCGCGGAAGAGCCGGTGATCCGGCTGGGGGGTGACGAGTTCCTGTTGGTGCTCAATCCCGCCGATGAGGACGCGGTCGAGATGGTTGCCCGGCGCCTTCAACTGGCAGCGATCCGGACAGCGCCGGTGCCCTTCTCGCTGGGATGGAGTGCGCGTCGTCCGGGAGAATCGGTGCAGGAGACCGTGAACCGCGCCGACCAGAACCTGCTGTCGGTGCGCGTGCTCGAGCGCTCGGTCAAGCGGAGTCCGGCCCCGCCGGAATAGCGGTTCTCGCGGGCCGGCTCACTCGGCGGTTCACGCGCCGGTTCACAGGGTGCAATGGGGCCGTGTGCAAGAAATGCGATCTCGGACGTCTCCCCGGCAGAAGCCAACCGGAGGAGTGCATGCGTCGTCCCGAAATTCTGCTTGCCCTGCTGCTGCCCGTGGTTGCGTCGGCCCAGTCACGCCCGGGTTTTCCGCCGCGTCCACTCCCCTGCGAACCGTGCATCGACTGCGCGGTGCGCCGGCCGTGCTCCGGCCCGGCGCAGGTGCAGCGCACCTCCAGCCGTGCGGTGCTGACCATCCAAGGACGCGTGCTTCGCTACGAAATCACCGAGACGTTCGTGAATTTCGGTGGTACTCCAGGCGAGACGGAGTATGTGCTTCCGTTGCCGCCGCGCGCGGCGTTTGAAGACCTGGCGCTCTCCATCGACGGGGAGATGGTGACCGGCGAGACGATGCGTGCGGACCGCGCGCGCGCAATCTACGAAGAGATTGTCCGGCGCCAGCGTGATCCGGCGCTCGTTGAATGGATGGGGCAGGGGATGCTGCGCACCCGGATCTTTCCGATCGCCCCGGGGGAAGAAAAGGTCGTCATTGTGCGGTTCCGTGCGATTGCCGACCGCGAGGGCGATGCGGTGCGCATCGACTACCGTCCGCCGATGCGGCGCGGCGATGACGCGGCGCGCAGCACGCTTGAGGTGCGCTATCCGTCGGCGGGGGAGTTTGGGCGCGCCTTCTCGCCGACGCACAGCCTGACGACGGACGATCAGGGCCGGTGGCGCACCGCCCGCGCGGACGCGGTGCGCGGCGTGGCGACGGTGCTGCTGCCGGTGCGTGCCGAACGGACTGGTTCGGTACACGTGCTGACGCACAGCGCATCGGGCGGCGACGGTTTCGCGATGATCACCATCGCACCGCCGCCGGCGAGTCGTACGGTGACGCCGCGTGACGTGACGTTCGTGCTCGACGTGTCGGGTTCGATGAGTGGCGAGAAGATGGCCCAGGCACGCCAGGCGGGGCGCGCGCTGCTCAACGCGCTGCACCCGATGGATCGCTTCCGTGTGATCGCCTTCAGCACGGACGTCACGATCTTCCGCGACGGGTGGCAGGCAGCCACTGGTCCCAATCTCCGGGCCGCACGGGCGTTTCTTGACGAACGGCGAGCCCAAGGATCAACGAACATTTCGGGGGCGCTGGAAGCCGCGCTGCAGGGTGAGCGCTCGTCCGAGAGGCTCCCCTTGGTGCTCTTTCTCACGGATGGCGCACCAACCGTTGGTGAACGGAATCCAGACCGCATTGCGGCGCTCGCCGAGCGTCTGCGTGGGCGTCAGCGCGTCTTCACCTTTGGGGTGGGGGTAGATGTGAACGCGGCGCTGCTCGAGCAGTTGGCCCTGAGTGGTCACGGCACGGCGCAGTTCGTTCGCCCGGAGGAAGACGTCGAACGCGCCGTGAGCGTGGTGGCGCAGCGGCTCACGAATCCCGTGGCCACCGATCTCCGCGTCCGAGTCGATGGCGTGCGCCTCGACCGCGTGCAACCTGGCGGCGCGCTGGATCTGTTTGCCGGGCAGGAACTGACGGTGTTTGCCCGCTACCGCGGGACGCCTCGCGCCGCGACGGTGACGGTCGAAGGCAGTGGTGTGGACGGTCGCGTGCGTTGGACGACGACGGCCGACTTTGCGGGACGTGCCGCAGAGAACGCATTCATTGCGCGCCTGTGGGCGGTGCAGCGGGTCGGTTGGTTGAGTGCCGAGCGTCGCCGCAACGGCGCAACGAGTGAACTGGACGACGAACTGCGCGCGCTGGGGACCACGTATGGGATTCCAACCGAACTGACGTCGTACCTGGTGGTGGAACCGTCGATGCAGGCCGGCCTACAGACAAGTCTGCCGGCCAACCAGCCGGCCAACCTGCCGGCGGCCGATCTGGCTCGGCGCACGGCGCCTGGGGGTGTACTCGGTCGCGTGATGCCTATGGCCGCGCCGCCTCCGGCGCAGCTCTTCGAAGCCGCGAAAGCGGCGGCTGATCAGCGGGCGATGCGTACGACGGCGCAGCTGGACGAGGCCTCGCGTGCGCGGCACGAAGCCACGCGATATGCGATGGGTCGGATGTTCACCCTGAAAGACAGCGTGTGGCAGGATGCACCCGTGGCCGGCCCGGTGCCGGCGTCGCTGCCGCGCACGGTGCGGGTGAAGCCGTATTCGGATGCGTACTTTGCGATTCTGGCGCGCGTGCCGGCGCTGCAGGAGGTCTTCGCGTTGGGCGAGCGCGTGCAGGCGCACGGGCGCCACGTCATCCTGGTCCTGGACCCAGCGGGCGACGTGACGGTCAGCGCCAGCGTGCTGGAACTGATCGTGCGAGATTGGTGATCACAATGTCCGACACCGAACGCCTCTTTCTGACGTACCACGCGGCCCTCGTGCGCTACCTCACGCGCCGGCTGGGAGATCGCGATTGGGCGGAAGAGATTGCCCAAGAGACGTTCGTGCGGGCGCTGCGGCAGGAGACGATCGTGAACGAGCGTTCGTGGCTCTTTGCGGTGGCCACCAATCTGGTGCGGGACGAGGCACGCAAAGACATTCGCCGCCGCCGGCACCTGGAACTGTTGGCCGCGGAGCAGCGCGAGGCGCAGGTGGAAGGGCCGGACGTGGCAATGGAGCGCACGCTCGATGCGGCCGACGCGCGGCGCGCGCTCGATGCGCTGGCCGAGCGGGACCGACAGGCGCTGCTGCTGCGCGAGGAAGGGCTCGATTATCCGGAGATCGCGGAGATCCTGGGCATCGCCGTGGGATCGGTGGGAACGACACTTTCACGCGCGCGCCGTCGCCTGGCTGAGTTGTACGAGGCGCAGGTGGCGGTGCGCGCGCAGCGGGGGAATCATGCCGCGTCCTGATGAAGGGCTGATTCACGCTTGGCTCGACGGTCAGTTGACGCCCGAAGAGGCGGCACGGATCGAGCAGTTGGCGACGACTGATGCGGAGTGGGGGGCTGCGGTGGCGGAAGCGCGCGGGCTGGTGGCGGCGTCGTCGCGCATTCTTTCGGCGCTCGATCAGGTACCGACGGGTGTGATTCCGCCGCGCGCGACCGCGCCGTCGCGTCGGCGGATGCCGTGGTGGACCAAGGCGGCCGCGGCGATCGTTTTGGTGGCGGGCGGCAGTGCACTGGTGTTGCAGCGCGCGCCTCTGCCCGTGGCGAGCCCGCCGCGTGTTGAACAGGCGTTGCCCGAAGCGTTACCCGAAGCGTTACCCGAAGCGCTGCCCGAAGCGCTGCCCGAAGCGCTGCCCGAAGCGCTGCCCGAAGCGCTGCCTGCCGCGCCTGCTACGACGGTGGCGCCCGCTGCGATTGCCGCGAACGTTCCTCGTCCGACGCCTATGGCTGCTGCCGCGCCAAAGGCAGTGAGTCCGGATCCTCTGGCGTCGCCCGCGCCAGCACCGCCGCCACCTGCCGAGACGCGAGAGGCGTCGCAGGGCGCGGTGCGGGCATTTGCATCCGCTCCCCCGACTGCCGATGCCGCGGTTCCGCAGGCCCGGACGATGCTCGAGCCGACCGACGGAGGGGCGCGTCGTGAGACGAGCGCGAACAGCGCGAACAGCGCGAACAGCGCGAACAGCGCGAAGAGCGCGGTGAGTGCGTTGCGCGTTGGAGCCGTGGGCCTGGCACCGCCGGCCGTCTCGGGCGGCTGTTATGAGGTTCGTGCGGTGCAGACGCCGAACGCCGTGGTCATCATGCGTGCCGTGCGTGCGGACGGTGACACGCTGCGGTTGCAGGCGGTGCAGGGGACGTCAACGCAAGGGACATCAACGTTGCGCGCCTGGGTGATTGTGCACGATGGCACCCGGCGTGGGGCAATGACGTCGGCGGCCGACGGAAGCGGCGCGGTCGCGGTCGTTGCGACGGTCGCGCCGTGTCCTGCACCCTAGGCGACGTCAGTCGCTCTCGTCTGGGAAACGGGTGGGCACGCCGCGCGCGCAGGCGACCAACGCCTTGGCGGATGCGGCATGCATCATGAGCGTACTGAGCGAACCCTGCAGCGCCACCTGCCGCAGGGCGACGGCCATCACCGGATCGAGCGTGCCGCGCACGATCCGTTTCCACACCGTGTACGGCGCGCGCAGTACGAACGGTGCCGTAACCGCCTGCGGTTCCGAGACGCGCACCGCCGTGCAGTCGCCGCGATCCAGGTCAAACTCGACGGCCACGTCGGAGGCGTAGCCCAACTCGGGGGCTGCTTCGAGCACGAGCGCGACCGGCCACGTCCAGTTGGCAGCGACCGCGCGATACCCTGCGTCAGCGGAGATGGCCGCGCGGAGCGCGTCAGCCCACGGGGCGGTGAACGGGCGGAGAGGAGTCACGGGGGGAGGAGCGTCGGGTTCCGGTGATGGCGCGTACGACGGTGCTGCCTGCGACGATCGCGCCCGCGATGAGATAGATGTAGAACGAGTAGAATCGCCACCAGATCAGGGCACCGGCAAGCGCGGATGGGTCGAGCACGTGGCGCAGGCCCAGTGAGAATCCCACTTCCATCGCTCCGCCGCCCCCAGGGGCCGGCGCGACCGCGCCGCCGTACAGCAACAACAGCGGCCAGACCACGAGTGGCATCCACGGCGCGGTGAGCCCCGCCCCATAGATCAGGGCGGGAAGCACGGCGAGTCGAAGAGCCACGTGCGCGAGCGAGAGCCCAAAGGCAACCGTCATCGCACCGGCGCGCGCATCACGCACGCCCTCCATCCCACTACGGATGTGGCGCAATGCGCGGCGAATGGCCCGCCAGCGTCCGGCGTGGATGCCCAGGGCGCGCAGCCAGCGCGGCGGTGGTCCGACCGGGCGTCGCCCCGCCAGCGCGAAGGCCACCGCTGCCAAGCCGATGACGAACATCGCGTAGCCGCCAATGACGCCGATCATTCCACCGGCGAGCGCGCCGCCGTCGGTAAAGACCGCGAGTACGCCGCAGACGAGCACCAGCGACACGAGCTCGAGCGCGAGTTCAAAGAAGAGAATCAGGAGCGCCGGGGCCGTGGCGACCCCCGCTTCGGCGAGCACCAGAAAACGAGCGGGTTCAGCCCCCGCGCGCGCGGGGGTAATGGACGCGCCGAAGTCGCCGCCCAAGCTGACGCGCAGGGCGGTGAACCACTTGAGCGGAATGCGCAGCGCCTTGGCGCCCCATTGCACTTTCGTGGCGCGTGTGGCGGTTTCCAGGGCAAAGACCAGCAAAGCGAGCAGATGCGCACGCCACGGCAAGCCGGGAGCGGTGCCGTCGTGCTGCCAGCCGCGCCACGCCATCCACGTGGAAATCGCGATGGCCGCGAGAAACGACAGGGCAACCAACGCCCAGCGGCGTAGGATCACTTGGTGCGAGCGAGCTCGAGCAACGGGATGCGCCGAGTTCCCGGGTACGGTACCGTGGGGCCCTTGATGGTGCGCCAGAGAATGCGGTTAAAGGGTTCCTCTTCCGCCACATCCTCGAAGCGCAGGTCGAGCAGCGCCGACTCCCGCGCGTCGCGGGTGCCGTGCGGATTGACCTCATCGAGATTCACCGCCGGCACGAGGGCGGTGTAGGGGCGCAGGTCAGGGGTGCTACGCCAGATCTCGCGGAGCGGACGTCCGAAATGGTCGAACTGTGACAACGACCCCAGGCCAAGAATCTCCTCGATCGTCAGCAGCGCGTCGGTGGTATTTGTGAACCGATGAAAGACACCGCCGGCGGCCCACGGGGAGATCACGTAGAACGGTGACCGATGCGAATCGACATGATCGGGACCGTTCTGCGCGTCATCTTCCAGCACGAACACGGCGGTGTTCTTCCAGAACGGCGAGCGCGACAGCGCCTCAATCACGCGACCCAACGCCAGATCATTGTCTGCCATATGCGCGCGCGGCGTGGGTGCATCGGCGCGCGCGCCCGACGTATGGTCGTTGGGCAACCGCATGATCTGCAGGCGCGGCATGCTTCCCCGCTGCACCCATTGCCCGAACTCGGCGAGCCAGACATCGGCACGCTTCTGGTCGCGGATCTTGAGGTCGTAGGACGGATAGTTCGGGTTCGTATGCGCGCGCAGGAACGGCTTGTTGCCCTTGTAGCCGGCAGGCATTGGATCGTCGCGGTCGACGTCGGCGGGAATGACGAACTCGCCAAAATTGCGGAATGAGATCCCCGCGCGCTGCGCGAGATTCCACAGGTACCCGTTGGCCGGCTCGGCCACGTCATCGTCGTTCTCCGGCTCGCGGCCGCGGTTGGTTCCTTCCCAGTCGTAAGTGCGCCCTCGCCCCGAGTAGTTGGACGGCACCGTCTTCTGCAGGTAGTCCGTCGTGTAGGCCGCCATCGACCAGTTATGGCCGTCGGGGCTGACCTCGGCGTTCACGAAGAAGCGGTCGAAAAGGCCGAATCGTTCGGCGAGCGCGTGGTGATTGGGCGAGACAGCGCGCGGAAAGAAGACCAGCGAGGTGTCGCCGTCGCCCTGCGGGAGATCGCCCAGCACCTGATCGTAGGTGCGATTCTCCTTGATGATGTAGATGACGTGCTCGATGGGCGGATAGGCGAAGGCCGTCCGCGCCTGTCCCCAGCGGTTCGCCCGCGCAACACGCGCCGTCAGTGGCGCGAGCTCTCCGCCGCCGGCCTTGGCCACCAGCGTGGTCACCAGCGAGCCGGTGGTCTGTCCCAGTGTGTACTGCCGGTCATCAAAGCCTTCGTCGTTGCGGCCGCGCCCGGGCGTTGGGCCGCCGAGGTTGGGTCCCGTGCCGCTTCCCTTGCCAGTGAGCGTGAGGATCGTATCTCCGCGCGCGATCACCGCCGTGGGGTACCACTCCACCGGAACACGCCCAGCTACGGTGTCGGCACCAGCCGCACCGGGAACGTTGGCCGTGGCCGCCGCGAGGTCGATAATGGCCACCGCGTTGTTGTCGGCCTCGGCGACGAACAGCCGGCGACCGTCCTCGGAGAGCGACATCGCGTTGGGGGTCGACCCTTCTCCCGGGCCGCCGGGCGGGGTGACGACGATGCTGGTGATGACGCGCCGCCGGCGTGGATCAAGCACGGCGATGCGATCAGTGGATCCGGAGGTGACGAAGAGCCGCGAGCCATCGCGGTTCAGCACCATCGCGGACGGGTGGCGTCCGGCCGGCATCCGCCCGGCGCGGGTGAGGCCCGATGCGGTAGCGGTGAAAGCCGCGACCGTCGAGCCGCCCCACGACGACACGTAGACTCCGCCCTGAGCGTCCGCCACCACGCCATAGGGATACCGCTCGACACCAAACCGCTGAATCACGCGCGCCGTGGCCAGGTCGACCACGGCGAGCGAGTCGGTGAGATTCTCGGCGACATACATCCGCGCCCCGTCGGGGGAGAGGGCAAGCCCCGCCGGATAGCGCTTCCCGTTCTTCCCCACCGCTTTCGGTTCGATGATGATTGAGTCGGTGAGCGTTGCGCGCCCGTCCGACCAGGCGTAGCGATAGACCACATCCTGATTGCCGCCGCTCGTGTAGAGCGTACGGCCATCGGGCGAGAACGCGAGCCCGAGGAAGGCCGCCGCCTGTGGCAGCGTCTGCACAATGCGTCCCGTGGCGCGGTCGACGACCTGCACCCCCTGCTCTCGCCATCCGTTCAGCAGCACCACCACCTCACGGCCGCTCGGCGAGAGCGTCATGGCCAACGGCATCGAGCCGACCGGCCAAACCGTTCCCGCTGGGTCGAGGGTGCGACCTGTGGGGAGGCGCTTGGGACCTTCGTCGAGTGAAGCCGCTGTCGGCTTGGATGACGTATTCGTGCCGCAGGCCGCGACAAGAAGGACAGTGGCAAGAGCGAGGCGCATGAAAAGAGGCGGTGAGCGGTAGTCGGTGAACGGTCAGCAGCAGACAGTGTTTGGCGGAGCGACAGGACGTCCTCCGCGAGGAAGGGGCCGCCCATCAGCGGCCCCCATACTCCAATGCGCTATGGCGTGCTCCCCAGCTTCACGAAGACGACCTTGCCATCGTTGAACAATGGCACCGCGACCCGCTGTCGCTTTGCGTCCACGCCGATGTCCGCCGGATTGGGCAGGCCCTTCATCAGGGTGGACGAGGTGCCATTGGCGAACACGCTCAACGACGAATCCACCCAGCTGGTGTACACGGCGCGTCCATCGGCGAGTATCTCCAGGCCATCCGCATCGCCCGCGCCAAGACCAATGGAGTCCGGCGTCGCCTGCCCCACCTTCCACGCGAAGAAACCCTTCGTGGTGAACGCGTTGATGAGGAAGCGGCCGCCGGCTGAATCGTAGGCGATGCCGTTGGGCCCCTGCTGGCCTGCAAATGCCGTCACCTGCTTGAATTGCCGCCCGATCACCTGCACCACGCGGTCGGGGCCAGGATGCGACAGCTGTCCCTTCTCGTCGAAGCGAATGCCGGTATCGGTGATGTAGATCGATCCATCGGGCCCGGCGGCGACATCGTTGAGGAATGTGGAGCCCTTGATGTCGACGGAAGCGACTGGAGTGCCCGTCTTGGTGTTGAACGCACGCACGGCATCGATGTCAGCGACCCAGATGGTATCGCCGACGATCGCCAGACCCTTGGGTGCGTGGAGCGTCACGCCTTTCTTGCCGCCCTCAATGAATGGCGTGGAATCCATGGCCGCGCCGTCAGCGGTCAACCGCACAATGAAGCCGTTGCCGTCCTTCTGCGACGGATTGCCGTTGATGTTCGAGACAAACCAGAGATCCTGCGCGGCGTCATAGCGCACGGACTCCGGTGTTTTCATTCCACCCGCCTCGAAGATTCGCTCGGCCCCAGCGGGCGTGGCGGCAGCCGTGTCGGCGGCCGGCTTCTGTTCCGAGGTTCCACAGGCCCACAGGACGGCGGCGGCAATCAGGGGGAAGACAGCAGGACGAGTGGTCATTGGTGCGGGCGGTGGAATGTGGGGGGGGGTCTCTCGCCGTGGAGGGCGCGAGTCACCAACTTTAGTGAATGTACGACGACCTGCCGACCTGTGCTGTCGGCGCTGGTCTCCCTGTGGCCCGCCCCACGAGAGGTAATCATGCTGTCGATCGCCCGTCGCCTGTTCGCTGCAGGCGCCCTCCTCCTGTTGCCGGCCATCGCTGCCGCGCAGAGCTACGACACCACGGCCTTCGCCGCCCTTCGGTGGCGTGAGATTGGTCCGTTTCGCGGCGGCCGCTCGGTGGCCGTGGCGGGTTCAGCCAAGCGCCCGTACGAGTACTGGATGGGAACCACCGGCGGTGGCGTCTTCAAAACCGTAGACGGTGGGATGAGCTGGCAGCCGGCCACCGACAAGTACTTCGGCGGCACGATCGGCGCTCTGGCCGTGGCCGAGTCGAACCCAGACATCGTCTGGTCCGTGGGCGGCGAGGGGGACATCCGTGG
>JARIEY010000075.1 GCA_031127085.1 Gemmatimonadota bacterium | reverse complement strand
CAAGCGGGCGTGCCCTCGACCGCGTGGTGGCGGTCCGCGAGGCCACGGAACACAGCCGCGTATCGTTCACGCAGGTTGAGGCGGCGGTCAACGAGACCGATCAGTGGACGGCGGCGATGGCCAAGTCGGCGGCCGCCGGCGACCGGCTCGTTACCGAACTGCAGCAGCGCCTCGCGGCGCTGAATGCCGGCACGCAGTCGTTCGTGAACGCCATGCACGACGTGGCGGCGGCCAGCCAGCAGCAGAGCGCCAGCACGCAGGAGATAGCCGCCGCTGCCTCACAGCTGTCGCAGACCTCCGCGCAACTCGACAAGGCCGCCAGCGCGTTCCGCACAAGCTGACGCGACGCCTCGACGCTCCGCGGTCAGCGCTCCCCCGCCTCCTGCATCCGCGCCACCGAGGCGGGGTCGCCCATCACGATCAGGTGGCACCCCCCGTTCACGGGCGTCGATGCCGGCGGATTGAAGACGTACGCCCCGTCACGCGTGCGCATCGCAAGCAGCAGCAGTCCGGTGCCGTATTCGTGCAGGCGCAGCGACTCCACCTGCCGCGCGTCGAGCGTGCTTCCCTGCTCGACCCGCACTTCCTCGATGCGCAGGTTGCGATTTTCGTCCCGTAGCATCTGGTCCAAGAAGCTCACGACCGACGGCCGCAGCAGTTCGCTGGCCATGCGCATTCCGCCAATCCGGCCAGGCGAGACGGCCGCGTCGGCCCCGCTCTGCCGCAGCCGCGCCGCGGCTCGCTCATCGGCCGCGCGCGCCACCAGGCGGGCCTTGGGCGCCATCTGCCGGGCCAGCACCGTGGTCACCAGCGCCACTTTGTCATCGTCGGTGCACACCACGACTCCCGAGGCGTAGGCAATGCCCGCCTGGGTCAGCACCTCATCGTCCGTGCAGTCGCCGACCATCACGGGCACGCCGGGAAACTGACGCTCGAACACGGCCGCGCGTTCGGCGCTGCTCTCGATGGCCACCGCCGCGCGCTCCGTCGCCATCAGCTCGCTGATCACCGCCGAGCCGGTCTGCCCCGCGCCACATACGATCGTGTGCCCGCGCATCGCATCGATCCGCTTCTGCATCCGCCGCCTCCGGAATCCCGCAGTCAAGTCGCCCTCGACCACGTACGCCGTGATCATCGAGCCTGTCATCACGACCGCCGTCGCCCCGAAGAGCAGCAGCACGATGGTGAAGATCATCGCCGCCGGATGCTCGGTGATGTCGATCACCTCGCGGTACCCGGTGGTGGTCAGCGTGATCGTCGTCATATAGAACGCGTCCAGCCAGCTGTGGTCCGCGCCGCCGATCAGCTTGTAACCGAAGATGCCCACCAGATAGACGACGAACAGCACCGCCACCGGCGTCAGGACGCGCCGGCCAATGGTGCCGAGATCGTCGCGCAGGTCGCGCATTTACCGCGGCCGCTCCGCGCCCTTGAACAGGAAGGCGCACTTTTCGAGGCGCGCTCCCTTCTCGTCGCACACGGCGAACGAGGCGCCTTCGTACATCGTGGCGCTACCGTAGCGGCCGTCCTTGGCCACGGCGTAGACCTGAATGTCGTAGCGCGGCCGTCCCTTTTCGTCGAGCATTCGCGCTTCCGTCATATGCACCATCCGCTCGAGCGTCTTCAGCGCGGCCTGCTCGGGCGTGGCGCCGTTGCGCATGAACTCGACGGTGAGGAATCCGCCGCACGCCTTGATGTTCATCTCGCCGAGCCCCGTGCTTCCCGCTGCGCCAATCGCGTTGTCGGTGTACTGGCCGGCGCCGTGGATCGGTGAATCGCCCAGACGCCCGTCGAGTTTCCACGCGAGCCCGCTCGTGGTGGTCACGGAGCTCACGTCGCCGGCGGCGTTCACCGCATTCATGTTGATGGTGCCGTGCGTCCAGTTGATCTTCACGTCGTCGTCGTGGTCGAGCCAGTTGTCGCCCTTGTTGAGCCGCGACTTCCAGCGCAGCCAGTCCTGGCGGCTCTTCTCGGTCAGCAGGGTCTGGGTCTTGAAGCCGAGCGCCTGCGCGAACTTCTTGGCACCGGCGCCGACCAGCAGGACGTGCGTCGTGTAGTCCATCACGGCCTTCGCCACCAACGACGGCGTCGCAATCTCCTCCAGGCACCCCACCGCTCCGGCCCGCCGCGTGGGGCCGTGCATACAGCTGGCATCGAGCTGCACCACGCCTTCCTCGTTGGGGAGCCCGCCGAGTCCCACCGACTGGTCGTTGGGGTCGAGCTCCACGAGGTTCACGCCGGCAATGATCGCGTCCAGCGTGTCGGTTCCCGCCGTGATGCGGTCGTAGGCCAGTTTGACGCCGGCAATGCCGTTGGCGCTCGACACCACGCACGGCCGCCCGCGAAACGGACCGGCGGGAACGTCGCGGCGCGCCACGTCGCGCTCGTATTCCTCGGCGCTCAGCGCGCGCGGCAGGAACCCGAGGGCGGAGAGCAGCGCGGACGTCTCGAGAAACGAACGGCGGTCAAGCATGACAAGGGCCCGTGAGAAGAGACAGTCGAATTTGATTGAGGATGGGGAATCCGGATAGGGATGCCGGACGGCGATGGCGGACTTCGACGGGCGATGACGGGCGACAATGGACGATGACGGCCGTTGACGGGCCGCCGCTCGCACCTGTTCGCCTACGGGTTCCGCGGCCAGAATTAGAGGGTGGAAGGTGCCACCGCGCCCCCGCATAGCGCCGTCACCAACCTTCCGGCCGTTGGCGCCCCCATCGCAAGTCGCCATCCTCAATCGCTATCTCGAATCGCAATCCGGATTCCCAATCCTCAATCACATATGACCCTGCTCGACCAACTGAAAGCCGCCCCGTTCTTTGCCGGCTTCGCCGATACGCTGCTCTGGCCGCTCGCCAAGGCGGGCACTCCCGCCTCCTACGTCGAGGGTTCGGCCCTGTTCACCGAGGGTGATTCGCGCTCGTTCTTCGCGGTGATTCTCTCCGGAGCCGTCGCCATCGAGAAGACGCACGGCGCCACGGTCAGCCGCCTGGCCACACTCGGCGCCGGCGAAGTGGTGGGCGAGAGCATCCTCCTCGACGACACGCATCACGGCACCACCGCCGTGGCGCTGGCGCCCACCGACGTCGTGCTTTTCCGGCTCTCGACGTTGGCGCCGATTCTCGCCGAGACGCCGCCGCTGCACGCCGCGTTGCTGTCCAAGGCCGCGCGCGCCATTGCGCAGCGGCTCAGTGCGGCCAGTGCCACGTTGGTGGGCCACGGCCGAGCCGCCGGGTTCTTTGGCGGAGGGACGCGCCGCGAGCACGACCTGCTGGGGGAGCGCGACATTCCGGCGGAGGCGTTGTACGGCGTGCAGACGCTGCGCGCGCTGGAGAACTTCCCCCTGACCGGGATCCCGCTGCGCGAGTTCTCGCCGTTGATCGTGGCGCTGGCGCAGGTAAAGGAAGCCGCCGCGCTCGCCAACCGCGACCTCGGCCTGCTCGATGACGCCGTCACGGACGCGATCGTACGGGCCTCGCGTGAAGTCCAGCAGGGGCGGCACCACGAACACTTCCTCGTGGACATGATCCAGGGTGGTGCCGGCACCTCGACGAACATGAACGCCAACGAGGTCATCGCGAATCGCGCGCTTGAACTCCTCGGCCGCACGCGCGGCGACTACGACCACTGTCACCCCAACAACCACGTCAACCGGTCACAGAGCACCAACGACGTGTACCCCACGGCGGTCAAGCTGGCGCTGCACGCGAGCATCAACGACCTGCGCGCCGCGATGACCCAGCTGGTGGCCGCGTTCCTCGCCAAGGGGGACGAGTTCCACGATTTGGTGAAGATGGGGCGCACGCAGCTGCAGGACGCGGTCCCGATGACCCTCGGTCAGGAGTTCGCCGCGTTCGGGCACACGATCGCCGAAGATATCGATCGGCTCGCCGAGGCGCAGGCGCTCATTCGGGAGATCAATATGGGGGCGACGGCGATTGGCACGCGCATCAACGCGCCGGCCGGCTACCCCGAGGCCGTGCGTGCGCACCTGAGCGCCGTCACCGGACTCACGCTGATCACCGCCCCGGACCTGGTGGAGGCCACCTCCGACACCGGCTCGTTCGTGCAGCTGAGCGGGGTGCTGAAGCGCTGCGCCGTGAAGCTGAGCAAGGTGTGCAACGACCTGCGGCTGTTGTCGTCCGGCCCGCGCACCGGGCTGGGCGAGATCAATCTCCCGCCGATGCAGCCCGGCTCGAGCATCATGCCCGGCAAGGTGAACCCCGTCATTCCCGAGGCGGTCAACCAGGTGTGCTTTGACGTGGTCGGCGGCGACGTGACGGTGACGATGGCCGCCGAGGGCGGTCAGCTGCAGCTGAACGTGTTTGAGCCCATCATCGCGTTCCGGCTGCTTCACAATATCCGTACGCTGGCGGCGGCCGTGCGGATGCTGCGCACCAAGTGCATCGAGGGGATCACGGCAAACCCCGATCGGCTGCGCGACTTCGTGCAGCGCTCGGTGGGGATCGTGACCGCGCTGGTTCCCGTGATCGGGTACGAGGCCTGCACCGACGTCGCCAAGGACGCGCTCGCGACCGGGCGCGGCGTGTACGAGCTGGTGCTGGAGCGCGGACTTTTGACGAAGGAGCAGCTGGACGAAGCGCTCGATCCGCGGCGGATGATCTAGGGGGAAGGGGAAGGGAGCAGGGTACGGGGAAATGCTCTCGCGCGGCCCAGCCCCCCTCTACATTGGACGTACGGGGCCCCACGCAGCGGCCGTGTATGGCCCTTCTGTAGTTTCTCTGTAGTTTCTCTGTAGTTTCTCTGTAGTTTCTCTGTAGTTTCTCTGTAGTCTCTCTGTTGTCTCTCTGCCCCTTCTTTATATGGCTTCGGTTAAACTCGACGGCGCCGGCGCGCAAAAGATGAAGACGCTTGAAGAAGCGCTCATCACGTTGCAGCAGATCCATGGGCTGGTGGAGCGCATGGCGATGGACATCAAGAACCAGAAGGGGGCTGGCGTGGTCCCGATGCAGATCAAGCGGGCGGCGGCGCCTCTGGTGGGGATGCTGAAGGGGCAGTTCGGGATGATCGCCGATCAAGTGTCGACGATGATTCTCATCGGGGGGCGCGGGGGCGGCGATATGGTGAAGCTGCGGTCGTACCGGGAGCAGGTCGCCCAGTTGCGCACGGCCATCGACATGGCGGGCGCGAAGGTGAAGAAGGACCACGCGGTGGAGATTGAGCTGGCGCCCGAGTAGCGCGTCGCGGGCCGGCGGAGGGTGGCGGGGCACGGGAACCCAGGGGGTTCTCGGTGCCCCGTGTGCATTGGTGAGGGTGCGCAAGGGCCGGCAATCCGAGCATAAAACTCGGCATTGTAGGTATTTACCCCACGCGGGCGTGCTTGAATTGCCTGACCTACACGGGTAACTTCTGTTCGGATTTGCCGTACGCCGATGCCCGTGTCTGCCGGACATCGCTCCTCACCCCCAACATCACCGCTGATGCCCAAGTTGCATCTGCGCCGGGTCGCCCCGGTCGCCGTTCTCGCGCTCGCACTGCTGGCGCTCGCTGCGTGTGGTGGAGACTATCCCAACTCCACGTTCAGTAAAAACACCGAGCTCAACGACGGGGCGGTGTTCATCTGGGATCGCATGATGCTCCTCGGCACGATCGTGTTCGTGGTCGTCGAGGTGCTCCTGGTGTACACCATCTTCAAGTTCCGCCGCCGCGAGGGCGGGCCCGCACCGCGTCAGATTCACGGCAACGCGGCGCTGGAGATCACGTGGACCGCCATCCCGGCGCTGATCCTCGTCTTCCTGGCCGTGCCGACGGTGCGGACCATCTTCGAGAACCAGCGCAAGGCGCCCGCCAATGCGCTGCAGGTCGAAGTCATCGGCCATCAGTGGTGGTGGGAGTTCCGCTACCCGGAATACGGCATCACCACGGCCAACGAGCTCTATCTGCCGATCGGCCGTACAGTCAACTTCTCGCTGCGCACGCGCGACGTACTCCACTCGTTCTGGATCCCGCAGCTCGGTGGCAAGCGCGACCTGATCGCCAACAAGGTGAACTACATCTGGTTCACCCCCAAGGAGACGCTCTCCCCGGCGGCGCTGAACGGCGCCTGCGTGGAGTACTGCGGCGCTTCGCACGCGAACATGCGCTTCCGCACGTTCACCGTGACGGCCGCGGATTTCGACAAGTGGGTGGCGCACCAGAAGACCGTCGCCATCGGGTCACCTGCCGCTGGCGCCGCGGCGGCGGCCGCCGACTCGGCCGCGAAGGCCAAGCCGGCCGTGCCGGTCAAGACGGCCTCCATCATCCCCGTCGCGGCCCCCGCTGAACCGACGGTCCCCGAAGCCTGGGTCTTCCCGGCCGACAAGCTTCCGGCGTACGCGATTCCGTCCACACCGATGCCAGCGACCGCGTTCGACGATGCCCTGCTCGCCGCCGGCGATGCCAAGGCGGGACGCGAACTGCTGATGAACCCGGCGAACCTCGGCAAGGCGCCGTGCATGACGTGCCACGTCGTGAAGGGCGAGACGAACTACGCCACCGACGACAACGCCAAGGGCCCCAACCTGACGCACTTCGGCACGCGCCATACCTTCGGCGCCGGCCTGTTCCGCAATGACGCCCGCACGCTCGCACTCTGGATCAAGAACGCGCCGGCCATGAAACCGGGTTCGGTGATGCCGACCTTCGGCGTGGGCGAGTTCAACCCGATGATCAAGCAGCAGGTCCCCGCGGCGGCCGGCCTCGACGACAAGCAGATCGCCGACATCGTCGCGTATCTGCGCTCCCTCAAGTAGCCCCGGAGAACCGAACTCGTGGAAACCTCTTCCGCCATCCCGACGCACGACGCGTCGGAGCAGTCCGGCATCTGGAGCTGGATCACCACGGTCGATCACAAGCGGATCGGCATCCTGTACCTCTACACCGCCCTGTTCTACCTGCTCGTGGGCGGCCTCGAGGCGCTGCTGATCCGGACCCAGCTGGCGAAGCCGAACCTGAGCGTCGTCTCGGCTGAGACGTACAATCAGCTCTTCACGATGCACGGCACGACGATGGTCTTCCTCGTCGTGATGCCGCTCTCCGCGGCCTTCTTCAACTACCTCATTCCGCTGCAGATCGGCGCGCGCGACGTCGCCTTCCCGCGCCTGAACGCCTTCTCGTACTGGGTGTACGCGCTGGGCGGCCTCTTCATCACGCTCCCGATCTTCTTCGGCATCGCCCCCAACGGCGGCTGGTTCGGCTACGCGCCGCTCTCGGGCCCGACGTTCGGCGGCGGCTTCAACATGGACTTCTGGGTCCTCGGCCTGCAGATCCTCGGCATCTCGTCGCTCGCGGCCGCCTTCAACTTCATCACCACGATCATCAACCTGCGCGCCCCCGGCATGACGCTGATGCGCATGCCGATGTTCACGTGGATGTCGTTCGTAGTGCAGTTCCTCGTCGTACTGGCCTTCCCCGTCATCACGGCGGCGCTGTTCTTCCTGCAGTTCGACCGCTTCTTCGGGACGAACTTCTATGAAGTGCAGGCCGGCGGCGATCCGCTGCTCTGGCAGCACCTGTTCTGGGTCTTCGGCCACCCCGAAGTCTACATCCTCATCCTGCCGGCCTTCGGCCTCGTCTCCGAAGTGCTGCCGACGCACAGCCGCAAGCCGCTCTTCGGCTACAACGTCATGGCCTACTCGGGCATCATGATCGGCTTCCTCGGCTTCGGCGTCTGGGCGCACCATATGTTCGCCGTCGGCATGGGCCCGGTCGCCGACTCGATCTTCTCCGTGGCGACCATGCTCATTGGCCTGCCGACGGGCGTGAAGATCTTCAACTGGATCGCGACGATGTACGGCGGCTCGCTCCGCTTCCCGGTGTCGATGAAGTTCGCCATCGGCCTCATCGCGATGTTCACCATCGGCGGCATCTCGGGCGTGATGCACTCGTCGCCGCCGTCGGATCTGCAGCAGACCGACACCTACTTCATCGTGGCGCACTTCCACTATGTGCTCTACGGCGGCGCGATGATGGGTATCTTCGCGGGCATCTATCACTACTTCCCGAAGATCACGGGCCGCTTCATGAGCGAGCGGCTAGGCAACTGGCAGTTCTGGCTCAACTTCATCGGCTTGAACCTGACGTTCTTCCCGATGCACTTCAGCGGCATGCTCGGCATGCCCCGCCGCATCTACACGTACGATGCGGGCCAGGGTTGGGACCTGTTCAACCTGATGTCGACGGCCGGCACCTATCTGCTGCTCGTCGCCGGACTCATCTTCGCGTACAACTTCTTCAAGAGCCGCGTCTCAGGCGCCCCGGCCAGCAGTGATCCATGGGGCGCGCCCACCCTTGAGTGGTCCATCCCGTCGCCGCCGCCCGACTACAACTTCGCGCAGATCCCCGAAGTGACGTCGCGCTACCCGATGTGGGACCTCAAGGCCCCCGACCGCACCGCCGGCATCGAGCACTCGCACGCAGACGCGGCCGACATCGCCGACGCCCATGCGGCGCCGATGCACGAGGAAACCGAGCGGCGTACCGCCAAGGAGCTCGGCATCCCGATGCCGTTCAACACCATCAAGCCGTTCCTGGTGGCCCTCGGCATTGTCGTCATGTTCAGCGGAATGATCGTGCTGCATATGGGGAAGTTCCCGCTCGCCATGGCCACGATGCTGGGCGGCGGCGTATTCATGGTGGCCTCGCTCTACGCGTGGCTCACGAGCCCTCTCGAGTAACCGGAGACCAAGACCGTGGCCACTGCCGCTGGCGCCCACGAGGCGCACGAACACACCCACTACACGACGACCGGGCTCGATAACCGGAAGATCGCGATCTGGGCCTTCATTGGGTCGGAGTGCATGCTCTTCGGCTCGCTCATCTCCACCTATCTCGTTTACAAGGGACGGTCGGTCGTTGGACCGCTCCCGCACGAAGCGTGGACGTCGCCGGCCGGCGAGGTCTTCAAGCCCATCCTCAACATCCCGGTGACGTCGGCGTCGACCTTCGTCCTGCTGATGTCGTCGCTCTTCATGGTGCTGGCCCTCGCCGCCGTGGAGAACAAGGGCAAGGCCGGCTACGAGGGCCTGCTGGGCTCCTCCAAGTTTTGGCTGCTCGCTACCGCGATCGCCGGCGCCATCTTCCTGGCCTTCCAGGCGTACGAGTTCACCTCGTTCGTGCATGAAGGGCTGACGATCCGCACCAACCTGTTCGGCACAACCTTCTTCACGCTCACCGGCTTCCACGGCACGCACGTGGCCGTTGGTGTGCTGTGGCTGATGTCGCTGTTCTTCATCGACCTCAAGCGGGGACTCGAACCCCGCGACGCGATTCTCGTCGACCTGTGCGCCTTGTACTGGCACTTCGTCGACGTCGTCTGGATCGTGATCTTTACGCTCGTCTACCTCATCCAGTAAGGGGCTGCCGACCATGTCCATCGATCGCGCCCACGCCGATCACACGCACGAGCACCCCACCTGGAAGCAGTACAAGTGGGTCGCCCTGTGGCTCTTTCTCATCACGATTGTCGAGGTGTGGGCCTACTACATCCCGGCGTTCGTGGCGAGCCCGGCGTTCAAGCCGGCCCTCCTGCTCATGTCGGCCATCAAGTTCGCCGTGGTCGTCATGTACTACATGCACCTCAAGTTCGACCACCCGCTGTTCCGCAAGCTGTTCATCGGTCCGATGATCATCGCGGGCGCGACGCTTATCGCGTTCCTCTTCCTGTTTGGCAACGTGCGGATTGGATGAGTGTTGTTTCAAACGAAAACGGGCGGCCCTTTGGGGCCGCCCGTTTTCGTTTTGGGGACATACCGTGGGAAGGGGAAGGGAGCAGAGTGTGGGAAGGGGAAGGGAGCAGGGTGTGGGAAGGGGATGCGGAAGTGAACCGCCCTCGGGAGTGCTGGTTCCGCACGCGGCTACACCCGGGGTTCGAACGGCGGGGCGTCGCTGCGCTGGACGGCTTTCAGCATTCCGATGAGCAGGCATCGGGCCTGCATCAGGCATGCCATGCGCAATTCCAGGGTGTCGTGATCCAGACACCAGGCGACGCTGCGGTACCAGAGCATCGCCTCGCGTGTGGAGCCGAGCGCGTAGCCATAGAATCGGGAACGGTCCGCGTTCGAGCGACGGCTGTAGCCCTCGGCGATATTGGCCCCCATCGACGCCACGGCGCGCGAGAGCTGGGCGACGGTCTTTGGGTCGACGTGCGCGGCCAGCACCACTGCGTCGCCCTGCAGATGATCAAGCAGGCAGCGCGCCACACGGTACGAATGCAGCCGCCACAGCGGATCGGAGGTCTCCTCCACCGCGACTCCGGGCGCCCAACCAGCCAGCGCGACTTCTACACGAGGGTCCATGCCGGCAAGCTGCCGCGCCCTGCTGCCCATCACACCATCGTCTCATTGCACCCATCATCGTTCGGTTTCCCCCTTTTCCTTCCCCTTCCCTCACCCTGCTCCCTTCCCCTTCCCACACCCTGCTCCCTTCCCCTTCCCACACCCTGCTCCCCTCCCCAACTTTTCTTGTCCTCCTCCCCTGGAGCTCTGCGTGCACGCGCCAAAACCCAGCGAACGGCTCGTCAGTCTCGACGTCTTTCGCGGTCTGACCGTCGCTGGCATGCTGCTCGTGAACAATCCGGGGAGCTGGGGGGCGATCTATCCTCCGCTGGCGCATGCGTCCTGGCACGGATGGACGCCCACGGACCTGATCTTTCCGTTCTTCCTGTTCATCGTGGGCATCACCACGCACCTCTCGTTGGCGGTGCGGCGGCGGCGCGGTGACAGCGACGCGGTGCTGCGGCGGCAGGTGATCCGCCGCGGGGTGCTGATCGTGCTCATCGGCTGGGGTCTGGCGGCATTCCCGTTCTATCCCATCGAACGGTTCACCGAGTTGCGCATTCCGGGCGTGCTCCCGCGCATCGGCGTGGCCTACCTCTGCGCCGGGCTGCTGACGCTGAATGCCTCGGTCAAACAGGTCGTCGGCATGCTGGCGGTGCTGCTCTATGGCTACTGGTTCGCGATGACCCTGCTCCCCGTGCCGGGCGGGTGCGAGTTGGGGGCGCTCTGCCTCAATGACCCATCACGGACGCTCGCCGCGTGGGTGGACCGCGCCCTGCTCGACGGGCACCTCTGGAAAGCGGCCAAGACCTGGGATCCGGAAGGGCCGCTCTCCACCCTGCCGGCCATCGGCACGGCCATGCTGGGGGTGCTCTGCGGCCGCTGGATCGCGCTGACCGACCGCCCGCTGGCTGATCGCCTGAACGCGATGTTCGCCGTTGGCGCGCTGATGATGGTGGCCGGGCTGATGTGGAACTGGTCGTTCCCCATCAACAAGGGACTCTGGACCAGTTCCTACGTCCTGTTCTCCGCCGGGATGGCGGCGGCGGCCATTGCGACGATTACCTGGATCATCGACGTCCAGCGTGTTACTTGGTGGACCCGTCCGCTCGTCATATATGGTGTAAACCCGATCGTTGCCTTTGTGGGATCGGGAATGATGGCGCGGATCATCTACTCGCTGTGGAAGATCGACGTCGACGGAACTCCGGTCGCCGTGCAAAGCGTGGTGTACAAGGCGGCGTTCGCCTCGTGGCTCGAGCCGCGAAATGCCTCCTTCGCGTTCGCGCTCTGCTTCGTGCTGTGCTGGTACGCTGTACTGGCGGCGCTCTACCGCCGAAACTTGATCTTGAAGGTCTGACGCACGGGGCGGCCGCCCTGAGCGCCGCCTTCCCCACGTCGAGAACCCCTCGCCGATGCCCCTCTTGCTCCGCCACCGTGGTCTCTTTCAGTGGTGTGCCGTCGCTGTTGCGCTGACGGTGGTTTCGTCGCACGCGCCAGCCCAGGCGCAACCGGCCACGGCCTCGGTCCGCGCGACGGCCGAGAAGACGGGAAGCACCGACAAGCGCCGTGTGTCGACGCGCCGGCGTTCCACCAGCGCGTCCAAAGCGAAGGTGCGGAGCGCGGCCAAGCGGCGCACGCCCCCGCCGGCCCCGCTCAAGTACACCGCGCCACGCGGCGGTTCCGAGTTGTCGCTGGATCTGGGCTCGATCCTCGACCGCGCTTCGCGGTCCGGTGCCTGGGGCGTCTCGGTCGTCTCGCTTGAGTACGGGGACACGCTGTTCGAGCGCAATGCCGACCGCCAGCTCCTGCCGGCGAGCACGATGAAGCTCTTCACGTCGTCCGTCGCGCTCGAGCGATTCGGCCCGGACTACCGCTTCGTTACCGAAGTGCTCCGTGAGGGAGCCCTGGGTTCCGATGGCACGCTGCGCGGTAACCTCGTGCTCCGAGGGGCCGGAGATCCGTCGTTCAGCCGCCGCTACACCGACGATGCCTCCGGCGAGACACCAATGCAGGCGATCGCGCATCTCGTCGCGCAGGCGGGCATCAAACGGGTCTCGGGCGACATCTTGGGGGACGCGTCGGCCTTCGAGGATCGCGGCGTGCCAGAAGGCTGGAAGTCGCGGTATCTCGGCGCGTCCTACGCCGCCCGCGTCTCGGCGCTTTCATACAACGAGAACCTCCTGACCGTGAAGGTGAAGGCGTCGGGCAAGTCGGCCGTCGTCTCGTTCGAGCCGGCCCTCTCGGGCATCAACGTCGTGAACTCGGTGAAGGTCGTCGCCGGACGCGGCGGCCGGATCGGCATTGTGCAGCGCGAGAATGGCATTGAGGTGCGCGGTAGCGTTGGCGCAGCCGGCAGCGGGCGCACCGTGCAGGTGGTGGCGGAGTATCCGGCGCTCGTCACCACCGCGGCGTTCCGCGCGGCGCTGGAGGCGCACGGCGTCGAGGTAGGCGGCGGCGCGCGACTGTCCAAGGCCGCGAGTGGCGCTCCGCGCGTCGCGTCACTCCCGTCGGCACCGCTCTCCGAGCTTGTGCAGACGATGAATGGCGAGTCCAACAACCACTTCGCGGAACTGCTCTTCCGCAACGCGGCACGCAGCGTCGGCGTGGTGGGATCGGCCGAGAATGCCAACATTCTGCTGCGTCGCTTCCTGTGGGAAAAGGCAAAGGTGCAGCCCACCGACGTGTACGCGGCCGATGGCAGCGGGCTCTCGACGGCCGACCGTGTGACGCCGCGCGCCATGGTGCAGTTGCTGGGATACGCCGCCAAGGCCCCGTGGCGCAATGTGCTGGAGCAGTCACTTCCCGTAGCGGGACGTACCGAGACGCTGCGCCGCCGGATGAAGTACACGCCGGCCATGGGCAACCTGCACGCCAAGACGGGCACGACCAACGATGTCGCATCGCTGGCGGGCTACGTCACGTCGCGCGACGGCGAGCGCCTCGCCTTCTCCTTCATCTACAACGGCCGCGATCGCTGGCGCGCCAAGGAAGCGATGGACGCGATGGGCGCCACGCTGGCGAACTACCAGCGCTGAGTCGCTGCCGCGGACACCATGCGCGTCGCGTGACACAAAGACAGAATCGCCCCGGAGCCAGCACTGGCTCCGGGGCGATTCTTCTCGACCGATAAGGGTCCGAATTGGTCCCTCACG
>JARIEY010000074.1 GCA_031127085.1 Gemmatimonadota bacterium | reverse complement strand
GGCGAGCGCAAGTGGCGCTCGCCGCCCCTTTGTCAGTCCCGAGTGACAGGGTTCTGACGCTGGGGATTCACTGTTCCGGCGTATGGGCCACCACCCCCCGATGACGGGACCCAGGAAATGCCCATGACACCAGGCCAAGGACTGGCATGCACGCTGCACTTGCGCGTTCCTCCCTTCCGTCGATCCGTTCGGGTGCCCTGACCGTCCGCGATCTCTTCGCCGCATCCCTCATTGCCGCCGACCCCACTGCGTTCACGGCAAGGGCCGTGCGTTTGCGGCTCCCGGCGGACCGCAGCACTGCGCGCCCCAACTGGATTGTTGCGCTCGGCAAGGCCGCCCATACGATGGCGCGTGCGGCCGTGCACGAGCTCGAACAGCGCAACATGGCGATCGCCGGCGGGATCATCGTCGGTCCCATCGTGTCAGATGTGCCACACCCTTCGTTGCTCTCGGTCGCCGGCAATCATCCGCTCCCGGGCGATCGCTCGTTCGACGCCGCACGCGCCCTCGCGGAGGTCTGTGATCGCGTCCCGGGTGGCGACCGCGTCTTCGTGCTGCTCTCGGGCGGGGCATCCAGCCTCGTCGCCGCACCAGTGGATGGGGTGGCTGCCGACGACCTGGTCACGCTGTGCGACGTGCTCGTCCGGTCGGGACTCGACATCGGGCGGGTCAACGCGGTGCGCAAGCGCTTCTTGCAGTGGGGAGCCGGCCGCCTCGGTGCCCGCCTCGCGCCGGCGCGCGTGGAACTCATTGTGCTTTCCGACGTCATCGGCGACAACCTCGCGTACATCGGATCGGGACCGTGCGTTCCCGATCCGTCGACCGCCGTCGACGTGCGCCGCCTGATGGACGAGACCGACCTGACCGAGCGAGTGCCGCAGCCTCTGCTGCGCTACCTCGACGACGTGATGCACGGGGCGCGCGCCGAGACTCCGAAATCCGATTCCCCCGCCTTCTTGTTCGCCGGCGTTCCCGCCGTGCAGGGCAACGCCGGCGTCCTGGATGCGGGAGCCCTGCGCGCCCGCGTGCTCGGCTTCGACCCGGTGGTCATCGTCAACGAACCGCTCCACGGCGAAGCAGCGCTCGCGGGCACGCGCATCGCCACGGCCGCGATGGCGCTCCCGCGCGGCGGCGTGGCGCTGTGGGGCGGCGAAACCACGGTCACAATGGGCGCGGCACCAGCCACCGGCGGTCGCTGCCAGGAGATGATGCTCTCCGCCGCCATCGCCCTGGCGGACGCCGGCCCAGGCGCGAGCGGCATCACGTTGCTCGCCGCGGGCACAGACGGACGCGACGGCCCCACCGATGCGGCCGGAGCGATTGTCGACGCGACGACGGTCGCTCGTATGATGGAAGCCGGGATCGAGCCGCTCCATGCGTTGCATCGCCACGACAGCTACGAGGCGCTGCACCTCTCGGGTGGGTTGCTCAAAACCGGCCTGACCGGAACCAATGTGGGTGATGTGGTGATTGCCGTCAGGATGTAGCGAAGCGGAGCGACGGTAGCAGGACGGCAATCGCGGAACGGGATTCGGGACTCGACCTCAGGGGGGCAACGCCATGTTGCCGTCCAACGGCGGGCACCCGAATCCCGTTTCGGTTTTGCCCCCGTACTCAGTAGCGATCCCTTCCGAGTCGGGCGAAATTGGCGGCATGGCCTCTCCCCCGTTCACCGTCGCCCTGATTCAGGACGGCGTCGCCGCCACCAAGGCCGAGACGCTCGAGCGCACCATCGCCAGCATTCGCGCCGCGCACGCGCGCGGCGCGCAGGTGATCTGCCTCAAGGAACTCTTCGACGCCCCGTACTTCTGCAAGGCGCTGGATCTCGAGCGCTTCGACCTGGCCGAGCCGATCCCCGGCCCCACCGTCGCGCGACTGCGCGCCGTCGCCGAGGAACTGGCGGTGGTGCTCGTCGTGCCGATCTACGAACGGCAGGGGGCGGGCGTCTACCGGAACTCCGCCGTGGTCATCGACGCCGACGGCACCGTGCAAGGCGTCTACCGCAAGATGCACATCCCGCACGATCCGCTCTTCGAGGAGAAGTACTACTTCGCACCGGGCGAATCGTCTGCTCCGGTGCAGCCAGCTGGCGCTCGTGGGCCGGCCGGCGAGGCCGGCGGCTTTATGGTTTGGAAGACGCGCTATGCGACCATCGGCGTCCTGATCTGCTGGGACCAGTGGTACCCCGAAGCGGCGCGCATCACCGCACTGCTCGGCGCCGATATCCTGCTCTACCCCACGGCCATCGGCTGGCATCCGGCCGAGAAAGCCGAGTGGGGTGAGGCGCAGGTGACCGCGTGGCGCACGGCGCAGCGCGCGCACGCGATCGCCAACGGCGTCTTCGTAGCAGCTACCAACCGGGTGGGATTCGAGGCAGAGGACGGCACCGGCGGGATTGAGTTCTTCGGCCACTCTTTTGTGTACGACCCCTTCGGCCGACCGCTCGCGGAAGCCGGCACCGACGCGGCGATCGTGCTCGCCACCTGCGACCCGGCCCGCATCGAGGAGACGCGCCGCAACTGGCCGTTCCTCCGAGACCGGCGCGTCGATGCGTACGCACCCCTCCTGCACCGCTGGATCGGCCCGCGCGGCGATTGACGCAGGACGCGGGCTGGGCGTGAGGCCGGCGCCCTTGCGGCGCCCTTGCGGCGCCCTTGCGCCGCCCCACCACGCCATCGCAAATCGCCATCACGAATCGCCCATCCAAGTCGGAATCCGGATTCCCAGTCCTCAATCTCTGTCCAATGCCTCGCTTCCCCGCTGAGTGGGAATCCCACAGCGCCACTTGGATCGCCTGGCCCCACTACGAGCCGGACTGGCCCGGAAAGTTCGAGCCGATCCCGTGGGTGTATGCGGAGATCGCGCGCGTGCTCGCTGCGTCGGAACCGCTGAACATCCTCTGCCACGACGAATCGGTGCGCGAGGACGCCGAGGCCTGCCTCGCCGCGCACCACGTGACGGGAGACGTCCGGCTGCACCTGCAACCGACCGACCGCGTCTGGCTGCGCGACAGCGCCCCAACCGGAATCCTCGGCTCGGACGGCGCGCTGACGTGGTGCAACTGGGCGTTCAATGCGTGGGCGAAGTACGACAACTATTCCAACGACGCGACCATTGGGGAGTTCGTCGCGCGCACCACCGGCGCTCCGCGCGCCATGCCCGTGCGCGCCGACGGGGGCGGGCGAGTGGTGCTTGAAGGCGGCGGCATAGAGACCGACGGGTGCGGCACGGTGATGGTGACCGAGGAATGGCTTCTGTCGGGTGTTCAGGACCGCAATCCGGGACTCGGGCGCAGCGACTACGAGCGCATCTTTGCTGAGCATCTTGGTTGTTCCACCACCATCTGGCTCGGCGAAGGGTGCGTGGGCGATGACACGCACGGCCACGTGGACGACATCGCGCGTTGGGTGGCGCCGGGCGTCGTCGTGCTGGCGCTCGAGGAAGATCCGGCGGACGAGAACCACACCCGTTCGATGGACAACCTCCGCCGCCTTCGCGCGGCCCGCGATGCCCGCGGCGAGCCGCTGCGTGTCGTCACCCTGCCGTTTCCGCGCCCGGTCGTGATGGACGGCCAGCGCCTTCCAGCGAGCTACGCCAACTTCTACATCGCCAATCAGGCCGTGCTCGTCCCGACCTTCAACGATCCGCGGGACCGCCTCGCGCTGAACACGCTGGCCGAACTGATCCCCGACCGTCCGGTAGTCGGCATCCACGCGGTCGACCTGGTGTGGGGGCTGGGGACGTTGCACTGCCTCACGCAACAGCAGCCCGCGCCGACACTTCCGTAGGGGCCGGGCGATTCTCCGGCTTCCTCGCGCGGGTGGTTTCGTCCGAGCCACCGGCGCGTCACATTTCGCTGGTATCGCTCGGGCCCCCGCGGGCCTGTTGTCCCCCGTTCGCTCCGGAGACCGACGTGCGGTTCCTGCTCGCCCTGTCCTGCCTGTTCGTAGTCGCCTGCTCTGCCGGCGGGACCGACGGCACCCTGGTGTTGGGTTCGGCGGGGCCGTGGACCGAGGGCTACGGCCAGATGTGCAGGCGCGGCATCGAACTGGCGCGCGACGAAATCAACGCCGTCGGCGGCATCCGCGGCGCGAAGCTTGAGATCATCTTCCTCGACGACAGCGCCGATGGCGCCGTGGCCGCCCGCGTCGCCCGGCAGTTCGTCGACAATCCGGAGGTCGTCGGCGTCATCGGCCATATGAGCTCGGGCGCGATGCTCGCCGCCGCTCACGTGTACAACGCCGGCCAACTCGCCGCAGTCGCGACGACGGTCACCACGCCCGCGCTCTCCGGCATCTCGCCCTGGATCCTGCGCGTCATCGCCAGCGACTCGGTGAACGGCGTCCAGTTGGCCAATGCGGCCACGCGACTGGGCTACCAGCGCGCCGCCGTGCTGTACGAGAACGACGGCTACGGCCGCGGTCTCTCGGCAAGCTTCCGGCGCGCCTTCAAGGGACGCGTCATCTCCAACGATCCGATCGCCGGCGACATCAGCAACGCCGAACCCTATGTGGCGTGGTTCAAACGTGAGCGCCCGGACGTGGTGCTCGTGGCCGGCAACGACGCATCGGCGCTCGTCGTCCTGCGCGAGGCGCGCCGGCAACAGCTGACAACACAGTTCATCGGCGGCGATGGCTGGACGCCAATCGTGCAGGACACGGCGGTGTCGGAAGGGGCGTTGGTCGGTGCCCCGTTCACGCCGGCCGACCCGCGCCCCGAGGCCCGCGCCTTCGTGCAGGCCTTCCGCGCCAAGTTCAACATGGATCCCGACGCCAACGCCGCGCTGGGCTACGATGCCGCGCGCACGCTCGCGCGTGCGCTGGAAGCCGAGGGGCCGAACCGCGCGGGCATTCGCGATTGGCTGCACGCCCTCACCGCAGAGACGGCCGTTCGCGGCGCCACGGGCCCGATTCGCTTTCTCCCCTCGGGCGATCGCGTTGGCAACGGTATGGTGATCACGCGCGCCCGGCAGGGCGCGCTAGTGGTGGAGGGCGCTCGATGAGCCGCGCTGAAGCGCCATTCCAGTTCGGTTCCATCCGCACCCGGCTCCTGTTCGGATTCGGGTTCATGGTGGCGCTCCTCGCCGTCGCCGGCGGCGTCGGCCGCTACTCGCTGACCGCCATTGGCGACGCGGTGAACACACAACTGCTCGCGCACCAGAAGGAAGCGGAGTACACGGCGACACTCACCAGCGGCATAGCCGAAGAGCTGGCGAACGGGCGCCGCTGGGCGGAGGACGGCGACTCATCAGCGCAACGCGCGTTCGACGAGTTCAGCGAAACGGCGCACGATGCCCAGCGCCGCCTGAATACGAGCGAGGGGCTGAGCGCCGATGAGCTCGCACTGCTCTCGTCGATCGACGCCCGCCTGTCGCAGATCGAGGTCGAGCTTTCCCTCGCTGCCCGAATGCGCCAACTCGGCCGCACGGCCGAGGCGTCGCGCGCTGCCAACGCGACCCACGGCGTCGAATCGGCCCTGCTCGGTGATATCCGGCGGCTTAGCCATATGCGGGCGCAGCAGATCGAACAGACGGCCGCCCAGCTCGCCGCCGAAGGGACGCGCCGCGGCAATATCGTACTCTTTGTCATCCTCGGCGCCATCATCATCGGCGTCGTGATTGTCGTGAGCACCGTCCGTGGCATCACCGCGCCACTCCAGTACCTCGTCTCGCACGCGCAGGCGCTGTCTCGTGGACGGCTCGACGTGCGCACCGACGCCGAGCTCCCCGGCGAGTTCCGCGATCTCGCCGATGCAATGAACGTCACGGCCGACTCGCTGGCGCGCCTCGCGACCGGGGCGTACAACACCGCCGACGAAGTCTCGACCTCGGCGCACCAACTCGCGTCGGCTGCCGAACAGGTCTCGCTGGCCGCCACCCAGACGGCGACGGCAATGGGCGAGGTGACTGAAGGGGCGGAACTGCAGGTCTCGGAACTGCGCCGCGTGGACGATGCGCTCACCCACATTCGGGAGCGCGCCAGTGCGGTCCGCGAAGGCGCCACCGAAGTGAAGGGCCTCGCCAGCGAGATCGACCAGGTCGCGCGCCAAAAACGCGCCGAGGTCGAGCGGGCCGTCAGCATTCTGCTCGAAGTGCGCCATTCGGTGGAACGGGCCGCACGTGAAGTGGTGGAGCTCAACACCACGGCGGAGACGATCAACCGCTTCGTCAGCATCGTCAGCCGCATCGCCGAGCAGACGAATCTTCTGGCGCTCAACGCGGCCATCGAGGCGGCGCGAGCCGGGGCCGCGGGACGCGGCTTTGCCGTCGTCGCCGACGAAGTGCGCAAGCTCGCCGAACAGGCGCAGGGGGCGGCCGACGACATCGTGCAACTCACCGCGTCCGTGTCGACGCGCGTGGGCAGCACAACCGACGCCATGCAGGCGAGCGCGCTGCAGGTGGGCGAGATTGAGGGGCTCTCGCTCGACCTCGACGAGTCGCTGGCGACGATCGTTGCCGCGTCGGAGCGCGCGCTCAGCGCCGCGATCGCCGTGGACACGGCCGCCGCCGACAACCTAGGCGCCGTGCAGGACGCGGCGGCAGGAATCACCCAGGCCGCGCGCACGGCGGAGGGACACGCCGCCGCCGCCGAGCAGGTGAGCGCGTCGACGCAGGAGCAGAGCGCCTCTTCGGAGGAGATGCAGTCGGCGGCCGCCACGCTGCTCGACAGCGCGCTCCGGCTGAAGGAAATCGTCGCCGGCCTGCGGACGAAAGGCTGAGCGCTTCACGCGGCCCTCGACGTTTCGGGGGCCGCGCGGCCGGCTTAGCTTCCACTCTTGTGATGCCACCCTCCACGCACCGCGTGTCCCCCGGCACGCCCGCCGTCCTGTTGCTGAGCGGCGGCCTCGACTCGGCCACAGTGCTCGCCTGGGCGACCCAGGCCGGGTACGCCGTGCACGCGCTTTCGTTCCGCTATGGCCAGCGCCATCAACTCGAGCTGGACCGCGCCCGCGCGCTCGCCGCCCGGTGGAACGTGGCACGGCACGTCGTCTGCGACATCGACCTGCGGCAGTTCGGCGGATCGGCGCTCACGAGCGACGCGCCAGTGCCCAAGGATCGCGATGAGGCCGCAATGGCGGACGGGATTCCCTCGACCTACGTCCCGGCCCGCAACACGATTTTCCTGTCGTTCGCGATGGCGTGGGCCGAGGTGCTGGGCGCCCAGGATCTGCTGATCGGGGTGAATGCGCTCGACTACAGCGGCTACCCCGATTGTCGCCCGGATTTCATCGCGGCCTTCGAGAAACTCGCCAACCTCGCAACGCGTGCCGGGGTGGAGGGCGCGACGCGGCTGACCGTGCACGCCCCGCTGATGCAGATGACCAAGCGGGAGATCATCGCGCTTGGCACGTCGCTGGGTGTCGATTACGGAATGACCACCAGCTGCTACGATCCCGACGCCGACGGCGCGGCCTGCGGCCGCTGCGACGCCTGTCAGCTGCGGTTGCGTGGCTTCTCGCAGGCCGGCGTCGCCGATCCCGCGCGCTATCAGGCCGCGCCGTAGCGCCGCCCCCCAGCGCCGCTGTCTCGCGTCTCTGCCGTCGCGCTTCGTCCGTCGGTTCGTTCACGCCTCCCCATCCCGCCCGCCGTGTCCCACTACGCTGTCAAAGAGATCTTCTACACGCTGCAGGGCGAAGGGCAACACGCCGGCCGGCCGGCCGTGTTTTGTCGCTTTGCCGGATGCAACCTGTGGACTGGTCGCGAGGAGGACCGCGCGAAGGCCGTCTGCCAGTTCTGCGATACCGACTTCGTGGGGATCGGACCTGACGGCGGCCGGTTTGCATCGCCCGACGAACTCGCCGACGCCGTGGCGGCGCGCTGGCCGCGCGAAGACGAGGGGGGCCGCACGCGCTACGTGGTGTGCACCGGTGGCGAGCCCCTGCTGCAACTCGACGAAGCCGCCATCGAGGCGCTCCACCAACGCGGATTCACCGTCGCTGTCGAGACGAACGGAACGCTCGCCATCCCGCGCGGCATCGACTGGATCTGCGTGAGCCCCAAGGCCGGCGCCCCGCTCGCGGTCCACGCAGGAGACGAGTTGAAGCTCGTCTTCCCGCAGGCCGGCGCCGAGCCGCATCAGTTCGCGCATCTCGAGTTTCGGACCTTCCAACTGCAACCGATGGACGGCCCCAACCGCGAAGCGAACGCCAGCGCCGCAGTCGCCTATTGCCTGGCCCACCCCCAGTGGCGCCTGAGCGTACAAACCCACAAGGTGCTGGGCCTCCGATAGCCTGTGGGGGCAGCGGTGCCCCCCCTTCCCCTTCCCCTTCCCACCCCCTGCCTGCTTCCCCTTCCCCCAATTTACATGGATGTCTACTGCGAGTTCAGCCTCGCCGCCGGCCGCCGACTGACCGGGGTTCCGGCCCATCACCCCTGTGCCCGGGTGCACGGGCACACGTTTCGCGTGCGACTTACCGTCTCAGGACCCGTCGACCCCCGCACGGGGTTCGTGATTGATTTCGCGGATGTGCAGCGCGCTTTCGATCCGGTCTTCGAGGCGCTCGACCATCGGTTCCTGAATGAGGTGCCAGGTCTCGAGAACCCGACGAGCGAGCACCTCGCCGTCTGGATCTGGGATCGGCTCAAAGGGCCGCTTGGGGCGCTGTCGGCGGTCGAAATCACCGAAACCGGTGCGTCAGGGGTGGTCTACCGCGGCTGAGGGGCCACCGTCGGGCGAGTTCCCCTCCTCCGATTGCCCCGCCAGGCGGTTCCGTCACCCTCCGGGGCTGGCTAGATTTCCCTAGTCTATGCCCCGCGCGCTCCGCCTCCTCACCGTACTCGTCCTCCAGGCCGTGTTCGTCGCTCCGGCGATGGCCCAGCAGGGAGCCGGTCCGCTGGCGGCGTTGCTCTCCCGCGGTGCGAATCCGGACGGACCATTCGCTCGGCGCGGGATGGCCCCCGCGACCTCGGGCGCCGCATCGGCGGTTTCGAGCGTCTCCGTCTCCGACTCGCTGGTTCGCCGAGCCCGCGAGCAACTCGGCCGTCGGTATCGGTTTGCCGCGGCGTCTCCCGACCGCGGCTTCGACTGCAGCGGCCTGGTGAAGTACGTGCTCGGAGCGTTTGGGGTCGATTTGCCCCATAACGCGGCGCGCATCGCCAAGGTGGGAAACCCCGTCCCCGCAGACTCGGGCGCCCTCAAGGTCGGCGATCTGCTGATGTTCGGCCGGGGGCGCAGCAGCCGCATCTCGCACGTGGGCATATACGTGGGCGATGGCAAGATGATCCACGCGAGCACCAGCCAGCGTCGGGTGGTGGAAACGAAAATCCCCACCAAGACGTCCTCGCTCAAACTACGCTCGATCCGGCGAGTCCTCAGGGATTCCACTACAGCGCGGAGCAGCACGGAGTAGCGGATGCGGGCCGATTTGGCGATCGTCCGGCTTGGGCCGGGCGATTTTTTTTGACCGGCAGAGCTCGTCGGTCGTCTCATCTTGGCACTTTGTCCTTATTGACGTTTGGAGCCGAAGGGCCAAAGTTTTAGCGGACTTGGATGTACAGCTTTCCCTCGTCGTGTGTAGGCGAGGGGAAGTCAGCTCGAAGCAACACTCACCCCACGAGGTGCTACTATGGTTGTTCGATTCGTCGGCAGGATGCTTGCCGCAATCGCGTTTGTCGCTGTAGCGGGTACTGCGGCGGCACAGGCCGGACGTATTTCCGGCAAGGTGACCGACGGAGGCGGCAACGCCATCGGCGCGGCGACGGTGCAGGCGTATGAGGGGCTGCGCACCGTTGGCGTCGCATCCACCTCGGACGACGGCACCTATCGCCTGGCGCTCAAGCCGGGCACCTACGGCGTCAAGATCACGCGCATCGGCTTCAAGCCGTTTACGCGGTCCGGCATCGCGGTGGCGAACGCCGCGGTCACGCTCAACGTGACGCTGGATGAGATGCCCACGCAGCTCAACACGGTGGCCATCACCGGCATCGCCGAAGAAGAGAAGGTCAACAAGGCGCCGGCCGCGATCAGCGTCCTCAGCCAGCAGACGATCAACGAGACGGTGACGGCGACGCAGACGGAGCAGCTCCGCAGCGTGCCGGGCATCGATATCACCTCGGGCGGCGTCGTGCAGTCGAACGTGGTGGCCCGCGGCTTCAACAACATCTTCTCGGGCTCCCTGCTCACGCTGACGGACAACCGCTTCAACTTCGTCCCGTCGCTGCGCGTGAACGTGTCGTACATGTCGCCGACGAGCAACGAAGACATCGAGCGCATGGAAGTCGTGCTTGGACCTGCCGCCGCCCTGTATGGCCCCAACGCCACGCAGGGCGTCTTGCATGTGATCACCAAGTCTCCGTTCAACTCGAAGGGTGGCTCGCTCACGATGGACATCGGCGAGCAGAGCCTCCTGCGTATGTCGGGGCGCTATGCCGGCACGGTGGGGAGCAAGTTCGGCTACAAGGTGTCGGCGGACCGCCTGACGGCGACCGACTTCGAGAGCTTCGACGCGGTGGAAGCGGCCGCTGGCCGCCAGCGTTCGTTCGACATTGAGCGCACCGCGGCGGACTTCCGCTTTGACTGGCGTCCCGATGCCAAGACCGAAGTCGTGGCCAACTACGGCCGCACGCTGATCGGCAGCTCGGTGGAGCCCACCGGCCTGGGCGCTGCCCAGATCAAGGGGTGGTCGTTCAATGCGTATCAGCTGCGCGCCAAGCGCGGCCGCCTGTTCGCGCAGGTCTTCATGAATGCCAGCGACGCCGGCGACACGTACCTGCTGCGCACCGGCCAGACGATGGTGGACCAGTCGAACCAGAAGGTCGCGCAGATGCAGCACAGCATCGCCTTCGGCGCCGGCCGTCAGACGTTCGTGTACGGCGCGGACTATCTGTCGACCGAGCCGAAGACGGGTGGCACGATTAACGGCCGCAACGAAAGCGATGACAACTTCACGGAAGTGGGTGGGTACGTGCATTCCATCACCCACCTCAACAAGTACTGGGACGCGGTCGCGGCCATCCGTTACGACAAGCACAGCCGCCTGAGCGAAGGCAACTGGTCGCCGCGCGCCGCCCTCGTGTACAACCCGTCGGAAACGCAGAGCTTCCGCGTGTCGTACAACAAGGGCTTCTCGAATCCCTCCAGCAACAACCAGTTCCTCGATCTCGCGGCCGGCTACATCGGCGGCACGAACTCAACCAACTCGCTGTTCACGGTCCGCGCGCTCGGCACGCCGGCGTCGGGCCTGCAGTTCCGTCGTGATTGCGCCACGGGCGTCGGCGGTCTGTGCATGAAGTCGCCGTTCAACCCGGGTGGCAAGAGCGCGTTCGTGCCGGCCAGCGCGGCCTCGTTCTACAAGGCGGCCGTTGCTGCCGCCGCCGCGGGTGGCCTTGGCAACTCGGTCTCGGCCGGCCTCGCCGCCGCCGGCGTGCCGGCGGCGCTCGTGCCGACCGTCGCCGGTGCGGTAATGCAGACGCTGGCCGCGCTGCAGCCGACGTCGGCCCAGGTTGGTACCAAGCTCCGCGTTCTCAACCCGACGACGGCCCGCTTCTCGGACGTCGCCGCCGGTGACGTGCGCGACATCGAGCAGATCCGCCCGACGCTGACCACCGGCTGGGAAGCCGGCTGGAAGGGCCAGATCGGGAAGAGCTTCTACGGCACGGTGGACTGGTGGTATTCGGAGCGCAGCGACTTCGTTGGCCCGCTGATCGTCGAGACGCCGAACGTCTTCCTCGACGCCGGCACGCTCGCCGGCTTCCTGAACACCAACCTCGCCGCCGCGCTCACGCCGGTCCTTGGCCCGGCCACGGCCGGCGCGCTGGCCGCGGGCCTCTCACCGAGCATCGCCGCTGGCCTGGGCGGTGTGTCGGGTTCGGCCACCACGGGCGTTCCGCTCGGCGTGGTCAACCCGGACTACGCGCTGTCGAACAGCACCGACATCATCCTCGCCTACCGCAATTTCGGCAAGGTGAAGGTGAGCGGCCTCGACTTCAGCGGCACGTACATGCTCGACGAGTACTGGTCGCTGTACAGCACCTACAGCTGGGTCAACAAGGATTACTTCTCGCGCGCCCAGGTTGGCGGCGTCTCCGACATCGCCCTCAACGCGCCGCGCGACAAGGGCACGTTCGCCGTGCGCTTCCGCGATGACGCCAAGGGCATGAGCGCCGAGACGCGCTTCCGCCGCACCGCGTCGTTCCCGGGCAACTCGGGCGTGTACGTTGGTCAGGTGGCAGGCTACAACCTGCTCGACGCCTCGTTCACCTTCCGCCCCGGCTTCCTCGGCGGCGCGATGTGGTCGGTGAATGCGTCGAACCTGCTGAACCTCAAGCACTCGGAGTTCATCGGCGGCGCCGCGCTGGGCCGGTTGGTGATGACGCGAATCCAATACCAGTTCTGAGAAACAGCAGAGAGACAACAGAGAAACGACAGAGAGACAACAGAGCGGCGGGGCGAGGGTTGCCCCGCCGCTTTGCTGTATCCCCCGCTGGGGGCGGATCTCCGCGTGCTGTTGGCCCCTGCTATCTTTCGGGGATGTTCCGGTTTCTTGATCCCACGCAGCGGCTGGTCATCGCGCACCGCGGCAACTCGATGCACGCCCCGGAGGACACGCTGGAGTCCTTCCGCCAGGGGATGGCGCTCGGAGCCGACGGGCTCGAGTTCGACGTGCGGCTCAGCCGCGACGGGGTGGCGGTGGTCATCCACGACCCGACCGTCGATCGCACCACGAACGGCACGGGCGCCGTGGCGACACAGACGCTGGCCGAGCTGCGCGCACTCGACGCCGGGTACCGCTTCACCGCGGACAGCGGGCGCACGTTTCCCTACCGCGGGCGAGGGGTGCGCATCCCCACGCTCGACGAGGCGCTCGCGGCGCACCCCGACACGCCGTGCATCATCGAGATCAAGGCCGCCGAGGCGACCGAGGCCGTGATTCGCGCGCTCGACGCGCACAACGCCAGATCGCGGGTCCTCCTCGGGAGCTTCAGCGACGAGGCGCACGCGCGGCTGCGCGGGCGCGGGCTGCAGATCACGGCGTCGCGCCCCGACGTCATCGCGTTGTTCTGGCGGGCGCTCGCCTTTCGCGGCGCGGGCGCGCCGTCGTATCAGGCGTGCAGCGTGCCTCCCGTCTGGAAACACCTGCCAGTGCCGATCACGCGCTTTGCACGAATGCTTCGTCCCCGCGGCATTCCGGTGCATGCGTGGACGATCAATGACCCGCGCGAGGCGCGCCGTCTTTGGGACGGCGGGATCAGCGCGGTACTTTCCGATGATCCGGGCACCATGCTCCCGCTGCTTGGGCGCACCCCCGGCGTCATTCCCCCCGCGGAGTCCCAATGACGGCCCCGACGCCGAGCCCCAAGAAGAAGATCAACTACCAGCTGGCCTGGGCCGAAGCGCGCGCGCTGATGTGGACGTACCGGCGCAACCTCGCGATTGGCCTCACGCTGATGCTGGTGAGCCGCGCCGCAGGATTCGTGGCGCCGGCGAGTTCCAAGTTTCTCATCGACGACGTGCTGGGC
>JARIEY010000073.1 GCA_031127085.1 Gemmatimonadota bacterium | reverse complement strand
CCAGCGGGCATCCGGCGACTTGGCCAGGCAGCGCATCACGATGTCTCCCAGCGCGGGCGGCAACGTGGCGTTCACTTCGGTGAGCGGCACTGGGGCCTCGTGCACCTGCTTATAGCCCACCGCAAAGGCGTCGGCGGCGTCGAACGGCGGGAAACCCACCAGGCACTCGTACATCATCACGCCCACGGCATAGAGGTCGGCGCGCCCATCGAGCGTGCGGCCCATTGCCTGCTCGGGCGCCATATAATGCGGCGTCCCCATGGCGCGGCCGCTGGCCGTGAGCCGCGCGTGGAACTGCGCCGTGGCAATGCCAAAGTCGGTGAGGTACGCGTTGCCGTCACCGTCGAACAGCACGTTGTCTGGCTTCACGTCACGATGCACCACCCCGTGCCGGTGCGCGTGATCGAGCGCCGTCGCCACCTGTGCGGCCACCTCGGCCACCCGTTCGGGGTCGAGCGTGCGGGCCTTGGCCAGGAGATCGGCCAGCCCACCGCCGGCCAGGAACGGCATGATCAGGTAGACCATCTCGCCGACTTCGCCGTAGTCGAACGGCACGCAGATGAGCGGATGCACCAGTCGCGCGGCGGCCTCGGCCTCGCGACGGAATCGCTCGCGCATCTCGGGGTCGCGCGCCAGGTGGGCGTGCATCACCTTGAGCACGAGCGGCCGCCCCAGCGTCTCCTGTTCCACCAGGTAGACGTCGGCCATCCCCCCGGCGCCGATGCGTCGCAGCACGCGATAGCGGGCGCCGGTCGCCTGCCGCAGCGCGGTGATCAGCGCGTCGGGCGCCTCAGCGCGCGACGGCACGTCGGGGAGCGCCACAGCGCAGCGCATGCACTTGGCGGCCCCGCCGCGGTTCCACGTCCCGCATTCGGGACAGAACACGCTACAGCACCCCGCGCCGGTGCAGCGCCCAGATCAGCAGCCCGCCCAGCGTCAGCTGGCCCGCGAACATCACCCAGAAGCCGTGCGGCCAGTTGGCCAGCGGAATGTCGGCAAAGTTCATCCCCCACATGCCGCTCACCACCACGAACGGTACGCTCAGCGTCGCCACCACGGTGAGACTCTTGGTCGCGATGTTGAGGCGGTTCGACACCTGCGTCAGGTACGACTCCATCACGGAGCTCACGAGATCGCGGTACGTGTCAATCGATTCGTTCAGCCGGATGATGTGATCGTAGATGTCGCGGAAGTACACCTGCACATCCGGGGGGATGAGCGGATTCGGTCGGTTGGTGAGGAAGCTGAAGACCTCGCGCTGCGGCGCGAGATGCCGCCGCAGTTGCAGCACGAGACGCTTGACGCCGAAGATGTCGTGCATCGCCGACTGGTCGAAGCGCGCGAAGACGCGCTCCTCCACGCTGTCGATGAACTCGTCGAGCTGGTCGACGATCGGGAAGTAGTCGTCCACCGACGCGTCGAGCACGGCGTGCATCATGCGGGCGGCGCCGCGCTCCAGCAGATCCGGGGAGCGCTTGACGCGCTCCCAGACGTTCTCCAACCCCGGCGCGTGGGCGCCGTGCACGGTGATCAGATAGTTGGCGCCCAGGACGCAGCAGAGGTTGTACGTCTCGATGTCGTGCGGATCGTCGGTTTCGCTCACGAACCGCACGGCCCGCATCACCACGAACAGGTAGCCCGGGAATTCCTCCACCTTGGCGCGCCCGTTCGGGCTCAGCGTGTCTTCCACCACCAGCGGGTGCAGGTGAAAGACCTTCTCGAGCAACGCGACCTGCGCCATGCTCCCGGTGTCGATGTCGACCCACAGGAAGCCGCCCGGATCGCGCAGGTACCGTTCGATCTCGCGCGCGTCGATGTTGTGGACGATGGGCCCCATCGAGGGGCGAAACCATCCCCGCGGATGTGCCGCCTCCGGCGACGTGACCCGCTGCGTCTTGCGAATGCGATACGTGCCCGACGGGCGACGAGCCAAGGCGACCTCCACAGGGGCGGGCGCCGGTGCATCGGCGCCCTCTGGAAAAGCTATCGCCCGCGCGAACGAGCGAGCAAGCGAACGAGCAAGCGAACGAGCGAGCAAGCGAACGAGCGAGCAAGCGAACGCGGCGGCTCAGTACGCGGCGCGCCTGCCTCCGAGCGGGCCCGCCGACGCCCCTAGTCCTCAAGCGCGCGCATATGCAGCACCGACGCCTCGCCCACGCGCTCGGGCGCATAGCCGCCCTCCAGCGCGCTGACGAGCCGCCCGCCGCACCAGGTGCGCGCTCGCTCCACCATCGCGCGGGTCAACGTGGTGACGTCTGGCATTTCCAGCGTGAAGCCACCCAACGGGTCCCCGTTGAGGGAATCGAATCCCGCCGAGACGATCACCAGGTCGGGCGTCCAGTCACGCGTCGCCGTGTCCACCGCACCGAGGAAGGCGTTCACATACGTCGCGGCGGGGAGCCCGCCCGCCATTGGTACGTTCCAGACGCTCTCCTTGGGCCCGCGATCGTCCGCCGCGCCGGTGCCGGGATACCACGGCCATTGGTGCATGGAGACAAAGCGAATGTCCTCCGTGTCCTGCACCAGCGCCTGCGTGCCGTTGCCGTGGTGCACGTCCCAGTCGGCAATCAGCACGCGCTGCACCCCGTGCCGCGCGCGGGCGTAATGCGCACCGATGGCCACGTTGCCGAACAGGCAGAAGCCCATCGCGTGGTCACGCAACGCGTGGTGCCCCGGCGGGCGCACCGCGCAAAACGACCGGCGCCCCTCGGCGAACGCGAGGTCGATGCCGTCGAGCACGCACCCCGCGCCCGAAACAGCTGCGTCCCAGCTCCCTTCGCTCGCCACGGTGTCGGCGTCAAAGCGCCCGCCGCCCCCCTCGGCCATCGCACGCACCGACGCGATGTAGACCGGGTCGTGCGCCAGTTGCAGCTCGTCGACCGTCGCCTGCCGCCCTTCACGATGGTCGACGCGCAGCATCAGCTCCCAGTCATTGCGCAGCGCGCGCGTGACCGCACGCAGGCGGCCGACATGCTCCGGGTGGTTCCACCCCGTGTCGTGCCGCCCGCAGTCGGCGTGCGAGATGAACGCGACGCTCAAGCGACGGGGGCAAGCGTGGAGAGGAAGCGCGCCACCTGCTGGTCGAACATGTACGACGACCCGTTGACGGAGGTGCCGCCTTCTTCGGCGAACGCGGCGATCACCACTTCTTCGCCGCCCTGGCCGCGCAGCACCAGATGATTGGGTCCTTCCTTCTCCACGAAGGCCGGATAGATGGTGCTGCCGGTGGCGAAGAACTCGCGGGCGCCGCGCAGCACGTCGGCGGGAGACTGGCTGGTGCGCTGCTGCTGCAGCGTGCGCTTCGATTGGTTGTGCATGGTGTCAATGCTCCGAGTTGATCAGCCGGCGGCCGGGACGGCGGCCGGGGGTCCGTCGAGCGGGAGATCCAGCGTATACGCGGTCTGGCCTTCACCGACCGCATCGGCGGCGACCGCGCCGCCCATCAAACGCCCAACGCTTCGTGCCAGATCCAGCGCCCACGTGAGCGGCCCGGTGGCCGCCTCCGCCGGCGATGCGTCGTCGTCGAATCCGTCCTCCGATCCGCGCCGACCGCCCGTCTCCTGCACGCGAAACCGCACGCGGCCCTCCGACGCCTCCACCGAAAGTTCGATCCGCGCGGCCTGCGACTGCTCCAGCACGTGCTCTACGAGCGTGACGAGCAGGCGGACAATCTTGCGGCGATCGCCGCGCATCGACGGCAGCGCGAGCACCGGCTCCACCGACGCGATCGTCAGCCCCGTCACCGGCGCCCCCACATCGCGCACGGCGTCGCGCATCGGCACGCGCGGGTCGAACTCGTCTACAGTGAGCGCCAGCGTGCCGCGCCGCGCCCCGGCGAAGTCGAGCAGCGCCTCCACGAGGTCGAGCACGCGCGACGCCGAACCGCGCACGGCGCGCAGTTCGTCGCGCTGCCCCTGCGTCAGCGGGCCCGACGACTCGAACTCCAGATGCGAAAGATTGGCCATCAACGCCTCGAGCGGCGCGCGCAGATCCAGCGACACCCCCTCCAGGAAATCGTCGCGCACTCGCCGCGCGTTCCCCACCGCCGCGTACTGCTGCTCCAACTCGGCGCTCGCCTCCTGCAGCGCGGCCTGCACACGGCGCAGTTCGTCGCGCCGCGCCGCCTGATCGGCCGTCACCGCCAGCAGGTCGGCGACGAGTCGCAGCAAGGCGCGCGCGTCGGCCGTGACGCCCGACGCCTCGCGGAAGTAGAACGTCGCCACGCCGAGCACGCGGCCAGCGGCGACCAGAGGGAGCGCCGTGATCGCCGCAAAGCCAAGCTCGCGCGCCACATCGTGCCAATCTTCGAGGTCCTGATCGGCAAAGACATCCGGCACGTCGATCACGCGGCGTTCACTCGCCGCTTCGCCACTCGGCCCAAAGCCCACGCGCACCCGCATCGCGCCAAGCCACGGCCGGTACTGTTCGGGCCACTGATGCGCCGCCACAAGGCGCATCAGTTCCGACGCACCATCGAGCAGGTAGACCGACCCCAGAGTGGCCCCCAGTTGCGGGGCGATGCGGTCGAGCGCGAACTGCAGCGCTTCCTCGGCCGATTCCACACTCACCGACGCGTGCAGAATGTCCCGCACCGCATCGAGCTCACGCCGCTCACGCGGCGCCGCCGGCGCGGGGGCCGGCAGCGGTTTCCGCGGGAAGTAGCGCTTGCGCGGCGGCATCAGCTAGCGGGCAGCCGCCGCCTGGTACAGCCGTGCCTCAAAGGCCTCGCGCAGCGCCACCGTCATTGGGCCAGGCTTGCCGTTCGCCACCGGCGCCCCGTCCACCGTCACCACGGGCGTCACGTCGGTCGTTGACCCACAGACGAAGATCTCCTCCGCGCTGGCCAGCTGGTCGAGAGGAATCGCGTCCTCGCGCACGGGAAGCCCAAGTTCGGCGATCAGTTCCATCACCACTTTGCGCGTGACACCGGGCAGAATGCGCGGCGTCAGCGGATGGGTGCGCAGCACGCCATCGATGACCGCGAACACGTTGGTGGCCGCCCCCTCGTTGACGAGTCCGTCCTCGTGCAGAATGGCTTCGTACGCCCCCGCCTCGGAGGCAGCCTGACGGGCCAGCACGTTGCCCAGCAGGTTCACCGTCTTCCAGTCGCGCCGCTTCCAGCGCATATCGGCGAAGGTGATCGCCGCGCACCCTTCGTCGCGCAGCTTGCGCGGCACCACCAGCTTGGACGCCGAGACGAAAACCGTGGGCGTCACGTCACCCGCCGGGAAGCCATGCGCGCGCGGTGCGGCACCGCGGGACACCTGCAGATAGAGGAAGGCTTCGCCATCGGCGAGCCCGTTCTTTTCGACCACCTGCTCGCAGACCGCCTCGAGCGCGTTCACCTGCGCGGCGCCAAACGGAATGCGCAGACCGGCGAGTCCGTTGATCATGCGGTCCGCGTGCGGCCCCCACTCGAACATCTTGCCGCCCACCGATCGCACGCCCTCGTAAATGCCGTCGCCGAAGATGAAGCCCCGATCTTCCACGGAAATCAGCGCCTGTTCGCGCGGGACATACTGCCCGTTGAGATACATGATCATCGGTGAGTTCCTCAGTTGGGTGCTTCCGTAATCTACAGCCCGCGGGAGGGACCGCGCGGGTCCCTTCCCCTTCCCCTTCCCACACCCTGCTCCCTTCCCCTTCCCACACCCTGCTCCCTTCCCCTTCCTATCCCAAGTTCGTCTCAATCGCCCGAATCAGCGGCCCAAATCCCAGCCCTCCCGCTCCAATGCGCGCCGCCTGCTCGGTGGCCAGCTCCCGCTGGCCATGCGCGAACAGCTCGGCTTCGATCCACGGCCCCGCCTTGGGGTTGCGCCACCAGTCCTCGTCAAAGCGCTGGCGCAGCGCCTCGTTCAGCACCGCTTGCAGCTGCCAGGCACGCAGGTACCGGGCCGCGTAAAAGCGCGGGTCGACGTCCAGGAAGGCGTCGGCCGGCTGATAGCGGAAGCCCGTCGCCCCGGACAGCGTTTCGACGTACAAATCGGGGAGTGACGCCCACGGCGTGGTCCCGGCGTGCAGTTCCACTTCGTAGATGAGCTTTGCGCAGTAGCGGCGCAGGAACTGCAGCTCCTCAAAGGCCGCGGCACGCAGGTAGCGGGGCAGGTCGGCCTTGGACAGTTCCGTGTAGCGCGCCAGCCAGCCCCGGTCCTGCAACCGGTGGTCGAAGAGCATGGCGTACCCTTCGGTGATGGAGTTGTCGCCGAGCCAGCGACACTCGAAGGGAAGCGACCGCGCCATATTCGCGAAGTGCAGCGCGTGCCCCAGCTCGTGCATCAGCGTGGTCCAGTCGTTCTGCCCACCGTGCGGACGCAGCACCAGGTAGACCTCGTCCGGAATGCGCACCGGCGAGCAGAACGCCCGCGCACGCTTGCCCGGACGATCCCCGGTGTCGAACACCACGCGGCCGTGCGCGTCGGGGCTGGCTCCCATTTCCGTCATCTGCCGTCGCACCGCGGGCTCCATCGCCTCAGCGCCAAAGGCGCCGTCGAACTCCGGCGCGCGCATCAGCGCAATCGCGTCGGCGCGCGTCGCCTCGGACGGCGAGAGCCCCAGCCCCTGCTTGAGCGCTCCGGGGAGCACGTCGTCCCACATCCCCTGCGTGTCGCGCAGGAACTGCGCGCAGGCGTCGCGCAGCGGACGGATGGCGAATCCGCTCAGCGCCTCCCACGTGCCGATGTAGCCGTCGGCGATGCGCAGCGCATCCACCACCTCGTGCTCGCGCTCCAGGCGCTCGCGCTTGAGCGGCGCCAGCTCACGTGCCACCAGCGCAGCGCGCGCATCGTCGAGCGTCTGCCGCTCGCGCTTATCGCGCGTGTTGGCCACGGTGATGGCGGCGCGCTGGTACGGCTCAACCGTCCCATCGGGCAGCACGACCTTGGCCGCTCCCTCCCAGGCGATCTCGCGTTCCTCGAGCGCCGCGAGCTCACGCCCGCATCGCGACTCCACCAGCCAATCAAGCAGCAGGCGCGCCGCACGGTGGGCATCGCTCCCCGGCGGCGCGTCGCGAAACCGTTCCTGCACGATGGCCAGCGCTTCGTCGTCAAACGCGCGTGCGTGACGCGCAAAAATGGGCTGCAGCTGCGCCTCGCCCTTCAGCCCGGCGTGCGCCTCGTAGTACTCGCGGGAGAGTTCCACGAGAAAGGCCTCGCCGCGCTCCCGCAGCGCGTCGAGGCCGTCCTCCATCATGCGCGACATCGCGTCCCCCGCCTCAGCCGGCGAGCTTCGCCGCCAGGTACGCGCGCAGCTGCGTGGCGTCGATGCGGTCCTGCGCCAGCGTGTCGCGATCGCGCACCGTCACGGTGCCGTTGCCCGTCGACTCGGGATCGATGGTGACGCAGAAGGGCGTCCCCACTTCGTCCTGCCGGCGGTACCGCTTGCCAATGGATCCAGCGTCGTCGTAATCCACGGGATACAGCGGCCGCAGATCCTCGACAATGCGATTCGCCATCTCGGGCTGGCCGTCCTTCTTGGTCAGCGGGAAGATGCCCGCCTTGATGGGCGCGAGCGACGGTTTGAGGTGCAGCACCACGCGTCCCTCGCTCTCTCCCTCCACCGACTCCTCGGCGTATGCGTTGCACAGCAGCGCGAGCGTCACGCGGTCTGCCCCCACCGACGTCTCCACGACGTACGGGATGTAGCGGCGGTTGGCGACCTGATCCACGTACTCCATCCGCTTGCTGCTGAACTCCTGGTGACGGCCGAGGTCGAAGTCGCTGCGGTGGTGCACGCCTTCGATCTCCTGGAAGCCCAGCGTGCCGCCGAAGTCGAACTGGATGTCAAACGCCGCCTTGGCGTAGTGCGCGAGCTCGGTGGCGCTGTGCTGATGGAACTCCAGCCGCTCACGCTCGAGCCCGAGCGCCAAATGCCACTCCATGCGCTGCGCCTTCCAGTACTCGAACCACTCCATATCGGTGCGCTTCCCTTCTGCGGCGGCCGGATCCACGAAGAACTGCATTTCCATCTGCTCAAACTCGCGCGTGCGGAACGTGAAGTTCCCGGGCGTGATTTCGTTGCGGAACGCCTTGCCGATCTGCGCGATGCCAAACGGCACCTTTTGACGGCGTGCCTGCTGCACGTTGAGGAAGTTCACGAAGATCCCCTGCGCCGTCTCGGGCCGCAGGTAGACGACCGCCGCCGTGTCTTCCACCGGGCCCATGAACGTCTTGAACATCAGGTTGAACTGGCGCGGCTCCGTGAGCTGGCAGTCACCTTGCTCGCCCGGCTTCTTGCTCGGCTTGCGCGGGCACGACGCGCCATCCATCTGGTCGGCGCGAAAGCGCGCCTTGCACGCCTTGCAGTCGATGAGCGGATCGTTGAATCCGCTCACGTGGCCACTGGCCTCCCAGACGCGCGGATGCATCAGGATGGCCGCGTCGAGCCCCTCGACGTCGTCGCGCGAGCGCACCATCGTGTGCCACCACGCGTCCTTGACGTTCTTTTTCAGCTCCACGCCCAGTGGGCCGTAGTCCCACACGGAGCCCGTGCCGCCATAGATCTCGGACGACTGGAAGATGAAGCCGCGGCGCTTGCAGAGGCTGACCAACTTTTCGAGGACGTCGGGACGAGACATGAGGGCGTTCCGGAGGTGGGCGCGGCTGGGTGTCGTGCCCGAGGGTCAGGGCCGCCGCTGGATGCGGTGGCCGCAGCCGAAATCTCGCCCAATTCACCGGAGGAGTCTATGTGGCGTGACCGAACCGTGGCTCCTCCCGATACGCCCCGCCGGCGCCGAGGGGCAATCGCGAATCGCAATCCTCCCTCGCGATCCTCAATCGCGATCCGGATTCCCAATCCTCAATCGCTTTACAACCCGATGATCTGATCCCGCCGCGTCCCCACGCTGACGTAGCGAATGGGGCTTTCCACCAACTCCTCAATCCGGTCCAGGTACTTCCGCGCCTGCGCCGGCAACGCCTCAATCGTGCGCGCGTCGGCCGTCGAGGACTTCCACCCCTCGAACCACTCGTAGTGCGGCGTGATCTGCTCGAGATCAGCGAGGTCGCCCGGGAACTCGGTCACCAGTTCGCCATTAATGTGATAGCCGGTGCAGAGCCCGATCGTATCAAGCGTATCGAGGACGTCGAGCTTGGTCACTGCGAGCGCCGAGAGTCCGTTCACGCGCACGGCGTAGCGCACCACGACCCCGTCGAACCAGCCGCAGCGGCGCGGACGCCCGGTCGTGGCGCCGTACTCGTTGCCGAGCGTGCGCACGCGCGTCCCCATGGCCTCGTCGAACTCCGTGGGAAGCGGCCCGGCACCCACGCGCGTCGTATACGCCTTCACCACGCCAATGCACTCGTCGAGCGCGCGCGGCGACACGCCCACGCCCGTGGCGGCGCCGCCGGCCGTCGTGTTGCTCGACGTCACAAACGGATACGTGCCGTGGTCGATGTCGAGCAGCGACCCCTGCGCGCCCTCAAACAGCACGGCGGCGCCGGTCTTGAGCGCGCGGTGAATGGCGAGCCCCACATCCTCGCTGATGCCGAGCAGCCGCGGGGCCAGCCGCGCCAGCGACTCGAGCGTGTGCTCCACACTCGCGCGCTTCGACGACCCCGTGCCAATCAGCACGTGATTCGCGTGCTCCACGCCGCGTTCCACCAGCGTGCGCAGCCGGTCGGCGTGTGCCAGGTCGAGCACCCGCACGCCACGGCGTGCAATCTTGTCCTCGTAGCAGGGGCCAATCCCCCGCCCCGTGGTGCCGATCGCCTTGCTGGCCGAGCTCTCCTTGTCCACCAGCTTGTGGTACGGCATCACCAGATGCGCGCGGTCGCTCACATACAGTCGGCCGCTCACATCGACGCCGTCCTTCACCAAGCCGTCGACTTCCTCGAACAGCGTCTCGGGGTCGAGCACCACGCCGTTGCCAATCGCGCACCGCACGCCGGGGTGCAGGATCCCGCTGGGGACCTGATGCAGCACCGTGGAGTGGTCGCCGATATGCACGGTGTGCCCGGCGTTGGCGCCGCCCTGATAGCGCACCACCCAATCGGCGCGTTCGGCCATCACGTCGACGAGCTTGCCCTTCCCCTCGTCGCCCCACTGGGCGCCCACGACCACGATGGCGCGCGTCTTGGCATCAAACATGTCAGCTCCAGGCCGGCTGGCTCCGGCGGGTATGGCCACAAAAAAACGCCCCGGCGCAGTTTCGCGGGGCGTTGAAAAAATCTACGGCATGCATCGGGCTGAGGCAAATCGCCCCAGCCCGGCTCCTGCGCCATCACCCCACCGGCGGTGCCATGAGGTCGCGCACGACCTTCAACTCCGCGGCGCCCAGCGAGGTGAGCGGGAGGCGCACCGGACCGCCAACGAGCCCCACCGTGTCGAGCGCTGCTTTCACCCCGGGGACGCCGAGCCCGGCCACAATCTGCGTCGCCATCGGCTTCAGCCGCTCCTGCGCCGCCAGCGCCCGGTCGAGATCGCCCCGCTTGAACCCCTCGTACACGTCGATGCACAGCCCGCCGGCGAAAAGGGCCACCGCCACGATGCCCCCGCGCACCCCGAGCTGCAGTCCGGGGAGCAACTGCCCGCCGTTGCCGGTCAGCACGCTGAACGCGCTCCCCTGCGCCTGCAGATAGGCCTCCAGCAGCGCCAGATCGCCCGAGCTGTCCTTGATGCCCACCACGTTCTCGTGCATCGAGAGCTCTTCCACCAGCTCCGGCGCCAGCTTGAAGTGCATGTACTTGGGAATGTTGTACAGCACCACGGGAATGGGGCTCTCGTCGGCCACGCGCTGGTAGTGCGCACGCAGCGCCGCGGTGGTCATCTGCGGCCCGTAATAGTGCGGCGCCACCACCAGCACGGCATCGGCGCCGCGCGCCGCGGCATCCCGGCAGCGCGTCACGCACTGCCGCGTCGACTCCGCCCCCGTGCCCATCAGCAGCAGCTTGCCGGCGGGCACCGCCGCACGCGCGGTTTCGGTGAGCGCCGAGCGCTCGAACTCGTCCAGCAGCGCGGCTTCTCCCGTGGAGCCGCACACGACGATGCCGTGCAGTCCGTGCGCGAGATGCGAGCGGATGTTTGACGCGAGGCCCACCAGGTCGGGGGTCTCGGACGACGTGAAAGGCGTGGTCACCGGCCCCAGGACGCCCGCAAGTGTCAGCGTTGCCATGTCAGGGAGAGAAAGGCGGACGAACGGCCGGAGCTAGCCGTTCAGGAAATCCATGCCGCTGCCCGTCTGGAAGCCCGCATCGGCCTTCCCTTTCTCCGACGGGATGTCAGCGGCTTGCACGGTCGTCGACTTCCGCTTGAACGTCTGCATTCTGAGCTGGAAGTCGCTCGGGCGCGTCGCGGCGGCCAGCGCCACCTCGAACGTCACCTGCCCCTCCTGCACCAGGTCGCCGAGATGCTGGTCGAACGTCTGCATCCCGTACTGCTCGCGCCCCTCGGCGATGTAGTCGCGGATTTCGCCGATCTTCTCGCCCTCGAGAATCAGATCGCGGATCGTCGCGGTGACGATCATCACTTCCGCGGCGACCACACGCCCGTGTCCGTCGGCGCGCGGCAGCAGACGCTGGCTGACCACCGCCTGCAGCGTCTCGGCCAGTCGCACGCGCACCACTTCCTGCTCCTCAGGCGGGAACATCGCCATGATGCGCAGGATGGTGCTCTGCGCATCGGGCGTGTGCAGCGTGGAGAGCAGCAAGTGGCCCGTTTCGGCCGCTTTCATGCCGGTGTCCACCGTCTCCGCATCGCGCATTTCGCCGATGAGAATGACGTCGGGGTCCTGGCGCAGCGCGGCGCGCAGCCCGCTGCGGAAGCTCTCGGTATCCACGCCAATCTCGCGCTGCGTGATGGAGCTCTGCAGGTCGCGGTGCAGGAACTCGATCGGATTCTCGAGCGTGACGATGTGCTTGTTCTTCGACGAGTTGATGTGATTGATCATCGCCGCCATCGTGCTCGACTTGCCTGAGCCCGTGACACCGGTCACCAGGATCATTCCGCGCTCGGCTTCGGTGACGCGACGCATCACCTCGGGCATCTTGAGCTTGTCGAAGGTCGGCACTTCGAACGGGATGACGCGCATCACGATCATGAAGCTCGACCGCTGGCGCAGAATGTTCACGCGGAAGCGGCCGATGCCGGGTGCTCCCCACGAGCAGTCGTAGTCGGTGAGCTTCTCGATGCGCGCGCGATCCTCGTCGTTCGGAATCAGCCGCATCGCAATCGCCTTCGTCTGCTCCGGGGTCAGCGCCTGCTTGGTCAGCGGCACCAACCGGCCGTCGATGCGCGCGCGAAAGACGTCGCCTGCCTTGATGTGCAGGTCCGACGCCCCACGATCCACCGCCGCCTTGATGATCTTTTCCATCGCGCGTTCAGTACCCGATCGCCTTGTCGACGAGATTCTTGAGGGGCGCCCCGGCCACGTACGCGTGCCAGTTGCCCAGAAAGAGCGCCCCCAACCGGTCCCAGAGCCGGCGGGGAGACACGCCGCTCACATGCGGCGTCAGTACAACCTGACGAAGTTGCCACAGCGGGCTCTCTGGGGCTAGTGGCTCGCGCGCAAACACGTCGAGCACCGCCCCGCGCAGACGCCCGCCCGAGAGCGCGGCCACCAGCGCGTCTTCGTCGAGCAAGGGCCCACGCGAGACGTTCACCACGATGGCCCCCTCGGGAAGCAGCGCCAGACGCCTCGCATCCAGCACCTGCTGAGTCTCGGGGGTCAGCGCCGCCGAGAGGATTACGACATCGGCGTCCGGAAGGGCGGCGTCGATGGCGTCCAGCCCAGCGATGTGCGCAAAGCCGGGCGGACACCCCTTGGTCGGCGAGCGCCGTAGCCCTGTCACACGCGCGCCAAGTGCGGCAAAGCGCGCCCCGATCTCGCGCCCGAGCCCGCCGGCGCCGACGATCAGGACGCGCAGTTCGTCGATCTCGCGCACCATCGCGGCCGACGTGCCGAACGCCGCCGGATCCCACCGGCCGGCGGCCCGCGCCGGTTCACCAATGTCGAAGCCCCGCGTCAGGTGCAGCACCCCGGCAAGCACCGTCTCGGCGATGGGCGGACCGTAGACGCCCGCCGCATTGGTCAGCAGGCAGGGGCCATCGCGCATTTCGGGAATGGCCAGCAGCGGCCCCGTCCCTGCCAGCGCGGTCTGCAGCCAGCGCAGCTGCGGCGCAGCGTGGAAGAGCCGCGCCGGCATCCCCCAGCCAAAGTAGACCTCGGCGTCGGCCACGGCCGCCATCGCCTCGGGCCCCGGGCCCTTGGGCGAGCCGACGATGGCGTCGTTGTCCTCGAAGACCACCACGGTCTCCCACCCAGCGGGCGCTTCGGCGCAGACGCGATGGCCGAAGGCGTCGGGCATGCGAAACGCGGGGGAGGTGGCCCGCAGGTCGATGACGGCGCGTCGCATCCTAGTGGTGTGATGCAGAAGTTGCTTGCATAATAGTTCCGGCGGTGGTATAGTTGATGCCATGCCACTGCCCATACGAATCATTCGGTTGCAGCGCGGGGATCGCCAGGAGCTGGAAGAGTGGGTGCGGGGCCGGACC
>JARIEY010000072.1 GCA_031127085.1 Gemmatimonadota bacterium | reverse complement strand
GAGCAGACCATCGCCAGCGGATGGGCGAGGATCCGCTCCAGATTCTCCTCGCTCATCGCGAACCCCACCATGCCAACACTGCCGCGATTCGCCTTGAGCAGCGCCACAGCCGTCTCATACGGCGGGAGGGCGCGAGCCGTGGCCACCTCGTCCAGTCTCATCCCCTCTGCCGGTTTGTCGCCGGGGGCGCTCACGCTCGAGATCTGGACGTTGTGCCAGCCGCCGATCAGTGCGGCCTTTTCCTCGGCGTACGCCCGAATGCGCGAGGCCGTCTCCGGTGCGTCGATGCGCCGGAGAAAGTCCTCGGGCTTGCCGTCGCGCGCCCAAACTGGGAAGAGATTCGACAGCCCCGTCTGGTACGCGAGGTACGGATAGCGATCGAAGGACGCATCGATTCCCTCGGCACGCGCGGCCGCGACCTTGCCAAAGACCGTGTCGAGTTTGGGCCAGTTGCGCGGCCCCTGCGTCTTGAGGTGCGCAATCTGCAGCGGACAGCCCGCGCCACGCGCCACCGCGATCGACTCGTCCACCGATTCGAGGAGTTGGTCGTCCTCGTTGCGCATGTGCGTGCTGTAGGGCAGGCGCCGCTTGGCGGCCGGGCGGCTCAGCGCAATCAACTCGGCGAGCGGCGCGAAGGCACCCGGGGTGTACTCGAGCCCGGAGGAGACGCCGCACGCGCCATCGACCATCGCGCGCTCGACGAGCGCCACCATCCGCGCCAGTTCGGCCTCGGTGGCCGGCCGGTTCTCGTTCCCCATCACCGCGCCGCGCACCGTCCCCAGCCCAACCATCGAGGCCACGTTCACCGCAGCGGGAAGCTTGTCGACCGAGTCGAAGAACGCCTTGAGCGATTCCCGATCGCTGTCCTCGTCGGCGGCGGTGCGCGGCCCGCGCGACGATCCATCCTGCCCCACCACCACCGTGGTGACGCCCTGCCGAATCATCGACTCGGCGTTCGGATCGGCAAACAGCGTGTTGTCGCCGTGCGAGTGCACGTCAATGAATCCCGGCGACACGGCGAGCCCCTTGGCGTCGACCTCGAGCCGTCCGCGCGCCGTAAGCCGTCGCCCGATCTCGACCACACGCCCCGCCTGCAGCGCGACGTCCGCCTCAATGCCGGTGGCCGCCAGTGATCCGTCGAACACCGTGCCGCCACGAATGACCACATCGACCGCCTCGCCCTGCGGCCGCCAGAAGCCGGCGCAGGAGGCCACGGTCGCGGCAGAAGCGGAGAGCAGAAACTCGCGTCGGGATGCCATACCACGCTCCAGAAAACGAAGGGACGACGGCTGCGGAGTCCTCGCGCGGGACCACCGGGCCACCGCCCCGGCCGCGCCGTCGCCCGAATATGGGCGCGCCGAGCGATGCGTGACAGATGCCCGAACGCACAAAGGGCCGCGCAGACATCGCGCGGCCCTCGCTGGGAAGAGCGCTCAAAGGCCCCTTCCCCATCCCCTTCCCACAGCCTGCTCCCTTCCCCTTCCCACACCCTGCTCCCTTCCCCTTCCCACACAATGCTCCCTTCCCCTTCCCCCGGTTTAGTACCGGTAGTGATCCGACTTGTACGGCCCTTCAACCGGCACGCACAGATACGCCGCCTGCTTCTCAGACAGCGTTGTGAGCCGCACCGCGAGCTTCTCGAGGTGCAACCGCGCCACCTTTTCGTCGAGCTTCTTGGGGAGCGTGTAGACCATCTTCTGGTCGTACGTGGTGCCGCTCAGCGTCGGCTTGCCCTGCGCCGCGAGGTGCAGGTCGATCTGCGCGACCACCTGGTTGGTGAACGAGCAGCTCATCACGAAGCTGGGATGCCCCGTGGCGCAACCGAGGTTGAGCAGGCGCCCTTCGGCGAGAATCAGCACCGAGTGTCCGTCGGGGAAGATCCACTCATCGAACTGCGGCTTGATGTTGTTGCGCACGATCCCGGCGTACGTCTTGAGCCCCGCCATATCGATTTCGTTGTCGAAATGGCCGATGTTGCCGACGATCGCCTTGTCCTTCATCTGCGCCATATGCTCGACGGTGATGATGTCGAGGTTGCCGGTGGAGGTCACGAAGATGTCGGCCGTCTTCACCACGTCCTCAAGCCGCGCCACCTGGTACCCTTCCATCGCCGCCTGCAGCGCGCAGATCGGATCGATTTCCGTGATGACCACGCGCGCGCCCTGGCCGCGCAGCGCCTGCGCGCATCCCTTGCCCACATCACCGTAGCCCAGCACCACGGCGACCTTGCCGGCCAGCATCACATCGCTGGCGCGCAGAATGCCGTCGGTAAGCGAGTGCCGGCAGCCGTACAGGTTGTCGAACTTGCTCTTGGTCACGGAGTCGTTGACGTTGACCGCCGGGAACAGGAGCGTGCCGGCCTTCATCATCTCGTACAGACGGTGCACGCCCGTCGTCGTTTCTTCCGACACGCCCTTCAGGTCGGCAGCCACTTTGGTCCAGCGCTGGCCGTCCTTCTTGAGCTCGGCGGCGAGCAGGCCGAGGATCACGCCGTACTCTTCGCTGTCCGTTACCGGGTTGTACGCCGGCACCGCCTTCGCGGCCTCGAACTCGACGCCCTTGTGCACGAGCAGCGTCGCGTCGCCACCGTCATCCAGCAGCAGGTTGGGGCCGGTGCCGTCGGGCCACATCAGCGCCTGCTCCGTGCACCACCAGTACTCGTCGAGCGTCTCGCCCTTCCAGGCGAAGACCGGCACGCCGCTCGGATTGGCCTCGGTCCCGGTGGGGCCAACGGCCACTGCGGCCGCGGCGTGGTCCTGCGTGGAGAAGATGTTGCACGAGACCCAGCGCACATCCGCGCCCAGCGCGGCGAGCGTCTCGATGAGCACGGCGGTCTGCACCGTCATATGCAGCGAGCCCATGATCTTGGCGCCGACGAGCGGCTTGCTGGCGCCATATTCGGCGCGCAGCGCCATCAGCCCCGGCATCTCGTACTCGGCGAGGCGAATTTCCTGGCGCCCCCACGCAGCGAGTGAGATGTCCTTGACCTTGAACGGCGCGCGGCCTGCGTCAACCGACGCGGCGAAGGGATGCACAGTGGTAGCCATAAGAGAGTGAGAGAAGGTGAGGAGAGGGGAGACGGAAGACAGGTAGAGGCGGAGCGAAGAGTCGCGGGTCAGGCGGGTGTTTTGCGGGCGGCGCGGCCTGGCACCGCGAGCGACGCCGCGAAGAGCGACGGGCCCTTGGTGCCGGGAAGCGCGGGGAGCGGATGCACGCGGGCCGAGGCAAAGCCGGCGTCGATGGCCCACTGTTCCAGCTGCGGCGGATCGAAGCCGAGCCACAGATGGCCCATCGTCTGTCGGTACTCCTCGTGCTCGTGCGCGAGCATATCGACAATGAGCAGCCGTCCGGCGGGACGCAGCACGCGGCGCGCCTCGGCCAGCACCGTCGCGGGCGCGGCGACATAGGGCAGCACGAGCGACATCACGGCGACGTCGATAGTGCGCGACGCCATGGGCAGCGCCTCCAGCGTCCCGTGGCGCACATCGGCGTTTGGCACATCGTGCAGTCGCGTCTTGGCGGCGCGCAGCATCGCCGCCGACTCGTCGACGGCCACCACCTCGCGCACGAACGGCGCCACGGCCTCGGCAAGCTGCCCCGTGCCGCAGCCGAGGTCGGCCAGCGTCGTGCCCGGGTCGAGCAGGCCCAGCCAGGCGAAGAGTTCCGGGCGCGCCCCAAAGAGCTCGCTGCGCAGTTTGTCCCACTGCCCGGCGGCCGTGGCGAAGAACTCCTGCGACTTCGCGTGGCGGCCGGCGATGACTTCGTGCACGCGCGCGGCGTCGCGCTGGTGGGCGGGGTGACGGGTGACGTCATCGCGCACCGCCTGCCACAGGCGCCGCGCGCCGGCGTCGAGTTCACGCCCCGCCATCCGGTAGCGGTTGCTCACCCCCGTTTCGCGCGACGCCACCCATCCCGCGTCGGCCAGCACCTTGAGGTGGCGGCTCACGGTGGACTGCGGCATCTGCAGCACGTCCTGCAGCTCGCCGACGGTCAGCTCATGCCGTTCGAGGCACGCCAAAAGGCGGGCGCGCGTGGCGTCCGCGAGCGCAGCGAGTCGGTCGAAGACCGCGGGAGTGGCGAGCGTATTCATCCGTATATCCGGATAATAGAATGAAAGCGTCGCGTGGTCAAGCGGCACGCGGTCAAGCGCCGTGCGGTCACGCGGCAGCGGGCGACGCCTGTCCCCTGTGCCCGAAACCGCCGCCATGGTATCGTCAGAGCATGAGTGACCTGACTCCGTGGGTTCAGCGCCTGCTGATCGCCAATGTGGCCGTTTTCTTCGTGCAGCTCACCGCCCCCGGGCTGGTGGAGCCACTGGTCTTCGTGCCGATGGCGGTGTTCACGCAGCCGTGGACCATCGTGACCTACATGTTCCTGCACGGCGGCTTCACGCACCTGCTGTTCAACATGCTGGGCCTGTTTTTCTTTGGTCCGCGCGTGGAAGCGCGACTGGGCTCGCCGCGCTTCATCACGCTCTATTTCGTCGCCGGCATCTCGGGAGCGCTGCTCTCCTTCGTCTTCGCCTCGCACAGCGGGGTGATCGGGGCGTCGGCCGGCATCTTCGGTGTGATGCTCGCCTTCGCGCACTTCTGGCCGCGCGAGCAGATCTACATCTGGGGCGTGCTGCCGGTGGAGGCGCGCTGGCTCGTGGTGATCACCACCGTGCTGGCCATCTGGAGCGGCATGGGCGGCTCGCGCGGCGGCGCGGCGGACTTCGCCCACTTGGGCGGTTACCTGGGCGCGTTCGTCTACCTGCGCTTCATTGGCTGGGGGTCGGCGGCCCGCCGGTTCAAGAAACAGGCGACGGGCGGCGGCAAGGTGGTGGGCTCGATCAACGTCTTCCAGAAGGTTGACCCGGCCACGGTGCACGAGCTCAACCGGGACGAGGTGAACCGCATCCTCGACAAGATCAGCGCGCAGGGGATCGGCAGCATCACCGACCAGGAGCGGATGTTCCTGATGCACTTCGTGCCGCCCGACGACCGGAAGCCGTTGGCGTAGACAGAACGGTCGGGGCGGGGCAGCCCCCCAGTCTGTGCTTCGTGCGGCTTCGTGTTCTTCGACCTTTGCGGTGGCCGCTCCAAGTCCGCATCAGGGACGGATCGCTCACTGCCACCACGAAGGGCCAAGAGCACGAAGGAACACCAAGACCGGCTGGGGGAACGACGGCCCGGAGCGATGCACACGGGGCGGGTGAAGCCATGTGGCTCCCCCGCCCCGTCGTTTTCTCCGCCAGCGGCCATCAGGCATCCGCCATCAGCCATCAGCCATCTGCCATCAGCGCTTACACGTACGAGAACAGCATCGCGTACACGATTCCGAGCACGATGAGTGTGCCCATCGTCAGCGCCCACCAGGCGAAGCTCTTGATGAACCGGATGACGATCGGCTGATACGGCACCACCAGGTGCTCCTCCAGCTTGCCTTCCGCCACCAGCTCCTCGTACTCCGCCGGCTTGTCGTGCTTCAGTTCGTCCACCGTCATGCGCCCCGTGAAGACCACGAGGTCCATGGGGAACTTCTCCGGACGCAGGTGCGTGTTGAAGAAGTGGATGGTGAAGATGAAGCCCGTGGCGAGCAGCGCCTCGTCGCTGTGAACGATGGTCGCGACGTTGACGAACCAGCCGGGGAAGAACCGGGAGAAGAAGACCGGGAACCAGAGCATCAGCCCGGTGCTGCCGATCACGAAAATGCCCCAGAACACGGCGAAGTAGTCGAACTTCTCCCAGTAGGTCCAGCGGCCGTAGCTCGGGCGTTTGCCCTTGCCCAGGAACCACTTCACCGACCCGAGGAGATCGTCGAGGTCCTTGCGGTTGAACATCAGCGAGTTCTTGTTGAACACCATCGCCAGCCAGGTGGTATTGGCGGCGCGCTTGCGCTTGACCAAGTCCACGAGGTGCGTGACGAACACGGCCACCATGATGACGGCGGCGTAGCGATGGAAGTAGCCCGTCGTCTCGAAGCCGCCGAGCATGCGAGACACGACCGCCGCCCACTTGGTATAGGAGAACTTCAGCGTCATGCCCGTCAGAGCGAGGCTGATGAAGCTGAGGATCATGAAGACGTGCAGTCCGCGCTGCAGGGGGGTGAAGCGCTGGTATTCGAGCTCCCCTTCGCGCGCCGGCGGATGTTTGCCGAACTCCTGCCGCATCTTGAGCGCGCGCGGCAGCCACATGAGCGTGTGCGCGCCGCTGACCGTGAAGGTCACGACGAGCAGCGAGGTCATGGCCCAGAAGACCCAGAACAGCACCGGATACTTGTCGAGGTCGTGGTGCGTGGCGTGCGTCAGGTACCCGGCGAAGCGACGCGTCGCGCCTTGGTGGCACTTGGCGCAGGTCGCCACCACGTTGTCGCGGCTGAGGTGCGACTTGGGATCCGCGACCCGCAGGATGTCGTGCGAACCGTGGCAGTCATAGCACTGCGCGGTCTTGGTGTAACCCAACCGCGACACCTTGCCGTGGTACGTCTCGAAGTACGACTCCGCAATTGCCTCATGGCAGCTGCCGCACTGGTCCATGATCTTGAGCTTGAACCCTTCGGCATCGGTGCGGCCGATGGTGTGCGCCGAGTGGCAATCGTTGCAGACCGGCAGCTTCTCCGTGCTCTTGCTGACGTCCGGCGAGTGAATGCTGCGCTGGAACTGCTTGGCAATGCCTTCGTGGCACCGGCCGCAGGTCTGCGGGAGGTTCTGGCGGTTGACGCTGGACAGCGAGCTGTCGCGCGGCAGCACGCTGTGCGCCGTGTGGCAGCTGGTGCAGGTGGCGGTGACGACCAGCCCCGACTGCAGCAGCCCCTTGCCGTGGATCGACTCGGTATAGTGCTCGACGATCAGCTTCTCGGAGCCTTTGTACGCCTTGGCCGCCTTCTCGCCCGTGCGGTGGCACTCGGCGCAGAGTGTCGGGATGTGCGTCGGGAAGATGGGCGACTGCGGATTGGCCTTGCCCAGAATGCCGTGGCTCCCGTGGCACGACTTGCAGGTCGGTCCATTGGGATCTTTCTTGGCCTCGAGCATCCCGTGCGTGCTCGCCTGGTACTGCGTGCCGACTTCGGCGTGACAGGCGGCGCAGTTCACCTTCGTCGTGATGGTCTCGCACGGACGCATGCGCGACGGCGAGACCCCGGTGTGGCACTGCGAGCAGGCGATCTTGGTGTGGATCGACCCGGCGAGCGAGTCGCCCGTGACGTGCAGCGACCGGCCGTCCTTGGATGCCTTGATGTCCTTGCGTTCATGGCAGCGCAGGCAGTCCCGGTCGGCCATGCCCTGGTCGTAGAAGACGCGGCGGGCCTTGTGGGGCTCGTGGCAGTCGACGCAGGCTGGGAGGACGTGGCGCTCGCGTTCCCAGAGCTTGCCCTGAATCACCTGGCGGTGGACGCTTTCAATGGACGCGTGGCACGTGGCGCAGGTGGCGGCGATGTTGCCGCGCGCGATCGACGACTTGGGATCGGTGTGCTTGAGGATCGAGTGCGCGGTGTGGCACGACACGCACGTCGCCGCCACGGTGAGCCCCTTGTTCATCAGGGCGTCGCCGTGGATCGACTCCGAGTAGTTGTTGATGATGTTGGACTGGTGAATCTCGCGTTCCTTCTGAACGCGTCCGCCCTCACTGTGGCACTTGCCGCAGAGGTACGGAATGCGCGACGGCTGCACTGGCGAGCGCGGATCCTTGGCCGACAGGATCTCGTGGGTGCCGTGACAGTTGCTGCAGCGCGGCGCCAGCGGGTCGCCCTTGGCGATGGCCTTGCCGTGCAGCGACTGGTCGTGCTGCGTCTGCTCGTCCAGGTGGCAGCTGCGGCACGTGGCCGGCTTGAGCGTCTCGTCGTGGGGGAGCTCCTTCCCCTTGAGGTCGGCGTGGCAATCGACGCACGCCGCCTTGGCGTGCACCGTCGCCTTGAAGCGGGCCTCGTCGACGAAGAGCGAGACGGTCTTGCCGGCGCGCTTCTTGGTGAGCCCCTTGTCGTTGTGACAGGAGAAGCAGTCGTCGTTGCCCTGGGCGCGCGCGCTGGCGGCGGCGCCGGAAAAGAACAGGGGCGCAATCGCCAGCGCGCCGAGTCGGCGGATGCGGCGGAACGTGGTCATATCGCGGCCTTCATCGATCGATGCCTCTCCTCGGGCGGGGCTAGTGCCCTGCCTCGTCCTCGTCCTCGACCGCCTGCGACTTCAGGCGTTCGAGCTCCTTCGGGTGCTCCTCGAGCATCTCGTGCTCGGTGAGCGTGCCCTTCCAGAAGGCGAGATTGATGGGGTAGATGTCGGGGTTGAAGATCACGAAGTAGAAGTGCCACACGACGATGGCCAGCGTCGCCAGCCACGCCTCGTAGTAGTGCACCGTGCGCGCGATGTCCCAGCCCAGCTTGGACAGCAGGTTCATGAACGTGTTGTCGAACCACAGAATCACGCCGGTGGCGCCCATCAGAATGGTGCCCCACACCAGTGCCCAGTACTCGCTCTTCTCGATGTAGCTGAAGCGGTCGAACTTCGGCTTCTCGGTGGACCACCCCAGGTTGTACTTCATCATCCCGATCACTTCGCGCACGTCCTGCAACCCCGGCAACAGATCCTTCACGAGCTGCCGGCCGCGGGGCACGAAGGCGATGTAGTAGATGTGGTACAAGCTGGCGATCACCATCACCACGCCGGCGATGCGATGCACGAGGCTGCGCAGGTCGAAGACCCCGGGGAAGTTCCGGTGCAGCGGCGCGACCCACCACGCCTCGGGGAACTTGAGGGCGAAGCCGGTGATCACCAGCGTGATGAAGCTGATGACGAGCGACGCGTGCTGGAGCCGCTCGTTGAGCGACATGCGCAGATACAGCGTGTGACCGGCATGCTCGGGCTCGATGAGCCCGCGGCGGATCATCAGCTGCCGCTTGGACTTCTTGATGAAGTCGAGCACGTTGTGCACCACCATCCCGCCGATGATACCGACGATCATCAGCAGGTAGGCCATCGCCACCCAGTACAGGATGGGCTCCTCTTCCTCGGTCAGCGTGATGTGCACCGACCCCTGCGCGAACCGCTCGCTGGCGCCCGGATGGCACTTGCCGCACGTGACCTTGAGGTTCTCCTTGCTGACACGCGACGTGGAGTCGGAGGACGGCTTGATGTCATGGCCGCCGTGGCAACTGGCGCAGTTGGCCACTTCCAGCGAACCGCCGCGCGCGGCGAGGCCGTGGTAGCTGTCGGTGAACGTCTTGAATCGGTCGCTGCGCAGGCCGTACTTGGCCGAGAGCGTGACGGACTCGTGGCAGGGCTGGCAGACTTCGGCCGACACGTTGGTCGGCGCCGTGCGCGAGTTGGGGTCCTTCTTGCCGAGGATGATGTGCTCGCCGTGGCACGAGGTGCAGACCGGTGAGTCGTCGTTGCCCTTGGCGACTTCGACGCCGTGCACGCTTTCGTTGTAGGTCGCCGCGACCTTCTTGTGACAGGCGCCGCAGGTGGCCGGGATGTTGAGCCGGTTCACGTACGACGTGCCGTCGGAGCCACGCTTCATGTCGTGACTGCCGTGGCAGCTGACGCAGTTGGCGGCCTCGGCCTTGCCCTTCTGCTCCAGCGCCTGGCCATGCACGCTGGTTTCGTACCCCTGAATGAAGCCCGCCGTCGGCGAGGTGCGCGCCTTCACGTCCTCGTTGTCGAGGTGGCAGCCAAAGCAGAGCTTGTTCTGGTTGCGTTTGACGGTCAGCGAATCGCCGCTGCCGCTGACCAGCGCGACGTTGCTCTTGTGGCAGGTGAGGCAGTTCGGCGCGCCCTTCACGCCCTTGGCGAGCGCCTGGCCATGCGCCGAAGACGGGAAGTGCTCGGCCGCCTTCTTGTGGCACTGGCCGCAGTCCTGCGTCAGGCGCGCCTTGGAGAACGGGGCCCCGGCCGACTTGGTCGACTGAACGTTATGGGCGCCGTGGCAGCTTTGGCACAGCGTCTTGGGAAGGCGCCCCTGTCCGACGTTGCGGAGCAGCTCGGGGTGGAACTGATGCTTGAACGTCGCCTTCGAGTGACAGCGCGCGCAGTTGACCGGGGTGATCTCGGCCTTGTGCGGCACGTCCTCCGGATTGAACCCCACGTGACACGAGACGCAGGCGAGCTTCGCGTGGGTCGATCCATTGAGCACCTTCTCGTCCATGAAGAGCGAGATGGGCTTCTTGTTCGGTCCGTCCTTGGTAAGCGTCGAATCCGAGTGACACGTAAGGCAGTCCTCGCGCGTCTGCGCGAGGGCTGCCTGTGCGCCCAGCTGAAAGAAAGTTCCGAGCAGAACCGTCAGGACCATCAGACGCCGAATCATATGCTGGCTCTTCTCTCAACTGCGCAGGTGGGGGAGTCGGTTACGCGGCCGGCTTCTTGTGCGCGATTTCCTTCCAGCGCTCTTCGAAGTTGAATGGCTTGGCGGTCGGGCTCTTCTCGTTGTGGCAGGTCTTGCAGCTCGCTTCGATGGCAGCCTTGTCGGCAAACACCACCATGCCGCCCTTCACCGCGTTGTCGCGCACCTTCATCACGGCCATCGCCTTGTAGTCCGCGCCGGCGCCGTGGCAGCTCTCGCACTGCACGCCCTGCTTCGGATCTGCGCCGTCCGGGCCGCCCTTGATGGTGTGGCACTCGAGGCATTCCGGCGACTCGGCGGCCGGCTTAGTGAGGCCCTTCGACTTGGCGATCTCATTCGCCTTGTCCGACGTCAGCGTCGTGAACGCGCCGGCGTGCTTCGACTTCTCCCAAATCGCGAGCTGCTGGCCCTGCTTTTCCGACTTGTGGCACATCGTGCACGCCTTGACGCCAACGTACGCGTGCTGCGCGCTGGCGACGCTGGGCACCACGACGGCCGCGGCGACGAGCGCCAAGAGACCAAACGTGCGCTTCATGTAGAGCTCCCCTTGTCTGACCTGCGTGAAAACAACGAACGGTGTGAGTCCCGCATCCGATGATACCCCACGGATGTTCAGAAATCTCGACACGTGCACGGCTCGGTGAAATCCAGAGATTGCGGTCTTATCGTGCGGGAAATGCCTACAGCCGTGCGGGGGAAATTCCGAGTGCACAACGGGGGAGGTTTCTGCCTGTGCAACGGGCACTACGTAAGCAATATTGCCGATCAGTGAGTCAGGTGATTGCGCGACCCCTCCGGAGAACGAAGCCCATGCGTAGCAAGTTGCCGCCGTCTTTTACGAATCCGATCACGCTGCTTGGCGTGGCGATTACGACGCTGTGCTTCATCATCATCGGATTTCTTGCCGTCCTCGAGATGATGGCCAAGGACCCGAGCCCGTACATCGGGGTCCTCGCGTTCGTCATCATGCCGAGCGTCCTGATGTTTGGCGTCGCGCTCGCGGTCTTCGGCATCCTGCGCGAGAGCCGACTGATCCGACAGGGCAAGCAGGCCGAGCGGCGGTTCCCAACCATCGACCTCGGCAACCCGACGCACCAGACGGGCATCTTCGTCGTCTTCGTGCTGGGCAGCGTGCTCGTCCTTGCCTCCGGCGTGGGAAGCTTTCAGGCGTATCACGCGATGGAGACGGACAAGTTCTGCGGAACGAGCTGCCATACGCCGATGGAGCCGGAGTACACGGCGTACCAGAACGGTCCGCACGCACGCGTCGGCTGCGTGAAGTGCCACATCGGCTCGGGCGCCGGCTGGTTCGTGCGCTCCAAGCTCTCGGGCAGCTATCAGCTGTACTCGGTGGCCTTCAACAAATTCCCGCGCCCCATCGCCACGCCGATTCACAACCTGCGCCCAGCGCAGCAGACGTGCGAGCAGTGTCACTGGCCGGCGCAGTTCTTCAGCCAGAAGCTGATGCGCCAGACGTACTTCTCGTCGGTCGGCCGCGAGAATGTGAAGTCGACGATCGACCTGCTGATCAAGGTCGGCGGCGGCAACAAGGAAGCGGGGCCGACGTCGGGCATCCACTGGCATATGAACATCCGCAACAAGGTGACGTACGTCGCCACCGACGAGCGCCGTCAGTCGATTCCCTGGATTCGCAGCGAAGGGCCGGATGGCGCCGTGCGCATTTTCCGCAGCACCGAACTGCCGTTCACCGCGGACGATTCGACCAAGGGCGAGTACCGTCGCATGGATTGCGTGGACTGCCACAACCGTCCGGCGCACCAGTACCGCAATCCGAGCCGCATGGTGAACCACCTCATGGCGCTCGGCTGGATCGATCCCGAACTGCCGAGCGCGAAGGACCTCTCGGTGCACGTGCTCGAGGACTCGTACTCTTCCGCCGCCATTGGCAAGGACAGCATTCGCACGGCGATTCAGGAGTACTACCAGGTCAACTTCCCCGAACTCGTGAAGCCGAAGTCGGCGTCGATCGAACGCATGATCACGGAAGTGCAGAGCCTGTTTGCCAAGAACTACTTCCCGTCGATGAAAACGGACTGGAAGAACTTCCCGGACAACATCGGCCACATGTACTTCCTGGGGTGCTTCCGCTGCCACGATGGCAAGCACGTGGACCAGGCCGGCAAGGTGCTGACCAACGACTGCAACACGTGCCACACGATCGTTGGCCAGCAGGTGGCCGGAAAGAAGGCGCAAGTGTCGCTCGAGGGGATCGGCTACGAGCACCCAGTGGACGTGGGAACAGATTGGAAGACTGGGCCCTGCTCGGACTGCCACAGCACGCCGCCCGAAGGAAAGGAGGGTGAGAAGGGGAAGGCGAAGGAGAAGATGAAGGCGGTGAGCGTTCGTCCGTCGGCCCTCCCGGGCGCCTCGGACGCCGCGCCGTTGCACCGCCGCACCCCGTAGGACGCGGCACCGCCGTGCGCTGAGGCACCGGACGACCGATCGGGGGTGGCGCCGCACGAAGCGCCGCCCCCCGTTTGCAGGTGCACCGTTTTAGATTGGCGCAGGGTGTGCTGGACCGAATACGACCATTTCCGGAGTGCTTCATATGCGTGGCGCCCTTCCCCTGCTGCTCGCGGCTCTCGTCGCCGGCTGCAACTCATCCAAGACCGATCCGGCCAAAGTGCCGCTGAGTGACGCCCCGGGCGCGCCGAGCGGCGCAGCAACGGCCGATGCCGCCGCGCCGGCTGGCGCGAGCGCGCTGGCCGGCCCGGTGCTCGAAAAGCTCGATGCACCGCCCTACAGCTACCTCAAGGTGAAGACGCCGCAGGGTGAGACGTGGGCCGCGGTGCCGCAGACGCCGACCGCCGTGGGCGCGTCGGTGCGCGTGTACAACCCGATGCTCATGACCGACTTCGAGTCGAAGTCGCTCAAGCGCACGTTTGCCGAGGTCTACTTCGGCACGCTGACGCCTGATGGCAGCGACGCGCAGGCTTCGGGCGGCGCGATGGGTGGCGCCCCGGCCGGCATGGGCACGCCGCCGGTGGAGACCGTGAAGGTTGGCAAGGTGGACAAGGCGACGGGCCCGGACGCGATGACCATCGCGGAGGCCTGGGCCAAGAAGGACGCGCTCGCCGGCAAGACGGTGACGATCCGCGGCGTGGTGGTGAAGTACAACCCCGAAGTAATGAAGAAGAACTGGCTGCACCTGCAGGACGGGAGCGGCGACGCGGCCAAGGGGACCAACGACATCACGGTCACGACGCTCGAGAACACCGCCAAGGGGC
>JARIEY010000071.1 GCA_031127085.1 Gemmatimonadota bacterium | reverse complement strand
CCCCGCGGACGCGCTGTGGACGGTGCGCGCCGATCCTACCCAGATCAACCAGGTGCTCACCAACCTGTGCGCCAACGCGCGCGACGCGATGGCCCGCGCCGGGCGCATCGAAGTGCGCACGGCCAACGTCCTCGTCGACGCACAGGTAGCCGGTGCGCACGCCGACGTCGTCCCTGGCGAGTTTGTGGCGGTGGCGGTGCAGGACACGGGATGTGGGATGGATGCGCAGACCGTGGCGCACATCTTTGAGCCCTTCTTTACCACCAAGCAGGAGGGGCAGGGGACCGGACTCGGCTTGAGCACCGTGTATGGGGTGGCGCACCAGAACGGCGGCTTCGTGACCGTGGAGAGCGCGGTCGGCGCCGGGACGACGATTACTGTCTTCCTTCCGCGCGATTATGGACGCGCGGCGGGGAACGAAGGCGACGCGTCCGCGCCGGTCGGCGGTGCGGAGGCCGTGTTGCTCGTGGAGGATGAGGAGGTCGTGCTGCAGGTGACGACCCGAATGCTTGAGGCCCTCGGCTACACCGTACTTGCCACCTCGCAACCGATGGAGGCGGCCGATCTGATGCGGGGCGCGGAGGGGACGGTCTGCCTCGCGCTGCTGGATGTCGTGATGCCCAAGCTCACCGGGGTGGAGGTGGCGGCGCGTCTGCGCGAGCTCAACCCCGCGCTGCCCTGCCTGTTCATGTCGGCGTACCCGTCGGACATCGTGAACAACCGAGGGCTGTTGGAACCGGGGATGCACTTCCTGCAGAAGCCGTTCACGTCGCACGAACTTGCGGCGCGGGTGCGCGCGTCGATGGGCGGGGTCAGCGGACACTGACCGCGGCGGCGCACCAGCCGCCGGCGCGACGCTCACTACGGCGGTACGCCGGTCGAGTCAGTTGCCCACTGCCGCGCGCTCGCCCGCGGCCGCATCTTCCACCCTTCCCACACCCGAAACGACCATGCGCCGTCGCCTGTTCGCGCTGCTCGCCGCTCCGTTGTTCGCCGCGCCGTTGTCGACCTCGGCACAGACCCCTGCTGCGATCGACAGCATCGTCGAGCGCGCGCTCAAGACCTTTGGCAACCAGGGCGCCGCGATTGCCGTGGTGAAGGACGGCAAAGTCGTGGTGGCCCGAGGCTACGGCGTGAAGAAGCTGGGGGCGCCTGACAAGGTGGGGCCCGATACGCGCTTCGGCATTGCGTCGAATACCAAGGCGTTCACGGCGACCGCGCTCGGCATGCTGGTGGAGGAGGGGAAGCTCGAGTGGGATGCCCCCGTGATTCGCTACCTCCCCGACTTTGCGATGTACGATCCGTTCGTGACGCGGGAGATCACGATTCGCGACCTGCTCGTGCACCGGTCGGGGCTGGGGCTTGGCGCGGGAGACCTGCTGTGGTGGCCCGCCTCGACGTATGATCGCAAGGAGATCATGCGGCGCCTGCGCTTCATCAAGCCGGCGACGTCGTTCCGCACCGCCTACGCCTACGACAACGTGCTCTATCTCGTGGCCGGCGAGGTGATTGAGCGCATCAGCGGGCGTTCGTGGGAGCAGTTCGTGCAGGAGCGCATCCTGGCGCGCGTGGGGATGGCGGCGAGCACCGTGCGCCACAGCGACGCCGCCGGCGTGGACGACGTGGCCACGACGCACGCCGAAGTGGACGGCGCGGTGCGCGTCATCGCGCCGATGGTCAGCGACAACACCAATCCCGCGGGTGGCATCAACGCCGGCGCGCGCGACATCGCCAAGTGGCTGCAGGTGCAGCTCGACAGCGGGCGTCTGGCTGACGGCTCGCGCCTCGTGAGCACGCGCACGGCCCGCGAGATCTGGACCGGCGTGACGCCGATGGGTACGGCGCCGGCGCCGGCGGAGATTGCGCCGTTGAGCAAGCAGTTCAACCTGTACGCGCTGGGCTTCCAAACCAACGACTTCCGCGGTCGCAATATGCTGTGGCATACCGGTGGACTGCCGGGTTACCTGTCGTTCCTCGCGTTCATTCCCGAGGCGCGCGTCGGGGTGGCGGTGCTCACCAACACGGAGACGCCCATGTTCTCCGCGCTCGGGTGGTCGCTGCTCGATTACGCACTCGGCACGCGGCCGCCGTGGGATTTCGTTGGCGGCTACGCGGCGCTGAATCAGCGGCAGAAGGCCGCGACTGCGGCAGCTCGCGGCGCCACGGCGGCGGGGCGGGATTCGCTGAGCAAGCCATCGCTCGCGCTCTCCAAGTACGCCGGCGTGTACGAGGACGCCTGGTACGGTGAGGTGCGGGTGACGATGGCCAACGGCCGGCTGCGGATGGCATTGGCACACACGCCGCAGTTGCAGGGCGAGCTGGTGCACTGGCAGCACGACACCTTCCTCGCACGCTGGGATGACCGCGAGATGCGCGCCGACGCGTTTGTCACGTTCCAGCTGAACGCCGACGGGAGCATCGATCAGGTGAAGCTCGTGGCGGCCGATCCGGACACGGACTTCTCGTTCGATTTCCAGGATCTTCTGCTCAAGCCCAAGCCCGCGCGGTGATTCGGGGCGCAGTGGTTCGCGGCGCGGTAGCTCGACGCGCCTTGCTCGGCATCGCGGTGGCCGGCGTGTTCATCGCGCCGGCCGGTGCGCGCGCGCAGCGCGCCGTCACGGTGCGCGCCGACAACGACGCCTTCAACTTCTGGCAGTATCCGTGGGACCGCCCAGACGAGGAGTACACCAGCGGCGTGCGCCTCACGCTGGACTACGCCGGTACCGCGCGGTGGGCGCGTCGGCTGGAGCGCGCGGTGGGCGGTTGCCCTGCTGAAGCTCCCGGGTGCGCAACGCATCGATGGGTTTTCGGTCAGAACATCTATACCGCGGTTCGTCCACGTCGCATGCCCGACCCAACGCCAGGCGGCCGGCCCGACGCTGGGGTGCTCTGGCTTGCGTCGACGAGTCGCGCGGAGCGCGGGACGCTGATGCTCGAGGCGGGCTGGACGGTGGGCGTGACCGGCGCGCTGAGCCTTGCCGAGCCGATTCAGAAGTTCTTTCACGACCTCGCGCCGCACTTCAACCGACCCATCACGTGGGGGGACGAAGTGCCGACGGAGCCCGTGGTGGCCGTGTCCGTGGATGCGGAGCGCCGGCACCGCTACGGTGCGGTGGACGTGCGGCCGCGGGCCGGCGCCTCGCTGGGAAATCTGCTCACTGAGGTGCGAGGCGGTGTGGGCGCACGGCTCGGTGCGCCGGTCGGTGTGTGGTCAGCCCCGTCGCGCCGACCGCGGGTGTGGCTTGAAGGGGACGCCTTGCTCCGTGGCGTAGCGCGCAACGAGGTGCTGCACGGCGCGCTGTTCCGGGCGAGTGCGCGCGTGGCGGCCCGGCCATTGGTTACCGAGCTGCAGGCCGGCGTGCGCCTGCGGTGGCGCAGTATTGAAGCGGCGTTTCTGGCGCACCAGACGAGCGCCGAATACGTGTCGCGCGGCGCGCCGCACGTCTGGTCGACGCTCGAGGCCACCTGGTTCCGCGCGCGTTGACTGCGCCCTGGGAACAACCGCGGGCGCACGGGGATTGAACGCAGACCCAACGACACGCACTCGGAGGCCCTGATGACCCGCAAGCCAGACCAGCCCGCCCTGCGCGCGCAGCTCACGCCGCTGCAGTACGAGGTGACGCAGTGCAGCGCCACCGAGCCGCCATTCGCGAACGCGTTTTGGGATCATCATGCGGCGGGCCTCTACGTCGATGTGGTGTCGGGCGAGCCCCTCTTTGCGTCGGTGCACAAGTTCGACTCGGGGACGGGGTGGCCGTCGTTCACGCAGCCTGTGGAGCCCGAGCGGGTGCGCGAGCACGAGGACCGCGCCTACGGGATGCGGCGCGTCGAAGTGCGATCGGCCGATGGCGACTCGCATCTGGGGCACGTCTTTCCCGACGGCCCCGGCCCTGACGGTCTGCGCTACTGCATCAACTCGGCAGCCTTGCGGTTCATACCGGTGGATCAGCTCGAGGGCGAGGGATACGGCCGATTCGCCGCGCTGTTCGGGCCGCCGTCGGTGTAGTGCGGCGGTGCGGGGTACGCCCCGCGAAACCCCGTGGCGGCGCGAACCGTTTAGAATCCACGTATGCCGACCGACTTCACCCGTGAGTTTCCATCGCTGGCCGAGGCGCTGGGCGGACAGTTTCGCGTAGAACGCGAGATCGGACGGGGCGGGATGGGCATCGTGTATCTGGCGCGCGATCTGAAGCTCGACCGGCTCGTCGCGCTGAAGGTGTTGCCGTCGTTGCTCGCATCGCAGCCGGTGACGCGGGAGCGGTTTCTTCGCGAAGCGCGCACCGCCGCGCGGCTGGCGCATCCGAACGTGGTGCCGGTGTATCGCGCGGATGAGGCCGGCGACACGGCCTTTTTCGCGATGGCGTACGTGGAGGGCGAGTCCCTCGCGGATCGCCTGCGTGCGCGCGGCCCGTTTCCGCCAGCGGAGGCGGTGCGCATCCTGCGCGACGTCTCGTGGGCGCTGGCCTACGCCCACGCGTCCAACGTGGTGCACCGCGATGTGAAGCCGGAGAACATTCTGCTCGAACGGCAGAGCGGACGCGTGCTCGTCACGGACTTTGGCATTGCGCATCACAAGGCGCCGGGCGATGCGCGCCTGACCCAGGACGGCACGATGCTCGGGACGCTGCACTACATGAGCCCCGAGCAAGTGCAGGGGCTTCCGCTCGACGGGCGGAGTGACCTCTACGCGCTCGGCGTCGTGGGCTACCAGTTGCTCAGTGGCCGCTTGCCGTTTGATGAGTTCGAGGGACCGGCGGTGCTGCTGGCGCATGCCACGCGGCCGGCCCCACCCCTCGCCGAGCGCGCGCCTGCGGTGCCTCGTGCCCTGGCCGATGTGATCGACCGGACACTCTCCAAGGACCCCGCGCAGCGCTACGAGAGCGGCGAGGCGTTGGCCGATGCGCTGGCCCAGGCGCTGGCCGAGGCCCCCGCGGCGCAGCGCCAATCGTCTGATCCGCTCCCCGCCGGGTTGCCCGCGCTGGTCAGCGAGTCGCAAGCGGCCGAGGTCTGGCGCCGCGCGGCCCATCTGCAGGCCGACGCGTTGCGGCGGATCGATGCGCAGCGCGAAATCTCGGTGCGCGCGGCGGCCGAGCAGGATGTCTCGACCGCCGTACCCACGGCCGCCTACAAGTTGCAGGACGTTGCGGCCGCTGCCGCCGAGGCCGGCATCTCCCGGCAGTACGTGGCGATGGCGCTGGCAGAACTGCCACGTGAGCATGCCGGCGCGTTGCGTTCACCCGAGACTGGCATTTCCGAAGAAGCGGCCACGTGGGCGCTCGGCACGAGCGAGCGCAGCATTGCCGTCTCCGTCTCGGTCGCGGCGGCTCCCGCGGAGGTGCTCAACACGCTGGGTTCCGTTCTGGCGCAGCCCCCATACTCGCTGGTCTTTCGCGAGACGGTAGGGGGGCATCCATTGGACGGCGGGGTCGCCGTCTTTGACCTCTCCGGGGTCGTCGTACGCGCTGCCGGGGCGATGGCGGGGCAGGTGAACTGGACCTGGATGAACCTGCACCAGAGTCTTGAGGCCAAGCAGGTGCACGTGACGCTGCGCAGCGAAGGCGACGCGGGAAATCGCAGCGTGCTCACGATGACGGCCGACCTGCGCCCGGGCGTTCGGCGCAACGTGCTGGCGTCGCGCTGGATTTCCGGCGTGCTCGGCGGATTCGTGGGCGTGCTGTCATCGGCGGTGCTCGGCAAGGCGGCGGGACTGGGTGTGCTCCTGGGGCTCGGTGCGGGCGGAGGCATCGGTCTTGGCGTGGCCGCCTTGGGGCTGTGGGCGTACCGGCCCCTTTATCGCTCGGTGCTGCGAAAGGCGCGCGACGAGATGGAGCACGCGCTCGGTGCCGTGGCGGGGACGGTGCAGGCCGAAGCGGTCTTTGGTCAGTCGCGGCCCTTCCCGCGCGTCGCCCCCGGCGCGCCGGTTGACGGCACGTAGATTTCTGCGACCTCATCTTCTGGATCGCTGATGTTTCCTTGTCGTTGTTCGCGCACGTGGTGTGCTGCCGTTGTCGTGGGGACGCTGGTCACCCCGCTCGCCCTTCCGCTCGGTGCGCAGCAGGCGGCTCCGGACTCAATGGTCGTCGACACGATCGCGCCGGGGATCGTGCACACCTACGTCGTGCGCCAGCAGGGGCCGTGGCGTGCCCACGTGGTGCGCGTCGACCTGCGTAGTGGCGCGTGGGCGGTGCGCAGCGTGCGGGCGTTCGATTCGCTGCGCGGCCGCGAAAAGGTGACCGAGATGGTGCGTCGCGCCAGCGCCAACGGACACGACGTGCAGGTGGCCATCAACGCCGACTTCTTCGACCTCAAGACCGGGGAGAGCGTCAACAATCAGGTCAGCGACGGGCGCATTTGGCGCGCACTGTCGTGGAGCGGTGTGCCGCGCGGTCCGATCAAGAGCGCGCGCGGGCAGTTTGGCATCACGCGGCGCGGGCAGCCGGTGATCGATCGCTTTGTCTTTGCCGGCACCGTGCATTCATCGCGCGCGCAGTGGGCGCTCGACGGCGTCAACGTGGTGCCGAGCAACGGCCAGGGGTTGGTGCTCTGGTTCCCCGAGGCCAACGGGCGGCGCCGCGCCGACTCGACGCAAACGGCGCGCGAACTGCGCGTGACGGTGGGCCGCGGCAGCTGGCGCGATTCGCTGCAGCTGCGGGGGCGTGGTCGCATCACCGACGTGGGCGCTGATTCAGCGCTCGCGAGCGCGCCGCTTGCAGCCGGTGAAGCGGCGCTCGTGGCGTACGGCGCCGCCGCTTCGCGGCTCGATTCCATCGCGGCCGCGCGCCGCGGCTTCGACGTGCACGCCGGCTGGGTGCCGTTCGTTGGCCCCTTGGACCAACTGATTGGCGGGTGGCCGTTGATCGTGCGTGATGGCGCGGCGAGTGTCGCCGAGTCGGCGGGGCGCGAGTTCACGGGCAAGAGCAACACCGATGTCCGCCATCCGCGCAGCCTGATCGGGTTCGATGCCGACACCAGCCACCTTTTCGTGGTCGCCATTGATGGCCGCAGTCCCGCCAGCGCCGGGATGACGCTGGTTGAAGCGGCCGAGTTCCTTCGCGGATTCGGCGTCGCCCACGCGCTGAACCTCGACGGTGGCGGTTCGACGGCGCTGGTGGTTGGCGGTCGGGTGGTGAACCGTCCCAGTGACCCCGGGGGCGAACGGCCCGTGGCCAATGCGCTGTTGGTCGAACGGCGGACAACGCGTCCGTAAGGGATTAAGTCCGTAATAACTCCCACATCCCTGCGGGAGTTTTCCCCTTGTAGCTCGTCAGCGACTTGCCTCACTATGTCCCCCAATCCGGCGACTGGCCGGAGTACGGGGATTGCCGGTGCTCGTGGTGTGCGGCCGTCTGTTTCGCGGCGCGCGCAACGGGGCCACCTCACCGGCGGTCGCAACGAGTGCCTGGAAGGGGGGCAGACCGGCATGTTCCTTCGCAAAGCTGAGCCGTGGCTCGATGGCTCGACGTTGGGCGAGCATCTCGAAGAGAGCGGCGTCTCACGCCGCAGCTTCCTCGAGTTCTGTACCGAGATGGCCGTGGTGCTGGGGCTGGGGAGCGCGGCCGCGCCCTCGGTGGCCAAGGCACTGGAGACGCAGAAGCGCCCGACCGTCATCTGGCTCGAGATGCAGGAATGCACGGGGTGCGTCGAGAGCACCATCCGGTCTGAAGCGCCGACGATCGGCGATCTGGTCCTCGACGTCGTGTCCCTGGACTACAGCGAGACCCTGATGGCCGCCGCCGGACACGCCGCCGAAAAGGCGCGCGCCGACTCGATGGCCAAGAACAAGGGCTCCTACGTCCTCATCGTGACGGGCTCGGTGCCAACGAAGGAAGACGGCATCTATTGTTGCGTGGCCGGCAAGACGATTCGCCAGCATCTCGAGGAAGCGGCCGAGGGGGCCGCGGCGATCATTGCGCTTGGCGCATGCGCACACTGGGGCAGCGTGCAGGCCGCGCGCCCGAACCCCACGGGGGCCGTGGGGGTGCGCGACATCATCAAGAACAAGCCGATCATCAACATCGCCGGCTGTCCGCCCATCGGCGACGTAGTCACGGCAACGGTCGTGCACTACCTCACCTTCGGGCGTCTCCCGTCCACCGATCGCGAGGGGCGTCCGCTCTTTGCGTACGGCAACCGCATCCACGACCAATGCTCGCGTCGCGCGCACTTTGACGCCGGCCAGTACGTGGAGGTCTTCGACGACGAGAACGCGCGCCGCGGCTGGTGCCTGTATCAGGTGGGGTGCAAGGGCCCCGCGACGTACTCGCCCTGTCCGATTGTGCAGTGGAACCAGCGCACCAGTTGGCCCATCGGGGCCGGCCATCCGTGCATCGGGTGCACCGAGCCGTACTTCTGGGACACGATGTCGCCGTTCTATCGCCGGCTCCCCAACGTGGGCGGGTTCGGCGTCGAGGAACGCATCGACACGATTGGCGCGTCGCTGGCCATCGGCGCCGCCGCGGGCGTGGCCGCGCACGCGGGCATGACCGTGCTCCACCAGATCCGCAGCCGCAAGAACATGAAGCAGCTCCCGGAACACGCGCCCGCCTCGCCGGAGGACAGCAACAATGGCTAGCACCAAGGTCGTAGTCGATCCGATTACCCGCATCGAAGGGCACCTGCGCATCGAAGTGCAGGCGGAGGCCGGCAAGATCAACGGCTCCTGGGCGACGGCGACGATGTTCCGCGGCATCGAGACCATCATGACCGGGCGCGACCCGCGCGACGCGTGGGCCTTCACGCAGCGCATCTGCGGCGTCTGCACCACGGTGCACGCCATCGCCTCGTGCCGCGCCGTGGAAGACGCGCTCGACATCAAGGTCCCGGCGAACGCGAATATCATCCGCAACCTGGTCCACGGGATGCAGTACATCCAGGACCACGTGATTCACTTCTACCACCTGCACGCGCTCGACTGGGTGGATGTCGTGAGCGCCGTCGGCGCCGATCCCAACCGCGCGGCGGCGCTGGCCCGCTCCATCTCGCCGTGGCCCAACAACGACGCGGCGCACTTTGCCGCCGTGCAGGCGCGCCTCAAGAAGTTTGTCGCGTCGGGGCAGTTGGGCATCTTCGCCAACGGCTACTGGGGGCACCCGGCCTACAAGCTGCCCCCCGAAGCCAACCTGATGGCCGTCTCGCACTATCTCGAAGCGCTCGACTGGCAGCGCGACGTCATCCGGTTGCACGCGGTCTTCGGCGGCAAGAATCCGCATCCGAACTTTCTCGTCGGCGGGATGGCGAGCGCCATCAACCTCGACGAAACGGCGACCATCAACGCGGTGCGCCTGGCCGACGTGATGGGGATGATCAAGCGCGCCAAGGACTTCGTGGAGCAGGTCTACTGGCCCGACCTCGTGGCGATCGCCGGCTTCTACAAGGATTGGGGCGCCATCGGCGGCGGCGTGCCGAACTTCCTGGCGTGCGGCGAGTTCCCGGAGTCCGATCCGCGCGACCTGAACTCGCTCTACTTCCCCCGCGGCATCATCATGGCCAAGGACCTGACCACGGTCCACGAGTACGACCACAAGAAGGTGGCCGAGTACATCAACTCGTCGTGGTACACGTACGAGGGCGGCGATGACAAGGGGCTGCACCCGTGGGAGGGCGAGACGAGTCCCAAGTACACGGGGCCCAAGGCGCCGTACGAGTACCTGCAGGGCGAAAAGAAGTACACGTGGATGAAGGCGCCGCGCTACGAAGGCAAGCCGATGCAGGTGGGGCCGCTCGCCCGCATGCTCGTGGGCTATGCCTCGGGGCACAAGGACATTCAGGAACTGGTCAACGCGGCGCTGGGCAAGCTCCAGGTGGGACCGGCCGTCCTCTTCTCCACCCTCGGCCGCACGGCAGCCCGCGGCATCGAAACCGTGCTGCTGGCGCACAAGATGGAGGACTGGTTCAACCAACTGATCTCCAACGTGAAGAACGGCAACACGGCGACCTTCACCAAGGACAAGTGGGATCCGTCCACCTGGCCGGCCAAGGCACAGGGCTACGGTTACCTGGACGCGCCGCGCGGCGCACTGGGCCACTGGGTGCAGATCGAAGACGGCAAGATCTCGCGCTATCAGTGCGTGGTGCCCAGCACGTGGAACTGCTCGCCGCGTGACGCGCAGGGGCAGATGGGGGCCTACGAGGCCGCTCTGGTGGACAATCATCCGCTGGCGCGCCCCGATCAGCCGCTCGAGATCCTGCGCACCATCCACTCCTTCGACCCGTGCCTCGCCTGCGGCGTGCACGTGCTGGACGCCGACGGCGGCCTGCTGGCGGAGGTCAAGGTCCAATGACCACCGGCCCGGCCAGACCGCCTGCCCGGTTGCCGTGGTTCGACACGCGGCTGCCGCGGATGCGCGGCGACATTACGTGGATCTACCTCTGGGGGGCGCCGCTGCGCGTCTCCCACTGGCTGGCGGCCGTCAGTCTCGTGGTGCTCTTCGGCACGGGGCTGTTCATCAGCTTCCCGTTCTGGGTCAGCGCGGGCGAGGCGAGCGGCCACTTCCTGATGGGGCGCTTCCGGTTCGTGCACTTCCTGGCGGCAACCGTCATCGTGTTCGCGGGCATCATCCGGGTCTACTGGCTCTTCGCCGGCAACCAGTTCGAGCGGTGGCCGGCGCTCTGGCCGTTTACCCGCGCCAACATCGGGCATATGGGGGCGATGCTGAAGTCGTACCTCACGCTCGATCCCAAAATCCAGCCGCACTTCGTGGGGCATAATCCGCTGGCGCAGGTGGCGTACACGGCCATCTACGTCGGCACCACGATCATGATGATCACCGGCTTCACTCTGTACGGGCAGTCGAATCCCGGCGGCTTCTTCTTCACGATCTTCCAGTGGGTGCCGGGCATGATGGGCGGGCTGCAGGGGGTGCGCGTGGTGCATCACACCGTGGCCTGGTTGTACCCGATCTTTTTCTCGATTCACATCTACCTCGCCATCCGCGCGGATTACATCGAGCGCGCCGGCGTGGTATCATCGATGCTCACGGGCGGTCGTTTCGTCGCGTCGCACGAGAAGTTCGAAGACTGCGATCTCGGCGATCACCCCTCGGTTCCCTGGCACACGGGAGAGCATCCAACGTGGGTCAAACCGCAGTAATCGGCGTCGGGTCCCCTGTGATGGGGGACGACGGGCTCGGCCTGCAGGTGCTGCAGCGGCTGCAGGCCGAGTGGGACTTTGACGAAGACGTGAAGCTGATCGACGGCGGGACGTGGGGCATGGCGCTGCTTCCTGACATCGAGGATTCATCGCGCCTCATGTTTCTCGACGCCATCAACACCCAGCGGCATCCCCCGGGCACGGTTCTCCTGCTCGAGCGCGAGCAGATTCCGCTCGTCACCGACCACAACAAGCTGTCGCCCCACCAGGTGGACCTGCGCGAGGTGCTTGCCGTGAGCGAGTTTCGCGGCACCCTCCCGGCCGATACCTGCGCGGTGGGCGTGGTGCCGCTGGTCATCGACATTGCCACCGAGCTCTCGCCGGCGGTGCAGGCGGGGGTTGATCCGTGCATCGCCCGGGTGATCGAACGGCTGCGGGCCTGGGGGCATACCTGCACCCCAAAGTCGGGGGGCGTCGGTGCATGAGCTGAGCCTGGCCATGGAGATCGGCCGGCTCGCGGAAGAGCGGCTGGGGCCTGACGTGGCGCGCTGCGTGGCGGTGGGAGTGGAAGTCGGCACCGAGAGCGGCGTGGAGCCCTCGGCGCTGGAGTTCTGTCTCGAGGCGGTGTTCAGCCATCCGCCGTGGAACGGCACCAAGGCCGTGCTGACGCGCCCGCACGGTGACATCTTTCAGGTGACCTGGTTCGAGATCGAGGAAGATGACCGTCCGCAAGATTGAAGTGCGCGAGCGCGTGATGGCGCGGAACGACGAGTTGGCGGCGCAGGTGCGCGCGCGACTCGAAGCGCACGGCATCGCCGCCATCAACCTGATGTCATCACCCGGGGCGGGGAAGACGACCCTGCTCGAGCGCACGCTCGCCGAACTGGCCGAGCCGCTCGACATCGCCGTGGTGGCCGGCGACTGCCAGACGCAGAACGACGCCGACCGGCTGGCCGCGCACACGGGGCGTCTGGTGCAGGCCATTGTCACCGGCGGCGCCTGCCATCTGGATGCGCTGCAGGTGAACGACGCGCTCGATCATATCGATCTCGATGCGACCCGCCTGCTGATCATCGAGAACGTGGGCAACCTCGTCTGCCCGGCGAGTTGGGACTTGGGGGAGCGCGCGCGCGTGGTGCTCTTCACGGTCACCGAAGGCGAGGATAAGCCGCTGAAGTACCCCAAGATGTTCGAGAAGGCCGACTGGGTGGTGCTGACCAAGACCGACTTGCTGCCGTATGTGCCGTTCGACGCTGATCGCGCGGTGCAAAACTGCCTGCAGGTGAATCCGCGTCTGCAGTTCATCCGCGTCTCGGCGATGACCGGCGACGGAATGGCCGAGTGGTTCGACTTTTTGCGCCGATCGGTCGGGCCGCTGGCGAGGGCCTGATGGCCGCCGCCCCGCCCCTGGTAGCTCGTCGTCTGACGGTGACCGGCGTGGTGCAGGGCGTCGGATTCCGGCCGTTCGTGCACCGGCTTGCGGTGCGGCTTGGCCTCTCCGGTTGGGTGCGAAATGTCGCGGGGACGGTGGAGATTCGGCTCGAGGGGGCCGCGGCGCAGCTCGATGCCTTTGCGCGCGCGCTGCGCGTTGACGCGCCGCCGGTCGCGCGCATCGAGGCCGTGGAGTCGACGGTGGTCGACGTCGACGGCGTGGACGGCTTTGCCATCCGCGAGAGCGAGGACGCCGACACGCTCAGGCCCGTGCCGCCCGACATCGCCACGTGCGCGTCGTGTGAGCGCGAACTGTTCGACACCGCGGACCGCCGCTTCCGCCACCCGTTCATCACCTGCACCGACTGCGGGCCGCGGTACACGATCATCGACCGGCTGCCGTACGATCGCGCGCGCACGTCGATGAAGTCGTTCACGGCCTGTCCGCGTTGCGCCGCGGAGTACGCGGATGCGAGCGACCGGCGCTTCCACGCCGAAACCGTAGCCTGTCCCGACTGCGGGCCGCGGCTCTGGTTCGAAGGGGTGGAAGATGGGGAGCGCGCGGACGGCGAGACGGCGCTGCTGCTGGCTGCGACGGCGCTGCATATGGGGGCGGTGGTCGCACTGCGCGGCCTGGGTGGCTTCCATCTCGCGGTCGATGCCACCAACGACTCGGCGATCCGCCGGCTGCGGATGCGCAAGCACCGCGACGCCAAGCCGCTGGCCGTGATGGTGCGCACGCTCGCGGAGGCGCAGGCCCTGGCCCACGTCAGCCTGGACGAAGCGCGTGTGCTGCAGTCGCCCGGCCGTCCCATTGTGTTGCTGCGGCCGCGCGACGACACCGCGCTCGCTCCGTCGCTCGCGCCGTCGCTCGCGCCGGGGCTCGACCGACTGGGCATCATGCTCGCCTATACGCCGCTGCATCACCTGCTGCTCGAGGCGGCCGAACGGCCGCTGGTGATGACGAGCGGCAACCTCAGCGACGAGCCTATCGCCATTGGCATTGAGGAAGGGCGCGCGCGGTTGCGCCCGCTGGTGGACGCCTTC